>JAGBAZ010000026.1 GCA_018110905.1 Oscillospiraceae bacterium
ACTTTCCTTTTTCGTTGACTACCGTATGTCCGGCGTTGCCGCCGCCCTGAAAACGCACAACCACGTCATAATTTTCAGTGAGCAGATCCACCATCCGGCCTTTTCCTTCGTCGCCCCAATTTATACCTACTATCGCACAGTCTGACATAATCATACCTCCATTATATATCCGGCAAGATGTTTAACTATTTTTGAATAATCATCTTCCGCTCCGCTTATACTGCGGTGAAAAGTTTTTCTCCGTATAATTGTTCATTTTTGAATGCTCCGCACCTTTACTTTTTTGTCATTTATTTTATGCCGAACAGCAGATCGGCATAGGTTGGCATCGGCCAGTAATTCTTTGCCGTAATGGTTTCGGCTTCGTCACATGGGATTCTGAGCTCGCTCATAAGTCCCAGTACCGTATCGCGGATCATAACGGATTTTGCTCCGATATCTTCCGCCTTATCAAGAGAAATAAGCGCAGTTTCCAGCTCTTCAGCTTTTGAAGCAATCTGGTCAGCCAGAGCAGAAAGCTTTCTTACAACGCCGGTTTCATATCCGCAAACAAGCGTGGAGTCCAGCGTCTTTTTTGAGGCAGCCGCCTTTGCAGTATCCGCAGCATAGGCTTCAATTGCCGGAACAATCTGCGTCTTCGCCATATTGACCATTGTGTTTGCTTCGATCACTATGGTTTTGCAGTAATTTTCAAGCATGATTTCATATCTGGATTTCAGTTCCGCTTCGGTGAACACACCGTGGAAAATAAGCATATCCATATTCTTTTTATCAAGAAGATGAGGCATGCAGTCGGCGGTGGTGCGGAAATTGAGAAGGCCTCGCTTTTCCGTCGCCTCCCGGATCCAGTTTTCGTCATATCCGTTGCCGTTAAATATGATGCGTTTATGATCTTTTATAGTATTCCGAATCATACTGTGCAGCGCGGTCTCGAAATCTTCCTCACCTTCCAGTCTGTCGGCATAAATCCTGAGGGACTCAGCAACTGCGCTGTTCAGCATGATATTCGCGCAGGCGATACTGTTGGAGGAACCGAGCATACGGAATTCAAACTTATTGCCGGTAAAAGCAAATGGAGAAGTTCTGTTGCGGTCTGTGGTATCACGGTTGAACCCGGGCAGAACGTCAACCCCAAGCTTCATCCGGGTCTTTTCGGCACCTTTATAAGGCGTATCGGTTTCGATAGCCTCAAGAACTGCATTCAGTTCATCGCCGAGAAAAACGGACACAACCGCGGGCGGTGCTTCGCTTGCACCGAGGCGGCAATCATTTCCTGCAGTCGCAACCGAAATTCGGAGCAGATCCTGATAATCGTCCACCGCTTTTATAACAGCGCAAAGGAACAGCAAAAACTGTGCGTTTTCATAGGGCGTTGCACCCGGAGAAAGCAGATTTTGTCCCGTATCGGTGGCAATGGACCAGTTGTTGTGTTTTCCGCTGCCGTTTATGCCGGCAAAGGGTTTTTCGTGGAGCAGACACACAAGACCATGTTTTGCCGCCACCTTCTGCATTATCTCCATCGTAAGCTGGTTATGGTCGGTTGCAATATTTGCGGTAGTATAAATCGGTGCCAGTTCATACTGAGCCGGAGCAACCTCGTTATGCTCCGTCTTGGCAAGTATTCCCAGTTTCCAAAGTTCCTCATCAAGTTCCTTCATAAAAGCTGCAGCTTTCGGTTTGATTACACCAAAATAGTGGTCGCCCATTTCCTGCCCTTTCGGAGGTTTTGCTCCAAATAAAGTACGTCCGGTAAAGCAAAGGTCCGGACGCTTTTCATACATTTCTTTGGTGATAAGGAAATATTCCTGTTCGGGACCAACATAGCCGGTCACTCTTTTTACGCTGTTGTTTCCGAACAATCTGAGGATTCGGAGCGCCTGTTTGTTGAGCGCCGCCATTGAGCGCAAAAGAGGAGTTTTTTTGTCCAAAGCATGGCCGCTGTAAGAACAGAACGCAGTGGGAATGCATAAGGTTTTATCCTTAATAAACGCATAAGACGTCGGATCCCATGCAGTATAACCCCTTGCTTCAAAGGTAGTCCTCAGACCGCCGTTCGGAAAAGAAGAAGCATCCGGTTCGCCTTTAATAAGTTCTTTCCCGGAAAATTCCATAATCACACCGCCATCAGTAGAAGGAGAAATGAAACTGTCATGCTTTTCGGCGGTGATTCCGGTAAGAGGCTGGAACCAGTGGGTATAATGTGTTGCGCCTTTGGAAACCGCCCAATCCTTCATGGCCGCAGCAACTGCGTTGGCAACGCCTATATCAGGTTCCGAGCCTTCTTCAATTGTTTTTTTGAGCGAATCATATATTTCATCCGAAAGGGTGGCTTTCATAACTCTGTCGTCAAAAACCAGACTTGCAAAATAATCTTTTACAGTTTCCATGATCGTTCTCCTTAACAGCTTATCCGAAATATTGCAAAAACAGATAAAGGCGCCTTTAATGTAAAAAACATTAAAGACGCCTTTGCCTTCTTCATATATAAAATTGTTTTGATTCCTGAAAGCAAGATTGCGATTTTGAACTCTCAAACCTAAAAGCCTTGCTTTTACGCTCTGCATTTTACACCCGCAAAAAAACTTTGTCAATATTTTTGAAGTTATTTTGTGCAATTCCTGCAAAAACAATCTTTTTTACACAATTAACTATGGAAAAATGATAAAAATCGCAGTTCACGTTTTGTTTTCTCCCAGATTGTATGGTATAATAAATATAATCTGATATCAGAATTTTATCGCAAAGCGAAAGAAAGTGAGCAGGATACTATGAATTATTCAAAGGAAGAGGTAATGCAGTACGTCCGGGAGGAAGATGTTAAATTTATTCGTCTTGCCTTTTGTGATGTATTCGGAAAACAAAAAAATATTTCTATTATGCCCGAGGAACTGCCTCGTGCCTTTGAATATGGCATCGCCTTTGATGCTTCGGCAATTGCAGGCTTTGGCGATGAAACAAGGTGCGATCTTCTGCTCCACCCCGATCCCGAAACGCTGATGCTGCTTCCCTGGAGGCCAGAGCACGGCAAAGTTGTGCGTATGTTTACTCACATAACATATCCTGACGGCACACCGTTTGAATGCGATACCCGCAGTCTTCTCAAAAGGGCAGTCGAAGACGCAAAAAAAGCAGGTTACACCTTTGCCTTCGGTTCAGAGCAGGAATTCTATCTGTTTGAGCTTGATGAAAATAACAAACCGACAAAAATTCCTTATGATGAAGCCGGATACATGGATCTTGCTCCCGATGACAGAGGTGAAAACATCCGCCGCGAGATATGTCTTACTCTGGAACAGATGGGCATCCGTCCCGAAAGTTCACACCACGAAGAAGGTCCCGGACAAAACGAGATAGATTTCCGTTATTCCGACCCGCTTACGGTTGCAGACGATACAATGACTTTTCAGACAATCGTTAAAATAGTTGCCCGCCGCAACGGTGTTTTTGTTGATTTCGGCCCGAAACCTCTTGAGCACAAACCCGGCAACGGATTTCATATCAATATGTCTGTCCAGTCAAATGACGGTTCCGAAAATCTTTGCCATATGATTGCGGGCGTTCTTGATAAGGTTTTGGAAATGACCATATTTCTCAACCCTACAGAGGATTCTTATAAACGTTTTGGAATGGATAAAGCCCCCGGTTATGTTTCCTGGTCAAACGAAAACCGTTCCCAGCTTGTCCGTATTCCTGCTGCGGTCGGCGAATACCGCCGTGCGGAGCTTCGTTCACCCGATCCAACAGCAAATCCGTATCTTGCATTTACGCTTTTGATTTATGCGGCCCTTATAGGTCTTGAAAAAAAACTTGACCTGCCCGAAGCTGCCAATATTAATTTATACAAAGCTGATGCTGAAACTTTGGCAAAGTTTAAAAAACTGCCCGGAAGTTTATGCGATGCTCGCAAGGCAGCCGCGGCAAGTGAATTTATCAAAGAACATATACCTGCGTCAATTTTAGATATTTACTGCAACAAATAAATCTGAATAACATAAAAAAGGAGGGGAGCAAAAATGAGTCTGAAAGAACGGGTTTACAGCGTTCTAATCGTTTCGGCATCGGAAAGCTTTAATAATGCACTCTCCGCTCTTCTCCCGGGCTCGAAATATTCACCCACCCTTTTTGTATCGAATGTCAGTGCCGCAAAGCGGGCACTTGCCGAGCGTGCTTTTGATTTTGTAATCATCAATTCGCCACTCCCTGATAATACCGGAACTCGTTTTGCAATTGACACAGGAAATTCAAAAGAAACCGTCGTACTCCTAATGGTACAGGCAGAACTTCAGGCAGAAATCCACGACAAGGTAGCCGAACACGGTGTGTTCGTTCTCCCAATGCCAACCTCAAAGCCAACAATGACGATTGCTCTCAGCTGGCTTTCAAGCGCACGTGAAAGGCTTAGAAAAACCGAGAAGAAAACTCTTTCCATCGAGGAAAAAATGGAAGAAATCCGTATCGTCAACCGGGCAAAGTGGCTTCTTATCGATGAACTGAAAATGGACGAGCAGGGTGCTCATCGTTACATAGAAAAACAGGCAATGGATCGTTGTGTTTCAAAAAAAGTTATAGCAGAAGAAATTATCAAAACATATTCATAATATTTTTGGGGTAACTATTATTTCACTGTGATTCCAGGTATAAAAAAAGCCGCTCAACAATTTGCATTGTTAAGCGGTTTTTTCGTGGTGAGCCATCGGGGATTCGAACCCCGGGCACCTTGATTAAAAGGAATGCCGCAGTTCCATCTACGGCATTCCTTATTTTCGCTAAAGCTACAAGCAAAAACGGATTGAATAATCAATCCGTTTCAAATAAATATCAGACGAACATTTTTCGCATATATTCTATTCGTTCCGCAACCGCTTTTTCGGTTATTTTTGCGCTTTGAACAATGTCAAAACCGTGCATGGTGCCTTTTGTCTCATTGATTTCAACAGCTATTCCGGCATTTTTTAATTTTGCGCCGTAATTTATTCCGTCATCATGCAGACAGTCAAATTCCGCCGTTTCAATATATGCCGGAGGCAATTCATCAAAACTTCCTTCTATCGGCGAGGCATAAACAAAATTTTCAATGTTTTTATCCTGTATAAATCCCCCGGTCATTTGTTTTGATAAAGTGCTGTTCCACATCGGAGTATCCGTAAATTTCCTGTTGCTTTCACTGTCCATGCTCTGGTCAACAAAAGGATAAATCAAAAGCTGAAATTTTATTTTCACATCCAGCCTGCGGTCACGCGCCATTTGTGTTACCGCCGCGGTAAGGCAACCTCCGGCGCTGTCGCCGCCCAAAGCGATTTTGTCCTTATCTATTCCAAGTTTTTCGGCGTTATTGCATACCCATTCAAAAGCTTTGTAGCTGTCCTCTGTCGGAACAGGAAAAGGATGTTTTGGCGCAAGCCTATACTGGACAAAAACAACTTTGCAGGGGATATTCAATATATACGATTTTGCGTTACGATAATGATATCCGGCGCCCTCAAAGAAAAAAACGCCGCCGTGATAATATATCAGGCAGTTTTCGGTTTTAATAAATTTTGGTTCCATAACAAATACTTCAATAGGTGCATCGTTATATCCCGGTATGGTTTCCACCCTTACTGATATATCTTTATCCCGCCATATCCATTTCGGAGGCTTCATCATTTCTCCCATTTTACCCGCAGATTCGGGATCCTTTATCGGCGGAACAAGCATATTGAACGGAAAGAATTCTTTGCTGATAGGATATTTTGACACTTTGATCCCTCCAAAATTTTATTATCAAAAGTATATCACAAAATCATACATTTGTAACTACGATAATTCAAAAAACCCGCATGAGCATGCGGGTTTTTTGAAATTATATCTGAAGTCCGAGGCCGGAAATCTTCTGGTCGAGCATCTTCTTTGCAAGTTCCGCAATATGCGCACCTGCTTCAACCGGCGGAGTTCCGCCTTTATGAATGTTGGAAATAACGGTTCTTCCCGCTTCCGGCATTCCCACATAGCCTTTATATGTGATATATGCGCTCATGGATTCACCGGTTGCAAGTCCGGGTCTTTCTCCGATAAGGTTTACCGTAACGTCCGCATCGAGAAGTTCGGTAACCTGATCCATAATTCCAACTCTTGCATAGCGTACAAAGAAAGGTGTTCCGGCTTCAAGCCCATAGACTTTAAGTCCCTGCATTATTGCGGGAAGAATGGTTTCGATGTTGGCGGTAACTGCGGTGGAAGAAAGTCCGTCGGAAACGATTATCTGAACGGTGGGTTTATTTTTGCATTCGGATTTTATCTTTGCGGCGGTTTCTTCATCAAAAAGTCTTCCAAGATCCGGGCGCTGGAGATATTCCGCTTTGCTGTGGCACTGGCTGCGGAAAGAAGGCATTCCCATATCCTTAATAAATTCTTCCGGAACTTCGGTGAAAACAGCATCCACCGCAACGGCATGGTCCGCGCGGAAACGAAGAAAAGTATCGGTTTTAAGACGTGTGCCCGCTCTCCAAACGCCGATTCTTGCGGGAGTTCTTGCTTTCATTCTCATATATTCCGGTTCGTTTACCGCATCCGGAACGTGGAAATCGTCCTGATGTCTTACGGCGGTGATATCGGGAATCTGCTCATCACAGCAGCATTTGCATTCGCATTTTTCTTCCGCTTCTGTTTTATTTACAATTTCCGAAACAATTTTTGCAACAAGATTTTCTATTTCTTTCTGGTTAGCCATTATAATTCCTCCTTTTCATCAATGATTATTTTTATTAGTTACGGAGGAAGAAAGAAGCATCGCCCGCCGCTTTTGTAAGTGAAGCATCTTCTCTCATAAGTCCAAGTTTCATCATCCACTGGTGGAATTCAACAACAGGTTTGCGTCCGGTAAGAAGGCGCATTGTTGCGTTGTCGTGATAGCTGTTATCCTGATAGCTGAGCATTACGTCATCACCAAGAGGAAGACCGGCAACATAGTTTGTTCCGACAAAGCACATGAGCATATCGATGATTTCAAGGTCGTTCTGGTCGCAATGCATGTGGTTGGTATAAGCACAGCCGCTTCCCATAGGAAGTCCGCTCATCTTGCCCATAAACTGGTCTTCAAGATGAGCACGAAGAGCTTCTCTGCCGTCATAAATGGTTTCCGGTCCGATAAATCCGCTTACGTTGTTTACACAGAACGGAGCATAGCGGCGTCCGAATCCATAGGTTCTTGCTTCAAGAGTCATTTCATCAACACCGCAGTCCGCATCAATGGACATCTCAGAACCTTGTCCGGTTTCAAAATACATAAGGTTCGGGCCATAGGCAATACCCATGTGGTGGATCTGGTCATTTGCTTCATCAAGCATTTCGGTTGTAACGCCGAAAGCTTTGAGCGCCGGTTCGCTTCCCGCGATACTCTGGAAGAAAAGGGAAAGCGGAGCGCCTTCTTCAACCGCTTTCATCTGGGTGGTGATATGTGAAAGAACGGAGGACTGGGTCGGGCATTCCCATTTTTCCATAAAGTCATAAAGTGCGTAAGCAATACGGCTGGTGTTGTCAACGTTATCTTCAACCGGGTTAACTCCGATCATTGCGTCGCCGCAGCCATAGGCAATACCTTCGAGGACGGAAATCATTATTCCGTCGATATCATCTGTGGGGTGGTTCGGCTGGCTTCTGAAAGGAAGAATTTCCGGACGGCCGACTTCGGTATTCGCCCTTGTTGTAACAATAAGTTTTTTACTGGTGCATGCGAGGTCCATATTGCTCATGAGCTTTGCAAGTCCGGCAATAACTTCAGAAGAAAAACCGGAAGCGATTATTCTTATATCATTTCCCGCAGTTTCCCAGTCGATAAGATATTCACGGAGATCGCCGAGAGTCCAGTTTTTGAATTTGTTGTAATAGTAAGTGTTGAGTCCGTCGAGGATTACCCTTGTGCAAAAGTCGCTTTCATAAGGAATTGCAGGGTTTTCGGTAAGATCACCAACAGTAAGATGCGAAAGAACAACCTTTGCCGCAACTCTTTCAAGTGCAGTTTCTGCCGCAATTCCCTGAAAAACGTCGCCGGATTTCGGTTCGTTTGCTTTTGCAAGAACTTCTTTCACATCTTTGAATTCATAGGTTTTTCCGTAAAGAGATGTTTTTAAAACCATAATTCTCCCTCCCTAAAAAATAACAGCCCAAAAGTGCATACTTCTGCACCTTCGGGCTGCGCCGCCTTTAAATTAAAACCGTTTCCTGACGTCGGAACGGAAATTATTCATAAAAATCAAAAATGACTTTTGTGCCATTTTCATTGGAAACTATATCAAGTTTCCCGCTCAGTTTTTCGTTTACTATCGTTTCAACAAGGTCAAGTCCCATTGAACCTTTTCGTACGGAGGATTTATCAAAACCACAGCCGTTGTCCTCAACAGTAATCGCTGTGAAAAGATAATCGTTCTTTATCAAAACCGTTATTTTTCCGTTTTGATTATCCGGAAAAGCATGTCGTATCGCATTCTGAACAAGTTCATAAACAACGAGTGCAACAGAAGATGCCGTTCCCGCGGAAACCTCAACATCATCGCCTTCAACACGAACTTCAATATTTTTCGCTTTTTCCAGGGCGTTCTGAATGATATTAAGACGAAGCCTTTCCAAAGCAAATTTCATCGAAACTGTTTCGCAGCTTACGTGGATGATTTCCTCAAGAGTCGAAGCAAGAGCCTCAAGACGCCCCGCCGTACTTGAAAGAACATCTTTTGCAGTATTGTCCTCAACATATTTTTCCTGATGCCGCATGGTATCCGCAAACATATGAAGGCTGTTGTTCATTCTGTGCCGAAGTTCCCTTAGGGCAACGTCTTTCATAAGCCCCTGCTTTTTTATCAAGGATGTTTCGGTAACATCTTTGATGATTATAACGTAACTCAGTGCAGGATCCGAAAGCGGAACACTTTTATAAATAAGCTGATGACCGCTTACAAGAACCTTGCGGCTTTCTGCCGAAAAATCTTTCTGTTCCGGATAACTTTTAGAATCGAACTGTATGTTGCTCATTTCCATTCCGATGATATCATCAACGTATCCGAGTTCTGAATAAAGTTTTGCCGCGGCAAGATTTCTTCCGGCAACAATAAAATCCTTATCAATAAAAACGAGGGCATCGTCAAGATAATCTCCGAAAAGACTTGCATCGCAGGGTATGGATAATCCGGATTTTCCGTCACTGAGAAAGAAAGATTTTTCTTCCGCTTTCTTTTCATAAATAAGAACCGCAATTACTTTTCCGTTATAAAAAATCGGCTCCGTTGTCTGAACGACAGTTCTGTTTTCGACAGCATTTATAACTCGCATTTCGCTTGTCGGAATTCCAAGGCGGAAAGTCCTGTCCATAGCCGGTTCATCGCACCAGTTCATTAACATTCCTATTATGTTCACAGTATAGTTCGACGGAACCGTTCTCGGTTTTGCTTCGCCCACAACAATCGCCGTTTTTCCCGTGGAAGTTCGGCAATCTATGAACGCATCCGCCTGTGCCGCATCCGCAAGGGACTGGAGTCTTCCGGAATGTTCCTCAACGCAGGCAATTTCCTCTTCGGAAAGATCTGTATATTTTCTGCAAAGATTTCTTGTAATATCAGTCATATCATTTATCAAACTTTTCAATAATTCCTAAAGCAATGGATTCCATGGAAGCGTTTTTCCGCCTGCTGAGTTCGCGGATAAATCCAAAAGCTTCCTGTTCACTGCATTTTTTATTTTCCATAATCAGGAGTTTTGCTTTTGAAACAGCTTCGTGGCTTCTGCTTCTTTTCTTTAGTTCTGTAATATCTTCAAGAATCGAAACGGATTCGGTGGATTTTTTAAAGCAAATTTCAAGATTCGGAAGAATGTGTTCCTTTTCTATGGGTTTTGTGATATATCCCGCAACGCCGGCTTCCGAAGCTTTCGTAATGGATTCAATATCATTAAAAGCGGTAAGAATCACAACACAGGGACAAAGATTTTCCGAAATAATATTTTTTGCTGCTTCAATCCCGCTCATAATCGGCATTTTTATATCAAGAACTGCAATATCCGGTTTCAGTTTCCTACATTGTGAAAGCGCCTCTGCGCCGTTTGTTGCCTCACATATTATTTTATAACCGTTTTCTAAAAGAATATCGTTTAAGGAAATGCGTATGTTTTTGTCATCATCGGCAATAAGCACCGTTACTTCCTTTTCCACAGAAGCCAAACAAAGCACCTCCATGCTTTTTGTTGAATCTTATTTTAAAATTTCTATCAGCTTTTTAAGCGGGATATTTTTGGATTCGCTTATTGAGCAAAGCTGCTTTTTTGCCTCCTCAAAAGAAAGAGAATTTTCTGAAGCAAATTTTCCCACAACCCGTTCAAAGTCAAGCCGATCATTGAAAAGCACACTCATGGATCTATATTCTTCTTTTAATTTTCTGCTTCGTTCTTTCTCTGCAATCGAAACGATAAGCCACGGAATGATTCTGTCTTCTGAAAAAGGCTCGGTAATAAATCCGTCGGAACCGTTTCTTATAAATTCATCCGCAAGCGCTTTGCTGTATTCGGCGGAAGTTATTGCCGCAATGCAATCTGTATCAATCTTTTTTATCTTTTTCAAAACCGATATTCCGTCAAGGAGCGGGAGTGTGGAATCTATGAAAACAACTTTTGGAGAATATTCTTCAAATATTTTCACTGCATCGATTCCGTCAAAAGCAAAAACTATATTATCATATCCGGATTTTTTCAGAACTGAAGAAAAATAATCCGCATTGCTTTTTTTACTTTGAGCTAAAAGAATGCAAAATTTTCCTTCCATAAAATCCTCCGAAAACAAAAATAACGCCAAAAACACATAAGGTTTCGGACGTTATCGGCACATCTTTTTTTGACATACTGACATCGTATGCCTTTGTAAAAATTATAATCATTTCGGCATTTTTTGTCAACCGTTTTTGCTTTTTTGCTACTGCTGTCAAGATTCAGGCAACAAACTCATAAACATAAGCAGAAGCACTTTTCCATAAAAATCAACTATAAAAAGCCGCTCAGGAATTCCCATTCCTAAGCGGTTTTTTCGTGGTGAGCCATCGGGGATTCTTCCCTTGGCATTTTAATTAAAAGTAATGATTAAAAATATCTATATCTTTATACCTTTTTATTATAATATCAACCGTGATCTTATTACATTTTTTCAACCATTTTAGCAACTTTAATTAGTTCCTTTTTTGATGAAACCCCAAGTTTGTTATAAATGTTTTTATTATGATATTTAAGGGTGTTTTCCGTAATATTTAATTTTTCACGAATTTCCGCAGTGGTTTTTCCTTCAATATATAATCCGTAAATTTTTCTTTCTGTCGGAGTAAGTTCCCGAAAACCTTCCGCAAAATATTCGCAAATTTCTTTCTGGCTTTCAGAAATTTTTTGTTTTCCTTCGTTTACAAAATTGGTGTTTTTTGTTTGCTCCGTCAAAAGTCTTTCTTCTTCCTGCATTATAAGATGAAGTATCAGAAGAAAAAGTTCACTTATAATATAAGAAACCGAAAGCAATTCAAAATCTATTTTTACTATCTGTTCTATGAACCACACTCCGATGTTTACGGAAAAGGCGCTTATAAACACAATAATCCGCGCCGTGGAATCCATTTTTCGTTTTATCGCCGCATATACGGCAACACCTATCATCGCGCCGAAATAAAAAAGCAAATAGAGCAGATATACAAAATGCAAAGGTCCGTAAACTTTATCAAGTGCAGAAGCCCCTCCGATAGTTACGAGGGAAACTTCCTTATAATAGATGTCAAGATATCCCGGGCTTGCGGCAATAACAAAAACGAAGGTGCCAATAAAAATCAGTATCCATGGAATCCATTTTTTATATTTTATTTTAACAAGATCCAGCATTATCATAAGCATTGAAAGCGGAAGAAAAGCCGAACCGAGATACGATATTCTGTTTGCAAGAAGAGCTTCTTCGAGCGTTTTTGATGAAGCAAGGCAAAAATAACCGGCATTTACTACCGCAACCGAACTGAAAAGAACGGTGAGCCACGCTTCCTTTTTCTTAACAACGCAAAAATACCCCAAAAGCATAACAATTGCCAGAACGGCCATTATTCCATAAACCGTGACCAGACTTGCGCTTTTTTCTCCGATTTTCGCGCAGCCCGAAAAAGCTGTCATCGTTGACAGGATCAATATAAAAATTGCGGATAATTTTTTCATATCAAACTCCCAAAACCATCGTTTTTAAGGTTAAACATCCGTTCCCACACTTTTGCCCACACCTTTTTTATAAAAAAGGTTTTCCCCCACACTTTTTATCGGTTTTCGGGTGAGGACAAAAACAACACTTTGTTTATAATTGAAAATACAAGATAATTAATATCTTGTTTTTTATAAGGGGTACCCTCTTTGTTTCAAATCCGCATTTTGAAATAAATTTTTTGCTTTTGCGCCAACAAAAGCAAAAAACACCCCATTTTTTATAATTATATTATATTTTTAAAAAACGGTCAAGGGAGGTTTTATTTTGAAAAAAATTATTGTGTTTTTGTTTGTTTTTGCCCTCTGTTTTTCCGGATGCGGTTCCGATGAACCTTCCGCAGAACCGGAACAGAGCAAACCGGAAAGTTCTTCTTCGGCAGAAATTGAAGGCGAGTTTTTCAGCGCGGAAAACGTAAAAGCCGTTGTACCTGAAGGCTGGATGGCTTTTACCATCGCGGATGTTTTTTCCGATGTTGAAGGCGCAAAAGATCCGGACGTAATCCAGATTTGCAAAGGCGCTGAAAGCGATTTTGACCTTTTCACAAATCCTTATGTCCAGATAAATTATTATGGTCCGGATGTTGAATTTTTTGCTCCCGGAAAAGACTGGTACACCGACACCGAGGATATAAAACCTTTTAAAGCCGGAAACCACGAATGGGAAGGTTTTACCGGATACAGCGACGAATATCTTTTCGCAATACTCTGGTGCATCGAAGGAGATATTGAATATCAGGCAACCATGTGGCTTAACGGCGAAAATAATTCTATAAATTACAACGATGAAGACGTCCTTGCAATTCTTGCAAGTGTAGCTCCTTCCGATGGTTCTGCTCCCTCCGGTGAAATATCTTCTGAAAGCGAAAATGAAAATCCCGAAAACGAAATCCTTGCAAGATACCTTGGCGACTGGAGCGGCGTTCTTAAAATTCGCGGATGCACCGCGGCATATTCCCACCTCGAAGGCGTTGTTTCCTACGCCTGCGCAAGAATTGTTATCGATAACAGCGGAAATCTTGTTCCGTTCATAGGATTTGCTCTTGACGGGGTTTATCTTACCTCCGCCGAAGCAACTCTTGATTCCGCAAGCGAAAGCATATTCATCAGCGGAACATATAACACCGGAAATTACAGCAACGTTGAAATTCTTGAATATATGCCCGGAACCATCGGAATCACCTTCCCGGTTGACATAAACGGTGAAGGATTTGAACTTTTTGTAAATCTCCGCAGAATCGGCGATGAAAACTGGACCACCGAAGACCCGCAAATGAGTTCTTCTGACCTTGATTATTTCCGCGGCTGGACCTTCGAACAGCTTGCTCAGGGAATGGGATATGATTCAAACGGTTATCCTCCGGCATCTTATCTTGAAAACGGCCCTGTTCCTTCCGGTTCTTCCGGTTCCGGAAGTACCGAACTTGGCGATAAAGCCGGTGCGGACGGTATGGTCGCGGATTACGATACCCTTAAAACCGGACTTGAATGGTGCAAAACGGAAAGAACCTATGATTCCACTTATGACGAAGTTGCGGCGCAGTTCGGTGTTCACGGTTTCTTTGTTGATGAATTCGGCGACAAACCCTACCGCCGCTACAGATGGTTCTATGACGACAGCAACTATGTCACCATTACCTTTGAAGTAAAACCGGACGGAAGCGAAACCTGGAACGTAACCGCCTGGGAGGGCATTAAAGACTGATATATTTCATGTTTTTCCTTTTTATAAAAATGAGCACGGAGAAAATTTTCTCCGTGCTCATTTTTATTTTATGCGTGCTCAAAAGTTTTTTAATAAAATCAGCCCATTGCACCGCCGCAATATTCACAGCATCCGTTTGCATCCGGAATTGTTGTTGCACCGCACCAAGGACAAGTCATTGCGGTTTTCGGTGCAGCCGCAACCGCAGCTTCTTCCCTAACCTGCTCACGAACTTCGGTAAGGGCTTTTTTGATCTCCTCGCCCATTTCCTTATATTCGCGGTACTGTATATTATTTTCGGGTCTGGGGGTAATGTTTCCTCTTACCTCCATATCAACGCTGCTGCTGTTAAGGCGGAATCTTATTTCGTCAAAATACGGGTTGCGGACGTTTATAACAACGTCAAAATCATAGGAATATTCATATCTCGGCGGAACATAGCTTACTTCGCCGTTTTCGGTATCACGCATGATTTCTCTTCTGTCCTCATCAACATCAATGCTGCAACCGGTAACATCGGAAAAATCGAGCACATCGGGATTTGCGTCAACAAGATTTCTTTCATCCGTTACCATAAATTTGCGTGCATCCTCATCAAGAAGAATCTTCATATTTTCACCGAAAGTTCTGGTGGTTCTGAATTTTGCAACTTCCGCTTTGTTTGCTTCGCGGTAATCAAGCTGTTCGCGGATTTCCGCAATGGTGGAACTTCTTCTGTCGCTGAACCAGGGAGAAAGTTTTTTCTGGCAATCTCCGCACATTACTCCGTCTTCAAGTTTTTTCTTTCCGAACATACCAAGTTCTTTTCCGCAAAAAGCGCAGTTTTCTTTTTCAAAAAGTTTTCCGAAAAGGCCCATTATAAAATCCTCCTTAGTTATTCGTCTTTTCAAGTTCCGGAATTTCTCTTCCTATGGGGTCTGCAAGTTCCTTAAGAATCAGGTCGAATCTGTAACCGTTTGCTCCCAAAGGCGCATAAAAAGTCTCCGTAATTATTCCTGTTTCTGTTTTCCATTCGGCTTTTACCGAAATTTTGTCTCCGCCATCAAGAATTGTGGGTTCTTTAATAAATTTCCTCTTAATTTTATCAAAGAAACTTTCTTTCGTCTTTATCGGGATAATTTCCGGATATACTGCAAGAAAAGTTTCCTCAATTTCTTTCCATTGCTCTTCGGAAATTTCAGCCTCCTTTTCGCTCATAATATAGCCGCAAGAATCTTCGTCATAGATCCAATCTTTTTCATTTTCCGGCAAATATTCTGCGACAAAGTTATAAGGTGTTACATAAATATGAAAATCAGCGTTTGCAATAGAGCCGTTTGTTCTGTTGTAGTGGATTCCAACAAGGGTTCCGGGTGCTGTTTTCAAATCTTCTCCACCTCCGCAGCTGCAAAAAGAAAGAACAATCAAAATAACAAAAAATATAAAAATCGACTTTTTCATTTTATATCTTCATCACCGAAAGGGTCGCCGCAGTTTGGGCAGAATTTGCCTTGGTTTCCGGTCTGTCCGCAGGAACAAGTCCAGCCTTCGGGTACCAGCATTGCATTTCTTGGATCTTTTGCCGCTTCAACCGCCTGGGTATTGGGAACACCCATCTGTGCCTGCTGTGCCGCCTATTGCTTTTATAAGTCCCATAATTCAGCACTCTCCTTTTTTATGTAAAATTAATTATGCCCAGGGGTTTGCACTTTCCGGCTGACGGATATCGGAAAGGATATACTGTTCCCAAAGATACCATTTTCCGTCCTTTGCTTCACGGATAAGAATTTCTCTGGGGCTGTCCGCTCCGCCGGAAGTTACAAAAAGTTTTGCGTAACCGTCGTTTTCATAGCTGTAAGGATTATCTCCGACAGTGATTTTTAAAGGCATATCGGGAGTATAATCGTTTTCCGGGGTTGCGCCTTTAAAATAGGAACGGGGAACATAGTCCTTATCCATAAATCTGTCACGGATAAAATTGATGTCCATTCCGCTCATCGGACGAGGTCCTCTTAAATAATTGAGCATTTTTACTGAAAGTTCTCTGTCTTTCGGATAAACGCAAAAAGCAAGAACGGTCATCGCCGCGGTTTCGAAAGGGGTTTCCATTTTTGCTTCCGGAAGAGAAACAAATTCCTCATAAGTTTCCGGAACAGACGGGAAAGTTATATCGACCGTTTTGTTCGCCGCGTTTCTTACCGCATTTTTAATGTTGTCTCCAAGCTGTTTTGCGGCTTTGTTGCCGTTTGTTTTAAGTGCGTTTATTGCCTGCTGTTTAAGGCTGTCAAAAAGTCCCATAAAATTCTCCTTTCTTTTATCCCATGGTCTGAGCCATTTCGAACCAGCCAAGACCGTATTCTTCAAGAAGGTTTCCGCCGCCGGTGCGGCTTACCACTATCCAGTTTTTATCCCATTCCGCTCTTCTGAATTCATAGGTTGACATGAGAAGGATTGGTCCTTTTTCCGCGGAATTTGTTCCCTGGGTAAGAGTCAGTTCAAGGATAAGGCTTCCTGTAAAATCGCCGTTTTCGTCATACTGCTCATAAGCGTAACCTTCATAATATTCTTTATATACGCCGTAGTCTTCACCGTACCAGAAAGTTACGCAGGGTTCCCCATAAGCGCCGCGATAGAAATTGAAATGGAACTGTACCTCTTTGTTTTCGGGAGTTGTATAAAATCCCGCCCAATCTCCGAGAAGATCTTCAAAAACCAGGATATCATTATCCGTTGAATTTTCATAAACCGTAAAATCATAAGAATGTGCTTCCGGAGTTTCATAAACTTCAAGCCAGCCAAGCTGGGAATTGAAATAGGGGCTGAATTCAAAAACGTTTCCGTCGGAATCGACTATCACAATTTTTACGTTGGGGTTCGATCCGTCCTCGTTGCAGGTTATGATGAAAGGCTCGCCGGAATCGCTTTTATAAAGAATTTTTCCGTAGCTTCCGCCTGTGGGGGAAGATTTCCATTCGTTGACGGAAACGGAAGAATTTTTGTCCCTTGGAACAATGCAGTACATTTCGTTTCCGTTTGTTTCAACGTATCTTTCATAAGGAATTTCCTCGATAAAAGGATATTTTTCAAGATACCCCCGCTCTTCGAAAAATTCTTCATAACCGGTTCCCATCGGGCCCTCTATGTATCCGATAAAGGCTTCGCCAAAGACACTTTCGGTATAATAAAGGGTATTTATAAGGGATTCATAGGAATCCGGATCTTCGTTATTTTCGTGAATTGGTTCGCTTATTTCCGGATTAAAAGGTCTTTTCCCGGGAGAAACAACGCCGCTTTGGGAAGATTCGGATTCGGAAGAACTTTCTGACGAATTTTCCGAAGGATTTTCCGGAAGATTGATGTTGATTTCACATCCGCAGAAAAGGAGCGAACACAGAATTAAAATTGCGGTAACTACCGCCAGAGTTTTTTTCTTCATTGGTTTCACCTCAATCTATTTTGATTTTATTCAATCATCTTTTCGGCTTACGGAAAGATTTTCGTCAACAACAAGAACAAAAGAAAAACTTTCCGGTGGGCAGGTCGGGAAAAATTCCGTTTCGGTAACTGTAACTTCTCCGGGGGTTATTCCGACAAAGAATATATCCGCGCCATTATCCTTCATTCCGCCTTCATATTCCGGAACGGGAATTGGATAGCTGTAAACTTCAACAACCCCTTCCGGTTCGGTTTCGATTTTATAGCTTCCGCCGGCCATAACTCCGCCGCGTCTTTGATAATATGCCTTTTCGGTGTCGAAAGGATAATCCGGTTTTTTATCCGTTTTGCAGCCGAAAAACATTGATAAAATTCCAAGCATAGCCAAAACCACCGCCAATCCTTTTATTTTTTTCATATCAAACGCTCCTTTTTGCAGCCGCCTGTTTTATCACAAGGCGGTTTTCCTGCGGAACTTTAACAAGTTCTTTGCGGCTGAAATATTCTTCAAGAACGTCGGCGCTTTTTGTTGCAACAATTTTCGGTGCTTTGTTTTTGGAAACTTCCTCTTCGGAAACGCCAAGGAATTCCTTAAGGTTTTTGAAATGGAAGGAACTTATTCCGACATTATAAATTCTTTCTTCTTCAATATCCTTTCCGTCGAGGGAAAGTTCGAGAAGCTCCTGAGCATCATAATCAAAAACAATATGGAATCCGCTTGAAAACTGATAAAATTCGGTAACTCCAAGCAGTGCTCCTGTTCTGAGAACATGTTTTATTATTTTTCTGAGCTGTGTTCCGGTTACGGAAATTCTGAAAACCTCGTCATTATAAGGGAAAATCTGGGTAAGGTCTTCCAGCATAACGATTGGTCCAAGTTCTTCGCCGCGGATGCTTCCGGAACCGACCATCATAATATCAAGTCCGAGAGATTCCTTGAACGCATCGGCAAAAAGCTTTCCGAGGGCGGTTTCCTGGTGGCGGCAGGGATGGGTATATTTATCCGCAAAGCGGGTTATGATGCGCTTATATTTTTTATCCGTTTCGGTTTTATATTTTTCGATAACTTCTTCCAAGGCATAATCCCTCGGGCAATAGTCATCGTCAATGGGGATAAGGCGCCAGGTATAACGGTCTATGCAGTTGCGGTCGGTGTCAACAATGATATCGAATCTTCCTATCTGGTTTGTTCCGCATGCTGCCTGGACTATCGGGATTCCGTTCACAACTTCAGGTTTTTCAAGAAGGGTATGGCTGTGGCCGCCGATGATGATATCTACGCCCCATCTGGGATCAAGTTTTTTTGCAAGGTCAATATCTGCTTCAAAACCGATATGGGTAAGAAGAACGGTAAAGTCGATATCCTCGGTCCTGTATGCGTTGCAAATTCTTCCTATTTCAAGCGCCGCTTCGTGAACATCGACAAAAGAGCCAATTATTTTATCCTGCTTTGTGGAATGAAGAACATTTTCCGTAAGGATTCCGATAAAAAGAATTTTCATTCCGCCGATTTCCTTGATAAGATGGGATTTAAAAAGGCGCACTCCGTTTGTTGTGATATAAAGGTTTGCGTTGATTATGGGAAACTGGGCGCATTTTTCGACAAAAAGCAAGTGTGCAAGGCCATAGTCAACTTCGTGGTTTCCGAGGGTCACAACGTCCGGCGCAAGCATATTCATAATTTCAATGGTGGAAATTCCTTTATACTCGCTGTCGATTACGCTTCCGCGGAACATATCTCCGGAAATGGTATAAAGCACATTTTCTTCCTCGTGACGAACTTTGTTTATGTAACCGGAAAGCATTGAAATTCCACCGAGCAGTTCCTTATCAACCTCTTTTGCCATAAAATCGCCGTGGAGGTCGTTCGAATGAAGAATCGTAAGTTTTTTAAGGTTTGCCATTTTTCACGCCTCCAAAAATCAGTTTTTATCATCAAGCAACTCATTAAGTTCTTTTTTAAATTCGCTGTATCCTTTCGGAAAATTTGCGGAGCCTTCCGCATATATTTTTTCACTGTCATTGATAACCGCTTCAAGCCGGAACATATCGCCGTCGGAAACGTTTTTTGGATGTTCACCCTTAAAACCGTTCCATCCGGAAAAACCGCAGGAATTCAGAATTTCAATAATTTTTTCAGTTTTAACAACAGTGCTTTTTTCAAGACGGCGCTCATCTTTTCCGTTTGCATAGAAAATTTGGTAAAGTAAAATTTCCGTTTCACCGCCGCGGCAAATAATTTCATATTCCTGCGTCACACGCATTCCGCTTATTCTTAAATTAATCGTTTCAAAAGAACGGGTCTCTTCAGTAGCTTTGCTTCCGGAAAATTTTTTTATTAAAATAAAAACCACCCCTATTATCGCAATCACAAGCAGGAGTATCAGAAAAAATTTTTTCATGTGGTAATCTCCTTTTCCGTTTTCTTAATATAAATATATATCATCTTATAAAAGTAATCCCCACACAGAAAAGGCTTTCCTGTGTGGGGATTTTTCTGAAAGGGTTGGAAAACGGGTGGGAACTTCACTCAAAAACAAAATTTTGCGGTTTTATTAAGCTTATGTTTTAAGCAAACGAGTTTCCTCCGAATTTTTCCTTGCTCATAAGACCTTTTCTGCTGATAAGTCCATCGCTGTCAAATTCATGATAAACCGTATATCCTTCGGAAACGCACGCATATATTTCTTCGGTAACATCACTGTCATCCGTGAGTTTCTGCCAGTTTTCTTTTTCAATGCTGATTCCGTTGGTGGTATAAATAAATTTATCGTCAATCATAAAGCTGGATTCACGCAAAGGCAAATCGCTTCCTTCAAAAAGGAAGGTTTCCGGGTCGCTCATATCTATCCTGCAGAGGAAATATTGATCTTCGACCATATCGGCATAATAAAGATAATGACCGTCCAAAATCGGATTATAGGAAGGAACATAGGTGATATTGAGTTCCGTTTTGTGGGTGATATTATAAAGATGGAGCGATTCATCATCTGCATCGTCCTGGAAAATCATCCAGTCGGAACAGATGAAATAGGGATAATAGATTTCCTTATCCACAACGGTGATAAAATTTCCTCCATTCATATCGGTGGATACGAAGTTATAATTTTCATCCGCAAAATAAAGTCTTCCTTCGTGGATCTGAAGATAATCGCAGGCTCCTTCATAAAGAACCTTTGCACCGGAACCATCGGTATTTATGCAGCAAACCGCTTCAAAATCTCTTATGTAATAAAGGGTATCTCCTTCCTTACAAAGATAGTTCGCGCAGCCGTTTCCGTCAAGAATTGCGGTTTCATCAAATTCCGGGAAGTCACCTTTCATATGAAAAGACATTGCACCAAGACTTCCGTAACTTGATTCGCTGTGGGTCAACCCATAAAGCACGTCATCTTCAATAAGATAATATCCATAAGACATAAAGTTGCTCATTGCAGAAGTCTGGTTTGCGTCAAAATCCGGTGCGTAGGTCACCCATGGGTTATTTGCAAGGGAATCCGGAATTTTGTCCTGGTGTTTGAGCGTAAAGGAGCCGTCTTTCATTGTGAGCACAAGGGTATCTCCATCAAGAGCGCCTTTTACGATTTCTCCGCCAAAATCCATTTCCGGTGCTTCCGGAGTTCCTTTATACGTACCTTTGACATAATCTTCAAACAAAACAGCGTTGAACGTACCGTCCGTTCCGAAAGCAAGCGCCATTATTGAATCCGCCGGTCCAAAAATTCCCGTCATATCTTCTCCGGAAAATTCGGTGCCTTCCATTTCAAGTTTTTCAACCACCCAATAGCCGTCGGCGACACCCGTTTTTTCCGCAGGGCTATCTGAAGGTTTTTTCGGGTTTTCATCACCGCCGCATCCGGCAAAAAGACAAATAATAAGTGACAAAGTAAGCAGCAAAGCAACAATTTTTCTCATTTCTGGTTCTCCTTTCACAACTTTTTATAATATAGTTCAGCCTTATTAAAAAAGGCTGAATATTCTTTTGCAAGTATATATTAATATATTATTCTAAAAATAGCGCCACACTTCTTTTTTAAAAGTACGGGAAAACAAAGCTTTTTTTCAAAAAAGTGTGGGAAAAAGTGTGGTTTCAGATATAAAAAAAACCGCTCAACAATTTGCATTGTTAAGCGGTTTTTTCGTGGTGAGCCATCGGGGATTCGAACCCCGGGCACCTTGATTAAAAGTCTGTCAAAAGAACATTTGTTCGTGCGGCTTATTTGCATGCTCATGCGGTTTTCTTTCTTTTAATGTGTTCTCTTTCTCAAAGTGGATATACAAAAACAGCATCCGCCGCGGTAGGCAGATGCTGTTTTTGCATTTGTGGATTATAGAAAAGAGTTGGGGTATTTATTACTGTTTGATTTCTGCGGTTTCTCTCGGGAGTTTTTTGCTTGCGGACATTGCAAGAATGCCGGTAACGCCGGTGATAACGCTGCACGCAAGACCCGCAAGAAGCATGATGGTATAGCTTTGGGTTGCGTCAAAGAGGAATCCCCAAAGGGAATAGGATACCATTCCTACCCAGGGGCTGATGCTTGCGCCGAGAGGGAAGATTTTGTCGTATTCACGCTCACCATACATTGCGCCGACCATTGCGGGCATCTGAACGGAGTTGAGCTGATAAAAGATACCATAAAGTGCGGAACCTGCGAGAAGCATGAATGCGCTTCCGCCGCCAATCATCATAAGTATAAAGCCGAAAGTACCGATTCCGCCTGCAACAAGGGAACCGATCTGTGCACCGAATTTATCGTTTGCCCAGCCGATGATGAATCCACCTACGATTGCGCCGAGGTTGCCGACAGAAGCAATGATTGCGGAAATACCGCTTTCCGGAGCAACGGAAGTTGCAAATGCGGGAAGATAGGTCATGATTGCGCCCGGAAGAGTGAACGCAACAACCATGATTGCATACCATACAAAGGACATGCTCTTTGCAGCAACGGATTTGCTTACTCCTTCAACAATTTTTGTACCGGTTGCTTCTGCAACTTCGCCTTCACCATAAGGAAGAAGGCCTTTGTCTGCCGGAAAGTCGCGGATGATGAAAAGTGCAACCGGAAGACAGGTAACGATTACGAGAAGACCAAGAATTACATATGCGGAACGCCATGCTTCGGAAAAACCGAGCATAGGCTCTGCGTTTACGAAGAAAGAGATTACCGGATTGAAGATGATTCCGCCGATTCCGAGACCACTCATAGCAACTGCCATTGCAGTACCCTGGTTCTTTTTAAACCAACGCGGAAGAAGAACGCCTGCAATAAGATAGGTAAGGAAAACGCATCCGGTACCGACAAGAACGCCGCCTGCATAGAGGAAAACAACATTCTGTGCAAATCCCATAAGAACGAATCCAAGTCCGGATACAACGGTTGCGACAGCATTTATCATTCTGTAGCTGAATTTTGCAAGGATTTTGGGAGCAACCATAACACCGATTGCCATGGTGAAACTCTGGATGGTGAGGTACATGGAAAAATCGCCCTGGCCGATTCCGAGAGCGGTACTTACCGGAACTATGAAAATTCCGCTTGCGCCGAAGAAAATTCCGCCGCAGACCAGAAGGTCAATGAAAACTGCGGCTATGATCATATAGCCATAGTGAAGTTTTTTCATACTATATCAACATTCCTTTTATTCAATTATTTGGTGAGATCGCGGGGATCGGGATTTTCCCAATCGATATCGTTGATTTTGCCTGCGGTCATACCTGCGTCAACATGCATTACTGCGCCGGTGATGTAACGTGCCATATCGGTGCAGAGATAAAGTGCCATATATGCCATTTCTTCGGGCATTGCAAAACGTCCGTTGGGGCTGTTTTTCTGGGTAATTTCGAACTGTTCTCTCGGAATGGTATCAAAAATTTCGGTAAGGGTTGCGCCGGGAGCAACTGCATTAACGGTGATATCGTGTTTTGCATAGTCAAGACCGGCAACATGGGTAAGCTGGCTGATAGCAGCTTTGATGGAAGCATAGATTGCAAAGTTTTCGGTACCGATTTTTGCTTCTGCGGAAGAAACGTTGATGATGGAGCAATCTTTGGAATTGGTTGCGAGCATTGCGTTGATTGCGTGTTTCATGCCGTGGAAAGTTCCTATATAGTCAACGCTGAGAAGGCGTTCAACGGTTTTGGTATCATTTTCATGAACAGGATGAAGAGGGGTGGAAAGTGCGGCATTGTTTACCATAACGTTGAGTTTGCCGTATTTGTCGGTAACGGTTTTGATGGTGCTGATTACGTTTTCTTCGTCAGCAACATTGGTGTGGATATACATTGCTTCGCCGCCGTTTTCGGTGATCTCTGCAACAACTTTTGCACCAAGTTCATCCTGAATATCAGCAATAACAACTTTCATTCCGTTTGCAGCAAAAACTTTTGCCATTGCGCGGCCGATTCCGCTTGCTGCACCGGTAATGATAACAACTTTTCCTTCAACACTTTTGAAATCACAGGGTTTCATAATAAATCTCCTTTTTCTTGTTAAAAATTTATCTAAAATATACCCTGCGCGACATTTTTTATCAATTAACAGTATTAAAATCCGTTGCGAATTTTAACGTTTTTCAATTTTTGTTTAAATAAAACATTGTTTTTTTATAAACAAAAAGCCGTCTTTAGACGGCTTTTTTCATTTCATATTACTGTATGCTTTTTTAAGAATTTCCGGCATATCCTTATATAACCTTCTTGCAAAGGTTTCCACGGACATTTTTTCTCTGTCCATAATCCATTCTTTGGTATGCATAATTCCAAGATACGAATAGCTCCTCAAATCATAAAGCAGTTCTTCATCAAGTTCATCTGCACCAAGATATTCTTTAAGAATTTTTTCTTCCATTTCAAGATACATTTTGACTTCATAATCAGCAAGGTTGTTCTGGTTATGATCATCGTAAACGTTTTTATAGAATTTTTTGTGCTTTTCGATTCTTTTTAAAACCGCGCACATCATTTCTTCACTATTAAGAATATCTGCAGTCTTTGCCTCCGCACGAAATTCCTGCATATATATCCACGCAATAAGGTCGTATTTATCTTTAAAATGATAATAAAAGCTAAGTCGGTTAAGTTCCGCCTTTTCACAGATATCGGTTATCTTTATTCTTGAAACGGGCATTGTTTCCGCAAGTTCCATAATAGCATTCGCAAGAAGTTTTTTCGTCCTTGGGGATTTATCATATTCCGCTTTTGGCATTTTACCGCCGCCTTTCCGGCTGTATTTTAACCTAAAAAGTAATTTAAGTCAACATCTTATATTTTTCAAAATATGAAAACGATTTTATCATAGACTTTCTTAAATCTTTCATAAGCTTAATTCAAGTATAAAAAAATCGCTCCACAACATTCGTTGCGAAGCGTTCTTCGTGGCAAGCCATTGGGGATTCACCAATTGACACATTAATAAGTCCGCCGAAAGAACATTTGTTAGCGGCACTATGGCGTGCTCATGCGGTTTTTCAGATTTTATACTATAAAAACTATCTTAAAATTGTATTCCAATTTACTCTTTTTAAACTCACCTGAATTGTATCTAGTTAAATTCCATTTTCCCAGAGTTCTTCAGAAGACAAATCTAAATCGTCATTCCAAACTACGCCGTTTCCGCCAATATCAACAGAAACATTGTAAAATTCTTGCGGATGATCAATGAATATTTTGAACTTCTCAATAACATCAATGCATTTCTTCACATCATACATTTTTGTAATACCTTCCGAAAAAGAAATACTTAATTTATAATCTTGTAATGGTACAATTTTTTCTATTTTATGAAACACTATATTATCACCTTATAACAATTATTTTATATTGCAGGCTGGCGGGCTTCAATATATAAATCTATATCTTCTACAATATAGTTATCACCTGTAGTGTGTAAAGCCTCAAAACAGGAGTAAATATAATCCCAAACTCTGTATTTGTTAAACAACTCCGAAACCTGTTTACCAGTCAGTTTTTTTGCGTTTTTATAGTGTTCTATACAATAAATCAAAAAGTTTCCCTCTCTGCTCATTTTCATCCCTCCGGATAAGTGATCTTTCCTGTTTTCTTTTCTTCATCAAACATGTTAAACAAAGTCAGTGGACTTAATTGCCAAAGCTTGGTATCTTCTTGTTCCAACGTTTCATAAAGATTTGATTCGTATAATGCTCTTATTGCATCCACTTCACTGTAACCATGTTTTTCAACAATGATGTGTACAAGCTGAGGTATAACAAGATTCAAAATTGCTTCAAATTTTTTATTATCCATTATACTCCTCCTCGGGAACAGTGCCCTTAAACTCTAAATATCCAAGTGCTTTTTCAGATGCCAAAACAAGTTGATTATATAACTTTTTTATTTTAAGAGCTTCCAATGTCTGTTCTTTTGAAAGAATTCCCGCGGAATAAAGATTAAAAGTTGTATATACATCATCGTTTGCAACCGGTCCGTATATTAAATCATACTGTTCACCCTTATAATTTCCGGAACGATTATCTGAAACAAAATTCAACCAATCTTCATTCGGTTCATCAAATCTTAAAACGGAACATTCTGAAAAAGCTTTTTCTTCGTCAATTTCATATATACTTACTGTTCTGATTCCGTCTTTTCTTCTTTTTGTCACTTTATCCGCAAAACCGATTGCCTGTATTTTATTTGTGGTTGTGTAAAATCCATATCCAAAATCTAAATAGCGATTTTGCTCTACTAATTTTGGTTCTGCTACAGTAAGATTGCTTCCATGATACAAAATCATAATTCCGCCTCCAAAATCCTGTTCGCTATATCTAATTCTTTTTTCAGCGATTTAATCATCGCTTCCACATGCTTTCGTTTTTGTACTTTTGAACCAACTTCTTCAATACAGTCTTTGCTAATGTATTGTGAAATAACTTTTTTGCCATCACGATATTTTAAGTAATAATATACTTTTTCGCCTACTCTTTTTTCATAAATACTACCTTTGGGCAGGCAACTGTATTCATCCGTATATTTCTCAATCATATATTCAATTCGCTTTTTTTCTTGCATAATTGTTGTCAGAATTAAGTTCAATACTATCACCCAAATATATTATATACAACTTGATTATAAATATCAATATTTTGTTGTGTATTTATAAAATGTTTCTATTTTAATAATCTTTAAAGCTCTTTCGATGATATTTTAAAAACAACCCAATTTGACTTTATTTTATATAAGGTATAAAATATTAAGCAGTACACTAAAAGGAGTATTGCATGAGTTTTATCGTATCTCATTTTAATGAACCCGGTAAAGCTTTGGAATCGTATGTGGCCGTTGGTGGTGAAGGCAGCATGATGGCTGTCAACGCTCTTTGGGATACCGGTTCCACCGAAAGCTTAATTTCCGAGAAAATCGTTAAAATGATTGAACCAATTCTTAAAAGCAAAGCCAAATATGTAACAAGGGATGTAGTTATTGAATGCGAAACTTATGCAGTCAGCCTTTCCCTGTCTGATGAAATCACTTTTCGTGACGTGCTCATGAAAAAGGCTGATCTTTCCGACAAAAATGTTGATATTATTATCGGTATGGATATTATTTCCCGAGGAGATTTTGAAATTAGAAACTATAACAATCTTGTTGAGTTTGCTTTTAGGATTCCTCCAAAAAACGAACCCATTACTCCATAATTTATACAAATGTTTTTAGAAATATAATTGATATATTTAAAGCAAAAGCGGTGTTCAAAATGAGCACCGCTTTTTGCCTTATTGGGGGTATTTCGCAGAAACAGAATTATTCGTGGTCAATAACAACTTTAAGAGCGCAGTTTGCATCTTTTGCCTGGGTGAAAGCATCGTTGATCTGATCAAGAGTGAAATGATGGGTGATGATCTGCTCAACAGGAGTGGATTTTGCGTGAAGAGCTTCGATAACTTCTTCGATATCGCTGTTTGCGTATGCGAAGGAACCAACAACGTCCATTTCAGCGCCGAGAATCTGGTAAGGATTGATGGTTACGTCGTGATGATAGAGCGCAACGATAACAAGTCTGGAACGGTTCTTTGCCATACCGAGAACTTCAGGAATAATGGTTTTGGTACCTGCGGTATCGATATAAAGGTCGATGTCAACAGCGCTCTGGCCTGCGGCGCTCTGAAGATCTGCGCCGAATTTTTCCTGAAGGAATTCTTTAAGATTGCCTTTTGCTGCATTGAAAGGGATTGCTCCCATTTCTTCCGCTTTTTTAAGGCGCCATTCGTTGATATCAGCTACAACAACTTCTTTGATACCTTTGCTCTGGCAAGCTGCAAGAGTGCAAAGACCGATCATGCCCGCACCATAGATAACAACTCTGTCGGAAGAGGTTGCTTTACCCATGTTTACACCGTGCATACCTACTGCAAAAGGTTCGATAAGTGCTGCTTCGTTGAAGCTTACGTTTTCCGGAAGCGGGAAAAGGTTATAGTGGAGTTTTGCGTCCTGAACCTGAACATACTGGGAAAATGCGCCGCATTCGTCGCAGATTTCAAGAATGGAAAGTCCGCAGTCGGGACGTTTGGAAAGGCAGGGGTTAAGGAAAACTCTCATGCCCTCTTTGATTTCCGGGTCAACTTTTGCGCCGACTTTATAGACAACGCTTGCCATTTCATGACCGAACTGATGTTCCGGGAAAATTCCTGCTGCTTCACCGCCGTTATAATATGCGCCGATATCGGTTCCACAGATACCGGATTTTACGTTTTTAATGATAACGTCATAATCGCCGCATTCGGGCATTGCTACTTCTTCAACTGTTACGTTTTCAATTCCGTGGTAAATTGCTGCTTTCATCTGATGTTTCTCCTTCTGAAATCAAAATTTGCTTGCGTATGCGTCTGCCGCTTTGATTACATCAAAAACGTATTTGGGACTGAGAGGCATATACATTGCGTGGATTGTTTCGCCGGGTGCAACCGCGGTTTCCGCAACCTGCATAAGTTCTTCATCGGTGATGTTTTCTATGCCGAAATCTTTAAGGCATACAGGAAGGCCTACGCTCTTGAAGAATTTAATGATGAGGTCAAGGTCGGGGTTGTTTTCCATCATAAGCTGGCAGACTACGCCAAACGCAACTTTTTCGCCGTGATAGAAATGATGGCATGCTTCAAGGGTGCAAAGACCGTTATGTACGGAATGGGAAGCAGCTACGCCGCCGCTTTCAAAGCCGATTCCGGAAAGATAGGTGTTTGCTTCAACAATGTTTTCAAAAGCTTCGCTGCAAACGTGGTTTTCTGCGGCAAGTTTTGCTTTAACGCCGTCTTCAAAAAGGGTGTCGCGGCAAAGTTTTGCAATTGCAAGAGCTGTTTTGGAAGCATATCCGCCTGCCATAACAAGAGAACCTGTGCGGTTGGAAGCCATTGCTTCGTAATAGGTTGCCATTGCGTCGCCCATACCGGAAACAAGGAATCTTGCGGGTGCGTCTGCAATAATGTCAAGATCCATAAGAACAAGATCAGGGTTTGCTTTGAGGAAGAGATATCTGTCAACAGTTCCTTCATTGGTATAGATTACGGAAAGTCTGCTGCAGGGTGCATCGGTGGATGCGGCAGTGGGAACGATGATTACCGGAACATTTTTGAAATATGCGACTGCTTTGGAAGTATCGATGGTTTTGCCTCCGCCGATACCGATTACAACGTCTGCTTCGCCGAGAGCTTCAATGTGTTTGTTGATTTCATCGTCACAGCATTCGCCGCTGCAGGCAACAAGCTCGTAAGCGGTGCCTTTTTCTTCAAAACTGGAGATGATTTCTTTTTCATATTTATTTTTGATGAAAGCGTCAGCAATAATATACGCTTTTTTGCTTCCGAGTTTAAGAAAATGTTCTGCAAGATTTTTAATTTCGCCGTTGCCCTGGATATAGGTACTGGGTGCAATAATTACTTTTTTCATAATCAATTCTCTCCTTGTTCAAATTTTGGTTTGCAATAAAATTATAGCCGTGATATAATTTTAACAATACTAAAACTGTGCCATATTTTTTAGAAATAGTGTCAAAGGAGTTTTTTGCTTTGTTCAGGATAATCAAAGAAATAAAAATGGGAAAAAGCCTTTATGAATATGATCTTCATACAACCGAAGGCCTTCCCTATGCGCTCTATTTTTCGGATATCTCCGCTTATACCGGCGAAAAAGTTCCGCTGCATTGGCACAGGGAATTCGAAATTACCCTTGTTACCAAAGGCAGAGTAAAAGCTTTTGTGGATGACATTGAAATGATTCTTGAAGAAGGGGAAGGACTTTTTGTTAATTCGGAAATGTTCCACGGTTACACAAAAATCGAAAACGAGGAATCCGAATTTCTTACGGCGGTTTTTGATGCTTCATTCATCACCGGAAGTGAAAACGAAAATTTTCTTTTCAAAAAATACGTTGAACCTGTCATAAAAAACGAAAACCTTCGCTTCGTAAAATTTTTGCAAAACACCGGATGGCATTCCATTTTTCTTGATAACCTGAAAAGGCTTTTTGAAATAAAGATTCCCGAAACCGAATACAGCGAATTCTTTGTCCGGGAAATGCTTGCAAGAGAAATCTGCCTTTTGCATGATAACAACAATTTGCAGAAATCTCCGGATCTTCGCGGCCTTAACTACACCGTTTCAAAAATGACCGATTATATAAAGGCAAACTATACCGAAGATATTTCCGTCGGCGATATTGCAAAATCCGCAAATATTTCCAGAAGAGAATGTTTTCGAAAATTTTCCGAAAGCATGGGCATAACGCCCTTTGATTATCTGGATTCAGTACGGATAAAGGCCGCCACTGTCCTTCTTACCGAAAGCGATAAAACCATCACCGAAATATGTTACGAAACCGGTTTTTCCAGCGGTAGTTATTTTTCAACCAAATTCAAAAAATCAATTGGCTGTTCACCTGCTGAATACAGAAAAAAGCTAAAGAACAATTAAATTATCAATTTCAAATCCTAATTTAGTAAATTATGATTTGAATCAAAACCTAAAAAACACCTTGTATTTTGCAAGGTGTTTTTCGTTTAATTATATTAAAAATTATTTCTTTTAAAATTACACATCTTACTTGCCGGAGAATAAAATCCAAACTGTTTGTTTGCACCAATTGCAAATTCGTTCTTCAGTTTTTCTTTATACTCATCAGAAAGATCAAAACGATTTATACTTTCAAAATCCGTATATACATTGATTGTTGTGGAAATAGTTGAATGCCCAAGAATCTGCTTCGCAGTAACAATATCCACATCTTCAAAATAGAGCAAGGTGGCAAATGTATGTCTCAAATAATGTGCCGTAAATGGCTCAATTATAAATGGAAGCTGCTTCATACCTAATCTTGCTTTCAATTTTTCAGCTCTCTTCCCATAACCATATTTTTCATTAAGGATATTCATATAATCATCCCAAAGCTTTTGCCATTCTCCATCATTGTAGATACTACCTTTACTGTCCGGGCAAACCAAATTCGATTCATTCGTTTTTTCTGATTTCGTTTTTTTGAGATAATCTACCAAAATTGGAGGTATAGGAATATATCTTGTGGCACTTTTAGATTTACCACCCTCTTTTATTACAGGTTTACTGGCAATAGTGACTACGGATTTATTTATACTTATTATTGCATTTTCCAGGTCTATATCAGACCACTCAAGCGGAATAAGTTCTCCTCTTCTGAGTCCGGAGAACATCATTATCATTGCAGGAAGTTGAGCGTCGTGCTCGGTCTCAATAATCATTTGCTGCTCATCTTCAGTTAATGATCTTCTTTCATAAACCGGGCTATCTTTCGGAATAACCACCATTCTGAAAAAATCCGGCACTCCATTTACATTATTCGCTCTTGCATATTGAAAGATACTTTTAGCAACCTTTTTACGATCCATGAGAGTGGATTTTGCAAATCCCGGTTTTCCCTCTTCCCCTTCGGTTGCCAAATCATTTATGTAATTTTGGAAATCAACCAAAGTAATATTTTTTATCGGTGTTTCTCCGAACCTGCTATTCAAACAGTTTATAATTCCACAATAACCTACCACACTACTATAACTAATACCGGAAGGCGTTTTTATTTCCCTCAACCATTTTTCGGCCCAGTCACCAAATATTCCGTTATCGAGGTTTTTCTTTTTTAATTTTTTGCCTCTATAGATTGACTTTTCTTTTTTCTTAAGTTCTTCAGCTGTTTCTGCCGTAAGATACTCACATTTAATTTTGCCATCAACCCTGTAGCAAACTATTGTCGAAATTTCTTTTCCATTATTCATATATTTGTCCTCCCAATGATTCTATGGCAAAATTCTATATCAACAAAATATAAAAATCCAATGTGCGATTTTACCTATTACACACTGGACTCTTACATTTTATATTTCAGCTTTTTCTCCTCGGTCTTTGTTTCTTTTTAATCGTTCTTCGTCCGGATTGGAATGGGCATACACGATATACGCAATATCTGTCCTCCCAAAACGGTCTGTAAAAATCACAGCTATAACAAACATCTCTTTCTGATGTACTATCATTTCTATGATCGAAACCAGGTGCGGTTCTCATAAGTTTTTCAAATGCTCTGTCTGAACCATCAGTAAAATACATATTAACATCTCCTTTGTTTTGGCATAACAAAACCCGCAGATTTTAAAAATCTACGGGTTTCTTTTTACGCTGCAATTGCGTACTCATTATTTAATTTATGTATAAAGGATTCTGAAAGCATGAACTTATTGAAGTTATTCAAGTCCGTATAAATGTTTACTGTTGTTGAAATATCTGCGTGTCCCAGAATTTGTTTTGCGGTTACTACATTTATGTTCTCCAGATAAAGAAGCGTAGCAAATGTATGTCTCAAATAATGCGGGGTGAAAGGTTCAATTTTCATCGGCAATTCCGAAGACTTTATATTCGGATTGAATTTTGCTATTTCATTTTCGTATCCATATTTCAGGTTAAGATCTGTAAGATAGCTTTCCCACATTTTTCTCCATGCACTTTTGGTAAACATCTTACCGGAAGCACTCGTGCAGACATATTGAGAAAGTACCGAACTTTCTTGTTTTGTCTTTTTTAGAAATTCAACGAGTATCGGAGGAATCGGTATAAACCTTACTGCGTTATCAGATTTACCGCCCTGCTTTACAATAGGCTGATTGCTTTCAAACTCCACCGATCTTGTTACATGAATAAAACCTCTCTTTAAATCTATATCTGACCACATCAATGGAATGACTTCTCCCCTTCGAAGTCCTGCGAACATCATTATCATGGCAGGAAGTTGAGCACGGTGCTCAGTCTCAATTATCCATTGCTGCTCAGTTTCAGTCAACGCTCTTCTATATTCAACAGGACTGTTTTTCGGAATCATTACCAGCTTGAAGAAGTCGGGAATATCCGGCAGATTATTTGCTCTCGCATAAGCAAAGATTGAACTTGATACTTTCTTTAAATTCTCCAATGTTCTTTTCGCCATTGGTTTACCTGTGTTGGGATTTTCTTTAGCCATGTCGTTCATAAAACATTGGAATGTCGAAAGAGTAATCTTTTTCATCGGTGTATTTTCAAACCGCCTTTTAATACATTTGATAGCTGATTGATACTGTACCAAAGTTCCATTTGAGATTCCAGATGGTACTTTCATTTCATAATACCATTTATCTGCCCATTCCCCAAAATAACCTGTTTCATAAACCTTTTTGCCCTGCTCAAGGTCTGCCTTGAATTTTTTTACCATCTCATTAAGTTCTTCCTGAGTTTCGGCACGAAGGACTTTTCTAATCGTCCTTCCGTCTATGCAACCACAGTAAACCGTTGTGGTAAACGGCTTCTTTCGTCCCATTTTTTCATCTCCTTATCAGCTTGCATTTTTCTGGATTTTTCCTCTGACATACTCTCTATCGAAGAACCATTTTCTTCCTATCTTTGTTCCTTCAAACTCTCCCCGACAAACCCACTTTTTTATAGTTTCATCTGAAACGCCAAGAAGAATTGCTACTGTCTGAAGGTCAAGTACAACCGGAAGATTGTTCCAACTATTAATTGTTTTTGAGAATGTCATAATTAGTTCATTCCTTTCTTTTATTTTGTTATATACATTTTAGCTGACTTAAAAATATAACTCAAACATGCGAATTTGCACATTTGTGTGCTTGAGTTATACTATTAAGATAAACTGTAAATCCAAACGGTGATGTAATATCTCAATAACTCTTATGTATAAAATATTACTTGTTTCTTTCTTTTTTACTGGAACTACACCGCCGTTTGGATTGTTAGCTTGTGTTAGATAAAACCTATTTGTCCTCGACACCCCGGTTCAGGGAAGTCATCAAATGACCGGTTTTTCCGGTTCCACGGGAATCTCACCCCCGGCAGGATCTCTGCCAGCTGCTCTCATTGCCTGCGACGGTTTTATCACGCTCGGACTGTGACTGAACAGGAGTCTCATTGTTTCGTATCTGATGAATGGTTATTTACTTTTCATTGTTCTTGTACCCTCTTCTGGGGACAATTATATTGTAAACCTTTTTCGAATATTTTTTTACGGCGTCGTAGTCCGGTTTTAGACCCTTTTTTTAGGCAAAATGTGGACTTTAAGTCCAAAACATTGACAAAAACTTTTTTGTGATATAAAATAGTTTTTGAATAATAGTATTATTTATTTTTTGAAAGAAGTGTTTTTATGGAATACAAAGAACTTATTGAAAGATTGAAAAGGCTCGATGAAGATGCTTCTCTTATATTTGATGATAGCAATCGTTTCAAAATGGTTATCGTCGGTGGAGGCGCTCTTATACTTCTCGAAACCATTGACCGAGCCACTTTGGATATAGATGCTCTCAGCGTTTCTAGGGAACTCATGCCGCTTCTTGAGAGATATGATATCAACGCACAGGTTGCTGCATATATAAATAATTTCCCGTACAACTATGAAGACCGCTTGCACAAACTTGACATTGAAAGCAAGAAAATTGATTTTTACACCGCTTCTCTTGAAGACATCGTAATTGCAAAGCTTTGTTCTTACCGCGACACAGACCGGCAGGATGTAATCAGTCCCGAAGTTATAAAATCGCTCGATTGGGAGCTTCTTGAAAAACTCGCAACCGATGAAGATGAACTTAAAGCTAATATATCCGACAGAGGATACAGCGAATTTTTGTATAACTACGAAGAATATGTAAGGAGGTACCGTCCGTGAGAGAGCTCACCTTTTTGGGTTTTTTAACTGAATATGTGCGTTCTTTATCTAAAGCCGGTACAGCTTCGGTTTTCGCTCTTGCAAAGGAAGCTTCATCCGATAATCCTCGCCTTCGTGAACCTCTTTTCCTTTATGCTTTGGCTTCCGGCAAAAAAGATATTCTTCTTCGTGCCGCAAAAAAGTTTGCGCTCGAGGAATTCTATGCACCTGCCCTTGCCGCTATCGGAGATAATTCGATAAAAACCGTTCTTGAGGAAAACTGTCTTCCGCAAGAATATTTAAAGGTCTGGAGAAGTTATCTCGCAAAGAAGAACACCTTCCGAACTAATGATGTAACCAAAGAACTCATGCGAAACAAAATTCTTCGTTTACAGAAAGAACGCAATGTAACCAATTACCGCATCTACACCGATTTAAAAATGAATCCCGGAAATCTGAACGCATGGCTCAAACACGGAGACAACTCAAAAATCAGTCTTGACTCCGCACGTTCTTGCTTAATGTATCTATCGAATAATATCCAAAAATAAAAGATGAGCACCGCAATAAATTTGTGGTGCTCATCTTTTATTTCTGTGCTCAACTATAATTTATGATACTAATTTCTCAATCTCCGATAATTGTGTTATAACCGTATGTAAAGTAGACTTAATTTTTAAAGTGTCCATTCTCCCGAATAATATATAATCTGTAGGAACATTAAAATATTCCGACATTTCAATTAGGAGGTCCACTGATGTTCCCCTTGTTCCTTTTTCAATTTTTCCAAGATGATTATGACTCACCCCTAATTCATCTGCTAAGAGTTCTTGCGTTATATTCCGATCCTGTCTCAATTTTTGAATTCTTTTTCCAATTTTTTCAGTGTCATAATACATATTTTTCCCTCCGCTTTCTTCGGTGGGTTTATCTCTATCTCTTATCCGTTTCGTTTCGGTCAGTGAGTTGAAATATCCTTACCTATTAACTATATATTGCTCCAAGTATCTCCTTAGCGTTGATTTCACTATTTAATGTCATATTATCATTTAGCATAATTCCATAAGAAATATTTATTATACATCCCTTGTGTTTTTTTGATATCTGACAAAACCGATTACCACTTTTGCAAAATTCTTGAATTTTTTCTTCGATTTTCTCTTAATTGACATCCTTGTGGGAATGCGATAATAAGTTGTTTCAGGTCGTACAAAAGTTCTCATTATAAACTTCACCTTACTTTCAAAAAATCAGATACAAACTATTGACAATGAGAAGTTTTAATTCTATAATGTACTTGTAACTTCTCAAACTTCGCAAAAAGATAATATCAAAAAAGTGAAGTTGAGTCAATACAAAATGAGAAGTTTGAGAAATTTTTATAAAATATTTTTTGGGAGGAGATATGCATGACATTTTCCGAGAAAGTTAGAAGTGCTCGCGAAATGATTGAAATCACTCAAACAGATTTAGCTAAAGAGGTTGGTGTTTCCAGACGCACAATCGTTGCTTACGAAACAAGCGATGCCTTACCAAGAAAAACCACCCTCGAAAAACTTGCAAGAGCACTTAAAGTATCCACAAAGTTTCTTTCAAATGATAACTGTAATGACCCTTTAGAAGAAATTGAAAAAGATGGTTATGTAGAACAAGCACGTTCTTTATATGGTACAAGTGGTGTAAGAGATATGGAAACTCTTCTCCACGATAACGCAGCTCTTTTTGCCGGTGGAGAACTTTCTCAGGATCAGAAAGATGCTTTTTTTGAAGCAGTTATGAAAGCATATATCACCTGCAAAGAGGAAGCACGCTCCAAATTCAGTAAAAAGGATTGATTTTCGCCTATTTTCCGTTGGTGCGTTTTTGGCCTTGTTTAATTCTATACTTATGTCGTAAAATGTATTTGTAAAAGATTCACTTTATATTCTCCAGGAGGGAGGTATCTAGTTGACCTACGAAGAAATCAGTAAATCTGTCGCTGCTCTTATTAAAAAATATGATGAAACCGACCCATATAAACTTTGCAAAGCGATGGACATAAAACTTTTATATCAACCTATGGGAACTGCTCCGAACGCAGTTAAAGGTTTCTTCCTTGAATTCAAACGTATTCGTACTATTACAATCAATAGTGACCTTCCAGAGGTCATTCAGAAAATAATCCTGGCGCATGAGCTTTGTCATGCCACCTGCCATAGAACCGCCGGTATTCAAACATTCCATGATTTATCCCTTTTCGATCACACTTCAATCATGGAAAAAGACGCAAATTTGTTTGCAGCGGAGTTACTTCTCGATGATCAAAAAGTTCTTGAGATATTGAACCAAGATTCCTCATTCTTTGCTGCTGCGTCAACTTTAATGGTTCCTCCGGAACTTCTCGATTTTAAATTCCGTGTAATGAAATGGAAAGGTTATAAACTTATCGAACCTCCTATCAATGCACGAAGCAATTTCTTACTCGATATAGATGTTCCAAATGATGAAAATATTTATTGCTAAAAAATGAGCACCGTATGGTGCTCATTTTTTGACTTTAAAAGAGTAGATCATTTATTACAGTTTAATCCAATATATTATCTTCGGATAAGTCGTTTTCATAACCACATTTTTTGCAAACCCAAGTATCAGCATAAGGATTGAAACCTCGTTGAGAATTGAGATATGCGTCGCATTCATCGCAATACCAATCTATATCAAGAGCATTTACAGTATCAGTTTCACTGTCATATTCCAACGTGTCCGCATCCGGAACATATCCACAGGAATCACATACCCACTCATCACCGTCCCAATAACATTTAGATCCACAAACTGGACAAATAACGCCATCGCTATAATCTTTAGATTTACCTCCAAACAATTTAGAAAAAAGACCCATTATAATTCCTCCTTATTAGTCATCGTTTGGTAAATACCAACCATGTTCGCGGTGTATGCTTGGTGCTTTCGGTGTTTCCCCGTTCCAAGCTCTATTGCTCATTTCTTTATCGAATAGATTTAAAAGATTCTGTAATTTGGCTGCCAAATCAAAATCATCGCCTGCCGAACAATATGCTTGCCTTACTAACTCGCGTTCAGTTTCAAGTTCAGTATCAGAAGCATTCTTAAACCATATGTTACTATAACGGTTTGCATCTTTTATCTTTCCCGACAAGTCATTAACGATTTTTGCAACAGCATCCCTATTTTTAACTCCAGTAGCAGTTGCTAAAATAACAGCAGCGCCTGCTCCTACTAACAAGATTTTCTTTTTATGTTTTTTCAGCCATTTTATGGCTTTTATGTTTCTATTCACCTAACACATCTCCTTCTGAGCTATTAAACGAACTCAATATCATATTCCTCAAATCCGGAAAGGAAGCCTTCAACTATTTTTTTTAGATTTTCTTCAGCGTCATTGTAAATTCCTTTTTCTTTCGCATCTGCAAGTCCTTGTTCTTCAATTTCTACAATAAGGATCTGATACTGCTCAAAATCAATAGGGTTCAAAATGTTGTTTGTTTCTTCGCAGCGAACACTGTCCCAAATAACGTAATTGTCAAGGACTTTCGGTTCAGGCAGATAAATGTAAATCTTCTGGGAATCATTATCCACAACAGGAGTGATTTTTTCAATATCATATCCGACTTTTACAATTCCTTCGCATTCGAGGTGAATCACATTTTTTGTTAACGGTATTTTCCAATCGTCTATAAAATATCTTGAATGTTCAACTTCTTTGGTTACTTTGTAGCTGCCATAATACGTGGAGAGCTGACCGATTTCTGCCAGGCTGGTTTCAATCTCTTCAATGGTGACAATGCGTTTCTCAATTTCTCCCGGCAACTTAGAATCATTTTCTTTAGTTTCAACAATCTCAATCTTTTCTGGTTCCTTTGCAAAACTTTTCACCCAAACAGTTCCCGCTCCGATTCCAACAGCAATGACGACCAATGTAAAAATAACAGAAAAACCGACAAAACCTTTTTTTGCTTTAATAAGTATGTTTTTGATATAAAAAACTGCTTTTTCAAAATAAAAACGAATTTTTTCAACAGTGGTCATCATTATCACCTCCTATATCAGATCCAGGCAGTTACAAGAACTGCAAGGAAGAAAAGTGCAATAATCGAAGTAAGAGTTACCGCAACGATTCCGATTGTTTTTTTCATTTATATTTCCTCCTCAGATTAACTTCTGTTATAAACCTTTTGTTTACATCTATATTTTACCTTTTCAGACCTTCCGAATAAATGGTTAATCTAGCATTATAAACGCCTTTATTCCTGCTAAAACTGCAAAATATAGCAATATATTCCGTTATCCGGCAAACTGCAAACAATCAAGCAATCCTGCAAAGGGCGTATAAGCAGCTTCGACCTTGTTGAACTCTCCGGAAATGTAAGGATTGATGGTAAATTCCTCTTCGCTTTCCATTTTACTGAAAAGAAGAGCAGTGTTTTTGGCATCTATAAGTGCATCATGTTCACCGGGATCCGATTCGATATCAGCAATAACAAGGGCTTCGGAAAGCTTATAGCATCTTTTGTTTTCCACCTTCTCAGCAAAGGTTTTTTGACAGTCGAGCCATTTACCTGAATAGTCTTCCAATTCTGGTATCGTAATTCCTTTTGCTTCAGATTCTTTTGTTATCTGCTTTTCATCATTTTCACTCCAAGCAACAAGTACCGTATCTTTCGGCATCCATGAAAAGAACATATTCAAAGCTTTTTCAAAAACAGGAGCACCTTTCACATCGTTACCTGTTATTCCCGTCAATTCCTCTATGTAAGAATCGACCGCACCGTATTCCGGAGAAACATAAGTCATAAACTTATCCACAATATTATAGGCCTCATCAAGAAGAACCGCTCCTATCTGGATCAGTTCGTTTTTAAGCATAATTCCTTCTTTTCTGACCCTTTTGGGGACCCTACACATTTCAAGGTCAACAACTGCAAAATAACTCATGTTTTTTCTCCCTTTATTTTTTTCTTTTCAAATAATGTATTTTAACTTCTGAATAGCCTCAGATGGTTTTCTTTTATGCTAATCTCAGCAATCCTTTTTTCAGTGCATCAGGAAAAACAAATTTTACTGTTTTATCCTCAAATTTCACCTGCATAATTCCCGTTTCGCTTGTTGAAACAACTTTTCCTAATCCGAAAGTTTTATGTTCCAATCTTGTGTTTACGCTAAGCGGAATAAATGCATCTCCGTTAGCGGAGTTGATATAACTATGTTTTTCTTCTTTAAGTTTCTTTCCGCTTGCCTCAACACAGTCGTTAATGTAAGAAGGATAAACATATACCGTATAGGAATTATTAAGTTTATAACTGTAACAGTAACTCATATTCTAACCTCTCGACGCGACCTGCAAGGATAATCAAATTTTAGTAACTTCAATCTCTTCTTCCTTGCGGTTACCTTTCTCTTCCATTTTAACCTTAATACCAAGGTTCTCAGCATATTCAGGATGTCTCTCCTGCATTTCCATAAGCTGGATAGCAAGTATTCTTTCTCTTACACTCATAATCATCACTCCTAAGTGTTTTCTTTACATCTATATTGTAAAGCATTTTCCAATACGAATAAATGTAAGAATCAGCAGGATAAACAGCTATATTCCTGCTAAAAAAGCAAAATAAAAGACCTTTTTGCACTTTTCAGCAAAAAGGTCTTTTTCTATTTATATTTTACCAATCGTTTCAACAAAGTTTCATGTGCTTCTTTGACAAAAACTCCATTTACAATTCCACTGCTCATACCTCCAGCAGCAAATCGTTTTAAATATACACTTTCGTCCGCCCCATACGGAATTCCAAGTGCAGCAATTATAGTCATATACTTTTCACTGAATTGTTCAGGAGGCATCGGTAATCTGTCAAATGTAAATTGTCTTGCTACATATGCCCAAAAGAACGGTGTTCCTCGCGAACACCATCCATCGGGATCCGACAAAAACAATTCATATGCATAATGTTGTCCTTCCCCTTTGAATTTCAAAAAAGGCATTGTTTTATCTAGTTCTGTAAGAATCCCCATTACGGCATTATGATCTTTTTCATTTTTTATATATTTATTTTCGCCCATTCCCAAAATTGCTTTTTCAAACTCGAACATATCCCATTTTTCGAAATATGAACGACCCGCAAGATTGATCATATCATACGCTATCTGATTTTTCAAAAGCTGATCATATGGAATTTTTGTATATGAAACAGGCATACAAATCACCTTACAAAAACTTATTTCTTTTTTCTTGCATTATATTCTTCAGCATCTATAACGCCGTTTGCAAGCATTTTTTCAGACCAGAGCTGAAGAGTTTGGACTGTAATCGATATTCTTTCAAGCTCGTCCTGTATGTAAATAAAGTCGTCAATCTCGTCGTTATCAATTTTGCCGTCTGCTGTAATCTCAATGAGTCTATCTTTACGTTTGTTTACAGAGTTAAGTGATGCCAGCATCTCTAGGACAATAGACGAAAGTTCTTTTATTTCAATTTTAGGGACATACTGTTTACCAATATCGCACTCATGTGAGCAGAAATGGTTGCAAAGGCATGGTTTTTTATACTTCTGAGACATTAAAAGAATTTCATCCGGGCGTGCAATGACTTTTTCATTTTCGATTTTCTCAAGTCTGTCAACAGAAATAGTTCCAAGAAGTTCGCTAGCTTTTTCTCTAGTAAGTTCCAATCCTTCTCTTGTAAGCTGATAAATCGTCTTATTTTCTTTTACTGAAGCTTTGCCCATAATGCTGCCTCCGATGTTTAAATAATATAGTATTATTTTACCACTCTTTACTACATATTACAACAAATGTCGACAACTTCATCTATGAGGAATGCCCTCTCATCTTCAAACACTATCACCCCATTCACCTCATCAATCCTCCTTACTTTCCCGGTGGCGGTGATGTATGCACCACCCTCTTTTCTCTCGTCAGGTTGAAAGTAGGTTATGGTGACTTCCGGACGCTCTTTTATGTGTTTCTGAATGAAGTTCAGTTTGGCGTTAAGTTCTTCGATTTCATATTCGCTAAGTTCGATTCTGCGGTCTGTAAGCCTTGCGGTTTCCTCGATGGATTCTTCATAGCCGGTCAGCGCCGCAAAAGGAGCAAACTGCGCCGCACGATTCATATTTGACATTCTCGGATGTTTCTTCGATGTAGGGTGCTGTCTGTTTATCACGTCGTCGTATCTGTGACATTCCATACGGTCATTCATCAGAATCACCCCGTTTTCTTTGTGCGTTTAGAATCATGCACCCGTGGTAACATTTCCAGCCCTGTTCTTTCGGTCTGCGGCAGATTCCCAGAAGTTCGCAGTGCCAACAGCCTTTCGGCAGGCCCTCGTACTTTTTCTGCTCCTCTCTGTATTCTTTACTATCCCCAAAAATTATCCCCAGGAACCTTTTCACTAACATAGTAAAGCCTCCTGGTTATTATATTTTATTGTTTAATGCATTTTTCTTTTATTGTTGATTTTAAGTACGTTTTGTGATAGCCTTTTAATTGAAATCAAACGCGAAATTTACAAATCCTTTTGCAAGAAGTTTTATCCTAAAATAAAACAAATCAAAGGAGAAAATCAAAATGAAAAAAGGTAATGTTTTAGTAATAGGAAATTCTGGTGTAGGTAAATCCACCCTTATAAATGCTGTTCTTGGTGAAGACGTAGCAATAACAAGTTGGGGTGACAAAGGAACCACAATAAAACTTGATATTTATAACGGAGAACCTTTTAATGTTATAGATACAATCGGATTTGAACCCTCTTGGATAAAGTCTCTCAAGGCAATTGCTGCGATAAAAAAATGGTCTCATAAAAGCGCAAAAGAAGAAAACGAAGACACCCAAATTAACGTAATCTGGTTCTGCGTTGATGGAACAAGCCGTAAACTTTTTCCCAATGCAATAAAAGATCTTTCAAGATCCATATCAATGTGGAAATCCGTTCCAATCATCGTTGTAATCACTAAATCATATTCAGTTCCAGAAAGAACTGAAAATATCGAACTCGTCAATAAAGTCTTTTCTCAGAACAAAGACCTTTCTAAAAGACTACGTAAAATTATTCCCGTTGTTGCCTCTCCTTACATATTGAACGATACTGCATCTGCACCTCCGGAAGGAATAACCGAACTTATTGACGCAACCAATGAACTTATGCCCGAAGGATTTAAGGCTGCAAAGAACGACATATCTCGATTCAATTTGGGTAGAAAAAGAGCATGGGCTCAAGGAGCTATTGTTGCTTCTGTCGGTAGTGCTGTCGCAAAATGTTTTATAAATCTTGGCACTTCTGATTCTCTTGTACTTTCCGCTATTGAAAACGCACTTGTTGATTCTCTTTCAAAAATTTATAACGTTGATAAGAATTCAAAAGTAACACAGATAATTAAAAATAATATAACAAATGGAACAGTAAACAAAATTGCGAAATCTGCTATTTCGCTAATAGAAAAATTGCCTATAGGACAGAAGCTTGGATCAACTATAATTAATCCCATTATCGCTGCAAGTGTTGTAATTCTTATCGGTGAAAGTGCCGCAATGTCTTTTGAAAAGGTATATCTTGGCAATGGCGACAACGAAGGCGTTGAAAAGTTTGAAGAAGTATTTGAATCCGATGTTGTTTCTGAAATAGTTGAACAGGTTAAAATTATCGGTGATAACCTTACTTCGGAAAGTAGTCCCAAAGAAATCACTCAAGCTGCAGCAAATTTTGTAAACAGCAAAAAATCCAAAAAACAGTAATTTTCTGCTTCCTTAAACAGACTGCTTTACTCTCCAAAGCAGTCTGTTTTTATGCCCTGTGCCCGCCTATCTGTCCGTTTCTTTCTATGGTCATGCCGCCTTCTTCGAAGTTCATTCCTTTTAGAATGGCATTCTTGCCGTAACGTTTCTTTATCTCCGCAACCGCTTTCTGCTGCCGCTTTTCTCTTTCGAAAGCGGCTTTTTCTTTTGCAAGTTTTTCTTCCTTTGCCGCAAAATCCTCGAAGAAGTTCAGCTGCTGGAACGGAGATTCCTCCTGAGCACACTCCGGCAGAATATGACAGGCAACAATGTTCACTCTGCGTGCTAAAAGATTCTTATCGGTGATTTCATCGAAAAGCTTGAGCACCGATTCGGTTATCAGCTTCGATGATGAAGTGTATCTGCCGATATTTGCCGTTCCGTGGGCGTGTTTTGGAACCTTTCTGCCGTAATAGTCTGTCTTAATTTCACCCTTGTAGCTACTATCATTCGCAAGATTTTCAATATCGTATCCCACCGTGAGCACGATCTGATTTGTCACAAGGCCTTTCTCCACAAGGTCAAGTGCAAGAAGATCCGCCATTTCCTTGATTATGAGCCTAGTTTCATCGTGTTTATAAGGCCGTTGAAGCACCTGACCGGAACCAAGACTGTTGTTTTCCGGTCTGTATGCCTTTATTTCAGCAATTGTGCAGGGCTCCCAGCCCCAGGCATGGTCTATGAGCAGCTCCGCATTCACTCCGAATAGTTTATAGAGTAATTCTTCGTTGTAGTAATCGTCAGGAACACCGATTGAGCACCGGGCAATATCCCCCATGGTGAACATTTCGTTTGCTTCCAGTTTTTGAGCATAGCCGTGGCCTATCCTCCAGAAATCCGTAAGGGGCTTATGATCCCAGAGCTGTTTCCGATAGCTTATCTCATCAAGCTCAGCAATCCTCACTCCGTCCTTATCCGCAGGCATCTTCTTTGCGACTATATCCATAGCCACCTTTGCAAGGTACATATTCGTTCCGATTCCCGCCGTTGCGGTTATCCCGGTGGTTTTGAGCACGTCCCTTATCATCGTCATGGCAAACTCATGTGCGTTGAGCACAGAGTGTTTCAGATACGGCGTAAGGTCTATAAAAACCTCGTCAATCGAGTAAACGTGTATATCTTCCGGAGCTATATACTTAAGATAGATGTTATATATCCTTGTGCTGTATTCGATATACAGAGCCATCCTCGGCGGCGCAACGATGTAATCAAGTTCCAGCTGTGGGTTCTTTTCCAATTCAATCGCATGAAAGGACTTTCCTGCAAACATCTTACCGGGAGTTTTTCTTAATCTCTCTGCGTTCACCCATTTGACCTTCTGAATAACCTCAAAAAGTCTTGGTCTGCTTGGAACACCCTTTGCTTTCAGCGAAGGAGAAACCGCAAGGCAGATTGTTTTCTCGCTTCTGGATTCATCGGCCACCACAAGATTTGTGGTAAGTGGGTCCAATCCTCTCTCCACGCACTCCACCGAAGCATAAAAGGATTTGAGGTCTATGCAAAGATATGTTTTTTCCTTCTCCATAAACCCCGCTCCCTTCCGATTTTATTATTCCCCAATCTCATTATATATCCAAAAACCGCAAAGTCAAGAACATATGTTCTTTTTTGGCGATGAATATTTCCCCTTTGGACATTTCTACACCAACAGTCGATCTCACGGCCTTTTGACTAATTAAAAAAAGCCGTATTTTTAAAATTAATACGGCTTTTTCTAATTTACTAAATTACAGGCGCTACCTTTTTTTACAAACAATCAAACCATTTGCTTCTAATGTTCTCGGTATGCTACGTATAGTATCCCTATCCAGCTCTTTTATATTTTCTGCAAGAAGTTCATATGGAACAAAATATGGCGTTTTCCTTTCGGATGTGTTTTTCACTGAATCAAAAGTCCAACCATTTTCTTTTCTTTCTTTCATCCAATATTGGTGTTCAAGTTCTGCAAGTATTTCTACATCCTCTTCTGTTAAAACATACTTATTATCACTATTTTTTAATGCAATATAACACCCTATACGTGATAATTTTTCATTAATTCTCTCTGCCTGTTTTAAATTCGAATTTTTCAAATATTCCGGAAGGGATTCCCATGTTGGATATTCCAAGTCGTTCTTAGGATTTCGTTCTTTTTGAATTCGATTATATTCCTTATGAATTTGTCTCGCAATTAATTCTAAGATTTCCCTATCAATATTCAAACTCGATACTCCCTTTTTATCAAATATCATTATTACTTTTGTAAAGAATATCAGGTATTTTCTTTACAATGTCATAATCATATTGTTTAAAGTCAATTTTATGACCAATAATTTTAGATATTTCTTCGCTTACGGTATCCAATTCATTCCATTCGACAAGGGTTGGATGTAATTTTGCCAAGTAATGAACATGTTTATTGTTTCCCACTGAAAAATATGTATTAACATTGTCTATTGAAGCCCTTACATATCCTTCTGTTCTCATAAACGCATTCCAACGTTTATGTTCAAGTTTCGCTATTTTTTCTACAACATTTTTATCGCAAAGCATATCTTCAAATTCTTTCGCCTGGGAAACAGATATTTCTTGTCCGGATATATTTTTTATTCCGCAAGAAAACATTTTATATTTTATATGTAATGCTGACGCAAATGATGAGCGCTGATTGTATTCTTTGTCATAGTACGATTCCAATGCTTTATTTTTTTCATCACACGTTCCATCCAAAGAATCACAATATGCAAGATGCACACATTTTGATTTTTTTTCAAGAGTAGTTCCAAATAAATTTTCTGCAACGAATGTTTTATCCATACTTCCAAAAGCATGTAAATCATAAGATTCCTTACGATTGTTACGCAACATATCAACTTGTTTATTTTTCAGGGCATTTCTTACTCTTAAATAAATTGTAGGTTTATTAAAGAAATGAGAACCATCTTTACGCAAAAAATATTTTCTTAGGTAGACAGCTGTATCAATATTAATTTTATCATCCCCGGTTGCAACCACAACATATGTTGTATTTTTGCAATGTTTTTCCAACACATCCTCAAAATCAACATTTTTTACATCTGTTTGAATAAAATTAATTTTATATTCATCAGAAAAAAGTTCTGGACATTGAAGTTTTAACTGCTTCTTTTTTTCATTTGCCGCTTTATCAATCACATTGATTTCCAACTCTACATCATCAATCTGGCCACACCAAATAATTGATTTCAGCATTTCCATTCCTGTATAGTCGCATCCAATAATTAAAGCAGATATCTTGTTGTTTCTTATGTTTTCAAATAAAGGAGCTTGATCAAGTAATGTATAACAAGAATATTTTATTTCATCAATTAATTTTACCCGAATTTGTCCTTTATCAATAGAATCCAACAATAGGTCTGTCGTTATTCCAGATGAGAAAGTAAATATATTTATATTTTTATTTTTGCTCGTTTTATATTTATCTATTAAAGAAAGAGTAGAGTTAATATTATAATCTTTATCTTTAGATATCTGATAGAACGAAATATCTTTTTTATAAATTTTTATAACCTGTTCAGATCTATCAAGTATGACTGCACCAATTTTTCTCGCTCTTCTTACCAATTCTGTATCTTTATCTTTAGCAGACAACTTTGTGTTACAAAACACAAAGCTGTCTTTTTTATTATTCATACTTTCGCAAAGATAAACAGCACTTTCATTCAAATCAGAAAAAACATGTATTTTCTTTCCACCCAAAATGTAATAATGGATTTTATCTCCAATATTTCCAAAAACAGAAACCAAAAAACCAGTTGTAAAAATAGGCGCAATTATAAATGCAACATAAAGCAAGAAATAATATCCATAATACAGCCAACCCTCAATAGCTACTTTATGCGAAACATCGACACTTTGGCATCCTGTAAGTGCTCTTAGGGCATATATTAAGGAAAATAATATACTTGTTATCGAATCGTATGTCACCCTATACATAGGAAACATTAAAATAGTAATTACACCTATTATTCCTATAAGCATAATTTGCACCGACCGATTAAATTGTCTTCGATTTTTTATTACTACAATAGCGGTAATAATAAAAACAAACAATGCAAAAATAAAACAGTAAAACGTCATTATACTATTCTCCCTCGTTTAAAACGGAATCAAAATATTCATCTATCGCTTGAGGAACGATATCCACCATTCCAGAAGCATATTTCAACAACAAAGAGCAGGTATTTGATAATTCATCTAGCCAACCAGAATACCTTTTATCGGATACTATTTTTTCTGCGATTTCATAAAAGGTTTTCATTTTTTCCTTATATACATCATTAGATATTATTCTATCATTTATAAATCTTTCTGTTGCCAAAACATAACACTCTTTTTCTAAAGAAATAAGCTGTTCACGAACTGCATAGTTCTCAAAAAAAGCAACAAACGTATAATAAGGCATAAATTTAAATCTCTTCAACTCATTATTGGCAATCTTTTCGTAATCCAAATCGCTTTCATTGCATTCAAACAAATCTACAGATTTCAAATAATCAACTATACCTTTTTCAACTTCATTAGAGTAATTGTTTGATTCCAAAATACTTTTATAATAATTAATAAAATAATTATATACCTCTTTCAAATCAAACCCTCCTTCTTACTCTAACAAATGCGTTGTCAGTTTCCAGTTCTCTCAAAACAACATCTACAGCATTTTTATGTTTTACGAGATTTGTTGTGTGATATCTATCTATATGATAATTAATAAACTCCCACGCATTTTCTATTCGACTCATTCTATTAAATTCGTCTTTCAATTCTTCTAAATTTCCACCAAAATAAGCATCTGCTACAATTTCTTCACCTACAGCTTCTTCGATTTGCATTGCCCAGCCAACTTCTTGAGAATAACTATCAAAATCAGGATTTTCTCCTCTCTTTTGCATTTCTCGAATAGTATATAATTCTGTAAATCCTTCATTTAAATATCTGTTAGCATGCTCTATTTTCTTAGCTTCAATTTGTCCGTTTATTTCAATGTTTTTCGTTTCAGCCACATGAATTCCAGATATGAATCTTTCTCTATTATAAATAATGCTTTTTCCAGATTCATCAGATTCAATGTTAGAATCACTTTCTTTTTTCTGAAAAGACAAATCGTGCATTGTTTCATGAGTTGCTGTATGACTTAATCTTTTAATGTTATCGGTATCTTTAACACAGATTCTCCCATCCCTGGTATCTCTAAGTCCAACAACTTTATATTTTCCACTATCATTTGCCAGATCTTGAGCAAATTTATTTTCATTATATATTTCTAATTTGTTGCTTCCTATCTCACTCCATATTCTGTTAAGATTATCTTGGTCGAAACATTCTCTATTTTCTAAAAGAATTGACCTTTGTGTATATAGAGATACTTTGTCAGCGGTTCGTTTTTTGTAGTCATAATTATCAATAAGTTTTCTATTTCTTTCTTGATCTTCAACAGAGTTCCAATGGTTATATTCCTTCTGTTCAATAATTCTATCAAGCTTTTCAGCATATTCGTCTAAAGATTCAATTTTTTTATTATGAAGTGTTTCAACTTTATCCCAATTAGTATCTTTCACATTATCTTTTTCAGAATAAACATCATTAAACATTTTTTCCACAGAATCACCTCTTGTATTCAACTAATTGTTTCGTAAATAACTCGCCTAATTTTTAAATCATTCTCATCATCATTCAATAATTTACTCAATTCACCAACAGCAACTAATCTTTCCGTTTTATTAAATATCTTTCCTTCTTTATCCTCAAGAGAGCGAAGACATCTTTTGAGTGAATCTGCATTGTATCCATAAGTTGATATTACTTTTTTTTCGAAATCATCAATCGGCAAATCTTTTTTATTAATATTAGAATTAAAAACTTTAGATATGGTTGTAAATCCACTTTTTTCTATTTTGCCATTAATTCTAACACGATTTATCATATGTGTTTGTGGCAACGTAACAAGAGCTTCGCCAATCTCCAGTTTATTCACCATTCCTCCTTCTTTAAGCAAAAGTGAATTTATGATTATATCAATGTCTTCTCTTTCTCGTAAATTGTGAATAACTTTCATTGCAGTATTTGCAAGTACCGCACTTGACACCTGAGACGGTCTTTGATCAACAATTACAACACCTGTTCCATATGCACTTATTTCTGCGAGCATATTTGAAAAATATGTAGAACACTTTATTGAACTTTTTGTTGCAGTTCTTAATTCTATATTTGGAATAATATGATGAGCTTCTTCTAAAACTAAAATTCTTTTAATAGAATTGCCCATCGCCATTTGTTTCGAATATTCGCCTGCTTTAATTGCAAGAATTGATGCAACAAAAGGTTTATTTATTTCAGAAAAATCTTCCAATTCTATAATAGCAGAATTATTAAACATTTCTTTCATGCTTATATTGTCTTTTGTATCAAATGCTTTTCCTGCTTGACGTATAAGTGAAGACAATCTTATTTTTAAAACCCCGCGCATATTATTTCTGGTTTCTTCTCCATATCCAATGGAATTAATACACTCATCTAAATTTAATAACATATCTGAAAGGACAGGATACTCTAAATCTATTTGTTCATTTGCTCTTTTAGTTGTAATCCATCCTTTTTTTTCATAACACAAATAAACCAAGTCCGACAGAATTTGCGGAATTGGATCTTCGCCATCAAACAAAGAAAGGAACGCTTGAATGATATTTTGAATATGGTTATCCAAAATAACATCATCTTCCGGCTGGAAAGGATTAATTCGCAAATCAAGAGCATCGTCACCACTCGAATAGACTTTTATTCCTTCCATTCCTTTATAATTAACCATTTTCCAGTAGTCTTTTTTTGCGGCCTCTATAACAACAAATTGAACATTTCTCTGCTTAGCTTCCCATAAAAGTTTTCTTACCGTTGTACTTTTTCCATATTGTGTCGTTCCGGTAACAAACACATGTTGTCTCATGCTATTTACATACGCATAAAGAGAATCCCCATTTTCAATCTTGCCTAGTTCAAAATCCCCATCCTCAATTTTTCGAACTGAAATGTTGTCTATTGCACCAATTGATAATGCACTTTCGCCAAAATGTCTTACAAGATAGCCATCATGAGATTTTTGGGGCAAAGCAAGCATTGAAGAAGCTTCAAACAAATTTGAAACATTCAAAAAAGAGTTCCTATGCATTTCCCCAAATATTCTTTTTCCCAAAAACAAATTTGGTATTCTCCAATTTGTTTTATCAATTATATTATAACTAACATCATAAGCTGTCGCTCTGGATATTTGATTTTCTTTTCTTCCACATTCCCTGAAAGCAGCAACAAGTGCGGAAGATATATCTCTGTATTCTTGTTCACTTGGTGCAGACACTTGAACAAAGGTATACCACATTCCACTGATTAAACCATCTTTTATCTTTTCTTTTTCTTTGTCCAATAACTCCAGCACATTTATTATCTGCTGATTATCACTTTCATAATTCCTTGCTCTATTTGAACCAATTACAATTTCATTTTTTCTTACTTTTTGCAGTGATTCAATCAAATTATTTATATTGGATAATTCATTTTCAACATCATAGTGTTCAACCGGAATCATAACGAATGAAAACATAAATTTCTTATTTTTCAAAGCGCTAAGTATTTTATCTAATGAAGAAACATCCAATGTGCTCAAGCCAACAACACATCCAGAATAGTTCTGGATACTATTTAAATCTACCGGTCTAATCCATTCATTTGATATCTTTAATGCAGATAAATTATTTTTGAGGATATTTTTAATTTTTTCTGCACAAGTGTAATTACTACCGATAAATAATTTGTTCTCTTTTCCATCAGAGAAAACAGTCAAGGAAACTGGCATGTCACTTGAATGTGCTAAAGTAAGCATTTGCCTTGAAACAGAATTAATTCTTTCTTTGTTTTTTTCTTCATCCTGATACAACTCATATCCGCTGATACGATAATACATATTAAGCTTATCTATAAAATCTGCGGATTTTGAATTTATAACAAAATCTTTATTAAACAAATAATCTTTTGAAAAGAAAGACATAATATCTTCTGATGCATTCAAAATATTATTAAATTCGTGTGTAATTCTATTTGACATGACAAACACCTTACTCCCTGTCATTTCTTAAACAAGCCTTTAAGCAAATACCATAAAATCCAAATTCCAAATCCAAGCGGCAATAGCGAAACAAAGAAATTCATTATTGAGGCTCCGATAGCTGCGTAATCAGCTGTTAACAAACCAATAATTACATATAAAACCAACGCAGCAATTATTATTGCGACTGTTCTGATTACTGCTGCTGATATATAAGGTTGAATTCTTACATCCTCATTTATCGAATGATTATAAACATTTTTTGCAACATACCTGTTTCCTTTTCTTGATGCGGTAACAGTAACATCATCGCCAACTGCAAATATATTTTGCATATTTCCATAAAGAGTAATGTCCCTTGCCCTTTCAGGATAGCCTCTTGTTGTATGTTCCTCAACCCTGAACACAGTCACAAATGTAGTATGACTAAGCTGATAAGGTTCTCCCGAAAACAATGCTTGTACAATTTTTGTAAATTTAGATTGATAATACTGCTGTGTTGAAGACTCAACAACGCTACCGTTTATTTCAACATCATTTCCAATGTTTCGTTCAAAAACATATGCATTATTGTCTCTTTGCCTCGAATTTATGTAATCATTTACCTGAGGTTTTTCTTGTTTCCTATTTTCTTCTTTTTTACTTGAGTTCACGTAATTTTCAAGTTGTTCACCGCATGTAGGGCACACATCAATGCTATCCTCAAAAATAGCACAGCATTCCGGACATTTTTTCATATTAATCCCCTTATTTAAATTTCTTTTCCAAAATTTCTTTTCTTTCTATAGCAAATTTCAAATTATATTTATCTGCCAAAATTTTTAAACATCTATATTCCATTTCAGTATGATCCATCCAACACATTGCAGAGGAAAAATCATAAAGCTCTTTTTCCTCGGATTCTCTAATATAAGCTTCGATATCTCTTTGATAGTTATCCCAAACTTTATATGTTACTTCTTTCCCCTCATTTTTTTCAATATATAAAATCGAAGCCAAAAGATCAATTGAAACAACTTTGTGTTTTTCTGAAATTGTCCTAATTAATGTAAATATGTTTTTGTAGCTTGTTAAATCAAAAGGTTTCTTTATGGCATAATACCACAAAGGATAACGTAAACCTTTACCACTAATTTTTTCTTTCATTTCCTCAAAAGTATTTCTTCGAATACTATCTAGTATATTTGTATCAGGTTTACCATATTCTTCTGATAGTACATAGCATTTCGAGGAAGACATAATAGCCAATGCAGATTTAGATGTTCTGAGACTATTTTGATACAATTTGTTATCCGGATAAAACAAAGCAAGAAGTGATAGCAGTTTTTCAGCATTTTCGAATTCTGCATTACCTATATTCTCTAATGCAGAATCAAAAAGAACACTTTCTTTTTCAGATATCTTATCTATAAGATATTTTTTATTGCTTTCTCTTGAATTTAAAAAATGCATTTTTACTTTTTCAACGTTTGGATAATAATTCTTGAAAAAGCTTTCGATGTCTTTATCTATTAAATTTCTTTCACGCCAAATGCGATCTTCTTCCTGCTCCTTTCTAATTTTCTCTTTGCGCTCTTCTTCTTCTCTGGCTATCTTTTCTCTTCTCTCTTTTTCCTCGTTTTTCTCTCCAACTTTTTTTAATATATAAAACAATAATATAAAAAGCGCAATTAGAACCAAAACAGGCCACATGTAATAAATAATCAAACAAACAACCACTATACCACAAAGTATAAGAAAATCTTTCATCGATATCTCTCCGCTATATCCCAAACTAAAATCACGTATTTAGTTGCTTCCTCCAAAAACAGCCATAAAAGCTATTACAACTGCCCCGAATCCTACGGCAATTATAATTAAGAAAATTGCCGCTTTTACCAATCCCAAAACACACCCGACAATTGGTATTGCGAGTGCGCCGCTTGAAAGGGATAACAAATATGAACCCAAACCAAAGCCTTTTTCCGCCTTTGCAGTTTGAACATTGAAAAACACAAATCCAGTTAAAGCGAAACCAGAAAGTAAGAGCCAGATTAAACCATCTTTCTCAAGTTCAAACATTTCTGCCATAGAAGAGACTATTGGGTTGCCAGCAATAATTATAAAAGCAACAATAAACAAAACCGATGATAACCAATACAATAAATTCACAAATGTTGAAACACCATCTCCATTATTGGGAGAGTATTGCTGTGATATTTTTTCATATTTTAATATTTCAGAATCTATTGTTCCGGTATTTGAAAAATGCACATTGCTTTTCATAATATCATTTTTCAAATTTGTTATCGACTTATCAAGTGACATAAGTTTTGAATTCAAATTTTTTCTAATTTCTTCAACTCTTGTTATGTAATAATTAATCTCTTCAATCTTTTTAAGTTTTTTTACTATTTTTACAATAGACATTATAAAATAAAGGCAAATTAAATACATTGCGATTATTCCAAACGTGCTATATTCGCTCGGTGTTTCACCAATACTTCTAACAATAATTGGCGAAAAAAACAAAAGAATTGCAGAGCATATTGACAAAAACACAATTTTTATTTTATCTCCGGAAGTGTCTGCACTATAATCATCAAAGCTTGATTTAAATGTAGCACTTATTTCTTCCGTTTTTTTAATTCTATTGCGTAACTCGTTTTTTACTTGAAAAGAAAAATCTGTTTTAGATAAATCAATCAAATTTTTCACCTCATTTTCAATTGATTTAATAATTATAAAATTTCTCTTATAACACAATATAATAGAGATTCATATATTTTATTTTTTTCCTTCAAATAAAGTCACCACTAAAAATAATCCTAAAGACAAAAGTACAACAGGTGCTAAAACCATTACTGTGGAAACAACAGTTGACACAATATTATTCATAACTTTTCCTCTCTTTCAAGCTTTATTAATAAATCTTACAAATCCTGTTGGTACAGAGATTCCAATAAATTCATCCACAAAAAACGCATCAGAATTATTTGAAACAATACTTTTTTTCTCATCCGACAAACCAAGATATGTTAAAAGTATATTTCCTTGGAACATATTTTTAAAATCCTTTTCATATTCTTTAAGTTTAAAAAACTTTTCAGAAATAGCATCAATTTTCATGTTTGAGTCGAAAGAAATTGAAGTAATTTTGTCTTTAACAGTTTTTCCTTTGCTATCCTTAAACTCATAAAGGGAAATGTTTGCTTGGAGCCAAGTTAAATATGACGATGGACCATATTTAATATAATGGTCACGTACAGATTTCTTATCATCTGTTATTACTTCAAACAATCTATAAAAATATTCCAGATCATTTCTTATAACACCCGAACAATTATCTTTATATTTTTTTACTATTTCAAAATTGCCCAAAAAAGCCACAAAGGCCAGCATATCATCGTCATAAAGAATAGAGTTAATTTCATCATAGAATTTTTTTACACTTCTTGTAACCATATTAAAAATCTCATCCGGATCCATAAGACCTTTATATGACTGTTCGTTTACATTCAAAGCAAAACAATATTTTACGAGATTATATGCAAGAGAAGGATGGCTCTTTGCAATTTCCTCAATCTCCTCTATAACACCAATCTGATTTTCATCGTGAATTTTATTTTTTCGTGTTTTCCAAGAAACATAATTCGAAGCCAACATTGAAACTATATCATTTTCAGTTACTTCATTATTCTTTATCGCATCAGATATCTCTGACAATTTATAATACTGCTTACCCCTCCAAACAAGTGGTCCGTTTTCATCTATATAATGAATAGCTTTTGCAAGGCCCAAATCATAGTTAGTTGCCGTTGCTTCAGATTCAATTATATCTCCCAACTTTATTGCTAAAGATTGATTAATCGAACTGAAAGAGTTCACTAACACACTATTCCTAACACCTCCACGGTAAAGATAGGGTTCCGCTTTCTTCCAGTTTAATGAGAGTGCTTCAGCCAATTCTTTTTGAGTTGTATATGTTTTATCCTCAAAAACAAATGAAATTATTTTTTCATCTTTCTTATTATTTCTAATAGTATACTTATTCTCATGCTCGAATGCTTTTGAGTCTCCCAGCCAAAGCATTATATCTTTATATCCCGCTCTGGTTTTAGGGTCTGCATTTATCAAAGCATCAACCAAAACCTGAATATCCTTTTCTGAATCTGGGCAGAGTAGGGGCATTCCGTTTGTATGTATAGCACTGTACATTAGCCCAAAATCGTCTTTTTTCATAAGCTTATAATGTACATGCTTCCCATTGTAAAGAGATGCAATTGTACAGCCTAGCGAATAAAAATCCGAGCTAGGAACAGCAAACCTTTGAAATGCTTCCGGAGCCATGTATCCAATGCTTCCTCGCTTAACTGATGTAACATGTAATCCTAAACTGGCATTATCAATTTCACATGCTGTACCAAAGTCGGCTAATACAGCTTCACCATTATACATATATATGTTTTCTGGTTTTATATCCCTGTGCATTAAATTATTCTCATGCATTAAGTTGACCGCTTTTGCAAGTGCGGGAATAATATTATATTTCAGCGTTTTATAATCCGCTTTTTTTAAATTTCCTCCTTCACAAAAAGGAATTATGTCAACAGGGAATCTATAGCCAACCCCATCCTCACTATCAAGCTCAACAAATCCATAATCAAGAATTGGCAGGAGATGACTTTCTCTGTAATTATTGTTTTCAGAAACAAAATCAATCACTTTATTTCTTATTTTTCTTGTTTCTTTATTATCCTGAAATCTATCATATATTTTGGCGACAACTTTTTCTCCATCAGCTTCACGACGAGCCAGATATACTAATGATTCACCCCCACAACTAATTTGTTCATCATATAAAATAGTATATTTTCCGCTTTTGCCTTCAAAAACGATATCATCATAAAGATAAACACGATTTTCTTCAAGTTCTTTTTCGAGTCTATCATCCCGCAATGTCACTACCATTTTATATCCTCCTAATAATTATAGCAGTCATATTATCTTCAGAGCCTTTGTTTTTTGCTGTTTTAATCAAAAGACGGCATATATCGAGAGCATTTATTTTTTCTTCCATAATGGTCTCAAGTTCCATTTCATCAAGAACATCTGAAACACCGTCACTACATATTAAAAATGAGTCCGATTCAAAAACCTTATTATTTCCACTGTAAAAATCCGGGATTCCTTTATTACCTCCCAAAAAGCGTGTTATTACATGTTCTTGCTCTGGTTGGACTGATAATCCTATTTTTTTTAGTTCTTCTATCAAAGAATGATCCGTAGATAATTGTGCAATGTATGGTGGTCTATATCTGTAAATTCTTGTATCGCCCACATTGAAAGCAATAATATCATTATCTTTCAAAAAAGCTCCTGCTATCGTTGTTGCCATCCTAAAATGAGACTGATCCTTTCGTTGCAAAAACAATATTTTTTTATTTGCTTCTTTTATTTCATCTTCGATTTTTTCAATCTCATATTCACATGGAAAGACTGATGCAAAATGTTCAACAGCTGCTTGTGCCGCTTCGTTTCCATATTTTTCACCACCAACGCCATCACATACAACAGCTTGGACAATTTCACCAAAACAAGAGTATTCTCCTTGCTCCACAACATGTCCATTTATGAGTGCCCTATCATCATTACTATGTAATGTATTACCTTTGTCGACAACACAAGCAATTTCAAACATTTTTTCACCTTGTTTTAAAAATTATTTTTTCATTTTCGCATCCAACAACAATTTCCTGTCCTGCTTTTATATTATTATCAAATATAAATTCAGCCAATGGATTTAGATAATGCTCTTCAATAACATTTCCTATTCCTCGTCCACCGTTAAGGCGTGGCTTTTCCTCTAAACAAAGTTCATATATTCTCTCCATTGCCTTTTCCGAATCAATTATTATTTCTTTTTTCTTTTTAATGTTTTTATTAATTTTATTAATTTTAGAAAGAGCTATAGCTTTCGACGGTTCTTCTTCAATATAGTTAAATACCACTATATTTTCTCCAATTCGGTTTATTACTTCAGGTTTAAATTCCCCTGTTATAGCGGCTTTTACTTTCTCCGACATAACGTTGTAATCCTCACCTGGTTTCACAAGATATGTTCTTACCATTTTGCCACTACTAGGATCTATTTCATCCTTTACTATACCCAAATTGCTAGTAAAGAATATCAATGTCTCTGAAAAATAAACAGTTTGACCTTGTCCATCTGTCATTCTTCCGTCTTCCAAAATCTGAAGAAATTTATCCATTATATTTTTATGCGCTTTTTCGATTTCATCAAACAGAAGAATTGAGAATGGATTATTTTTAACAGCATTTGTAAGCTGGCCGCCGCTATCATATCCAACATAGCCAGGAGGCGCACCAAATAATTTTTGATCTGAGTGTTCTGCCGTATATTCACTCATATCAAATCTTATAAGTCTTTTTTCATCTTCAAACAGTATTTCTGCTATGGTTTTAACTATTTCTGTTTTACCCGTACCTGTTGGACCAGCCAAGAAAAGTATACCTCTCGGCTTGCTGCTTTCGGACGAGTGTTGCATACCAGAAAGGCCAGACACGGCTCTTTTAATAACACGAACAATTTTGTCTACCGCCTGATCTTGTCCTTTAACACGTTCTTCAATCTTTTCTTTTATATCAGTGCCTATTTTATCTCTTATTCGTTCCCAATGGTTATCTTTATATCCGTATTTGTAAATCGAAACTACATTTGTTATATCTTCTACCGGCATATTCAGTTTGTCATTAAGACGTCTGAGTTCACTTATTTCAAGCGTTTTCATTCCGTCAGTTAAATCTATAAACTTATTTTTTATTTTCTTGATAGCTTCGTCGTCGGAAGATAATGCTCTAAAATATTTATTTATATATGCTTCTCTTACAAACCTATCCGGATTAGGTAAAGAAATAGTTCTTACATTAGGATTATTTAAATAAAACCATGCCGGAACATCATTTAACTTGTCTACAACGAGAATAAGAGTATTAACAAATCTGTTTCCTCTTATCGCATTTTTTGAAGCATATAAAAGATTTAAAAATAAGGCTGTTTCATCTGGAGAAAGTCCTTCAGGCGAAGATATAAAATGAGATGCAAAATTAACCACCACAGCAATAGATTTGCGTGCTTGTTCTTCACAGTTGTTATCCGCTTTACAAATTGCTGCTCGGATTATTTCCGAATTTTTTATGGCTTTGCTACCGCTGTGGCTTTCTCTCTTTTCGGAACCATTAATCTGTTTAACACTATTTTTTTCTTCGTCTATTTGTTTCTCACATCTGTTGACCAACATAGAAGTATTTCCAATATTCAAAGGATCGGAAAAACCAAAAAGAGGATCGCAAAATAAAAAGTCATAATAGTTTTTTGTTTCACCAGAATTGAATATATTTGCAATAGCTCTATTAAGCGAACAAAAATCAATTTTTTCTTTTTCGCCGCTTTCATTTTCCGGGAACGTAGGATATATATCTGCTATATTTCCTTCAATTATAAAAGTACTTTTTATTCCTCTAAAACTTTCGATTTCTTTTTGCCATTTTGGTACAATTTCAAGAATATCCGCCATGTTAATCCTCCTTGTTATGTATACCTACGGAAATAGCTCTGTTTTTTACGTAGAAATTTTGTATCTTTCTTCCTTGTTTTATATATTCGTTATAAATAGGGCAAAGGTTCTTATTGTAAATAATAATTCTTTGATTGCTTGAGCCTTTTAAACAGCTAACATTATCATTAAGTTCATCCACATAAGGACCTTCAATTAAAACGCTCACCAAAGTTTTTACTTTTTCTGTCTCTTCCTCAGAAAGCAAATCGTATAATTCCTTTTCTGTATATCCTGTGTATACCAATATATCTTCACAGAATCCATCCAGGCCTTCAATAATCTTAATTAATTCATCTTTTTGCTCAAACGGATCTCCGCCTGTAAATGTAATACCATCCACTTGCTCAGATTTACAAATGTTTTTTATTAAATCCAAAACTTTGTAGGAGGGGATATCCTTTTTATTGTTTTTTTCCCAGAGTTCTTTATTTGAACAATTTTTACAATGTTTTGAACATCCAATCGTCCATACAACAACTCTTTTTCCAGGGCCCAAAGACTCTACCGGATATAATATTCTATCTATTTCCATTTATTCATCCACCCATCTAGGTGTTATTGACGCAATTTCACATTTATCAATTTCGTCCATAGAACAAGCCCCCGTGCATTCGCGAACTCTAAATTCCGGAGAATCACCATAATATCGTTTACCACAAATCGGACAATCTATGATCCAATTGCCACCAGCCTCTTCTACATGCTCATTAAATTCATTTTCTATATTTACTTTAAAAAAATAATCAGCGAATCTTATCATATCACCACTTCTTAAACGAACCGGCATTTCTAATGAAAGAATCAATCTATTTACCGCAGTCTTATTAGTTTGGCTTAAATGTTCAATATACCAATTATTATTTCTAATAAATACTTTTGCTTGTTTTCGAGAAACATATAAATTTTGTTCAAAAATTTCAGATAATATTGTTCCCTCACGTCCAATTATTTCTTCTTTTCTTATTTTGATCAATGCTTTTCTTTTTCTATCTTCCAAAACCAAGTATGAAGCTGTACTAGTCTCAGAATCACAAATTGAGATAATTCTTTTTTGAGGAATACAATTTCTTATCTCTTCTCTGTCAAATTCATCGAAACAATATTCGCATTCTAAAATTCTGCTCATTGCATCCGGTACAATATGTTCTTTTCCACATTTTGGACATTTAATGAACCATTCTTCTTTTTCTTCCTGTTTTTCTGTTTCTTCTTTACATAAACATGCTCCACAAATTGAGCACATTTTAGCATTATCTTGGTTTTCTTCTCCGCATAATGGACAAATTATTGACATACAAACACCTTATTCCATCGTTCGTTCTTGCATTTTGTACTTTCCTTCTTTTCTTTTGGCAAAGGAATTTTCCGAATGCTCTTGTTTAGTGTTATTAACCATTCTTACAACTTTTTTGCAAAACTCAATTGAAGGTTCTCTATGAATTTTCGTACGAAGAATTACGCCTCTTTTTTTCAATTCATCAACCATGCGCGGATGAATAATACAAAATCTTCCCTGTCGGTCAAGCAAATGTTGTTTTTGGTAATCATTTAATTGTTCTGAGCCATTTATTGTTGCATTAATATCCAAATCTCCATTTTGTTCAACATCTTCTAACCCTACAATCTCCATCATTATTTGTTTATTATCAGAAACATGAATATGAATAGCTGTATCTCCATTTTGCTCTTCACAGATATAATGTGTACCTTTTTGACGAGCATCAAAAATGACGCTTTTACACATGTTGTATCCGAACAATTCCATGACTTCATCAATTTGTTCTCGAATATACTTCTGTTCATCTTCAACTTCTGCTTTTTCACGAATAGTTTCAATTTCTTTTTTTAAGTCCTCCAAAGAGGCAAATTGATTTTTATTTTTAATAATCAGCCTTTTATCAACAATTTTTGACAGAGAAACTTGTTCGGCAACGTATACCAAATATAGCTCATTAAATTCCTCTATTATTCTTTTTATTCTGTCCCTATAAATCAAAAATTCAGTTTTGTTTATTTCTTTTTCAGAAGCAGTTCCGTCCTCGAACACTCTTATAAACTCTTTTAAACTTTCTTTTTCATTTTCAGGAATATTTTCATTATCACAAATTTCACTTGCTTCTTTTAAATAAACATCATAACTAATATTTTTTTCAAGCTTTTCTGTTTTTTCTCCAAAAGAAATTTCTTTAAAAGTTGTATTTTTAGAAACATTGGTTTTTCCAACTTTGGAAAATTCGTTGTATTTTTTTTGTTTTTCAACATTTCCTTTGTATTCGTTTATTCGCTCGCTTTCACTTTGTAAAACAGAATAATAAGAATCCATGATAGAAGATTTTTCATTTTCAAGCATTTTAATTTGATTATTAATGTCTTCCGGTTCATTATCTATTTCAATATCTATTATTTTTTTTAATTTTGCTATAGTGCTTTGTTTTATTTCCCTAATACTTTCTATAACATAAGACATTTCTTCAACAGATAAAACGCTTTCAATCAAATCCGTTTTATCATTTTTAATTTCAGAAATAAGTTTTCTTATATTTTCAATTTTCGAAACAAAAAGACTTGTTGCCTCTTTAATTTTTCTAAGGCGTTCCAATCTTGCTCGCTCAAGTTCCTCTTTTTTTCTACGTTCGAGCTCGGCTTTATCAATTTTAGGTCCGCTCATGATTCTCACCTCTTACCTTCAATAAATTCAATAAGTTCGTCTGTATAGATATTTAACGCAGTTAAAATTTGGCGAACATCCTCTTTTGTTAGACAAACTATTAAAACAGATAAGAAAGTGCTCCATGTCATTTTTCTTTGTTTTTTTTCTATCGCAAGAATCGTATAGGAACTAACACCTATTATATTTGCTAATCCTTGTTGAGTTAAACCAAGTTTTTTTCTAAGCATTGGCAAATTATCAACCAATTTTTCTATATATTCCTGTCTTTTTTCTTCGTCCATATATTTACCTCTTTCATGTGCATAATACCAAATAATAATTATATATCATCAAAAAATTTTGTATTATTCTTTCAATTTTAGTATACAACTTTAATAAATATCAGTCAATCAATTTGCAACAAAAACTCACAATTTGCTAGCTATTTCAACAACCTTTTCTTTCATAAAAATCATTGCTAATATATATTTTTTTGAAACTGTTATATCAAAAAAGTCACCATACAAATTGTATGATGACTTTTTAATTCTAATCTGCTATCACTTTGTCCCAAAAACGAAGTTTCTTTGCTTCAATGAAAATTTTATGCTCATTACTTTCTTTGTAATAACATAATTCTGCTTTTCTACCATCTTGTTTATAGTACGAAACATTATAGCAATCATAGAAGTCTTCAGTTTTTATAATTTTATCTACTTCATTATCTATAAATATTTCAAGTCCGCAGTGCAGTACAATATAAAGATTACTATTTTTGATAATTGCCGATAGTTTATCTTCATCCATAATTAATCACCGTTTCTTTTGTTTATCAATTTCAATCATATATGTAGCTATTTCAATAAGCTCATGTGATTTTTCCAAACGAAGATACTTTGTATCCAAGCCATTAAATCTAATTCTATCCAATGCATCTGCATCTTTAAGAATCTGATAAAGCAACCAAACCCTTTCAGTATCCATGCTCATTTGCTTGTTATCCAGAAACCTTCGTGCTGTTGCATCAGGTTTACAATGAAATACAATCAGAAACTCAACTACATCATTCATCTTGAATTTTTTTATATATTCAATGTATCCGCCCCAACCATGATCCGGATCTACGGAATCATCTTTTCTCCCGGCATCATGATATACAACAGCACTATAAAGAATTTTTCTCTCTTTCGAAAAAAGCTTATATTCTTCAGCCAAAAGAGAAGATAAAATCAATACTCTTTCAGTATGGTTTCTATTGTGGATACCGACTCGTATTGGTAATTCTTCTATTAGCAACTGATAGTCTCCGGTAAAAACATGCTCATCTTTACTATTAGACACATAATCATTCATAATATTCATATTGTGCAACCGCTTTCAGCTTATCAACAATCGATTCCTTTTCATCAAATGCAAGCAAAATATATAGGTCTTCAGAATCAAAGTTAGCATCGTGCTTATCAGAATATACATGAAAGGTTCCGATAAAGTTTGCTGTCCTTTCCTCTTTATCAAACTCTATCTTTTTAATTGATTCATACGGAATCCGCCAAAAGATTGTTTGATTATTCGGCCACCATGGTTTTTGTTTGTAACTGTAAACCAAACTATATTCTTCAAATACAATGCTTTCATCATAAAAACGAGTAAATGGAACACTATCCGGCAAAAATTTTGTCTTATATAGCCAGATAGCTAATGCAAATGGAACAAACATAGCTAAACCAACAATCAGCCATTTTTTTACTGGTTCCATCCCCCATGTGTGGCGGATAACAATAAAAAACATACTGCTCGGAAGTAAAGCGATAATTATCTGAAAGAAAATATCAAACAGATAATTTTCAGATTCTTTATGTATATTATTTATAATAGTTTTTTTCTTTCTATCGTTACTTCTATAAGTCATTTTCATTGGCATATTTAAGTTTCCATTTCTATTATCTCGCTCATAATATCAAGAATAAGTGCGTTTTTTTCTTTCGAATTCATATTTAATATGAACCATTTATTTTCTATACTTTCAAGTAACGAATAGCAAACAATTCCTGCTACCTGTTTATTTGTTTCTTTCTCCCACAACCCATTTTGTTCTATTTTGTAAACTTTAATAGTTCTATTTTTTAATGGAAGCGTAACACATAAAGTATAAGTTTGCGTATTATAAGAAATGAGTCCTAATACTAATACATTTTCGTCATCAAAACCTACTACCGAATTTGCACACAGCCATCCTTCCGCCAGTTTAATTTTTTTGACTATTTTTACCTTTGTACTTTCTTGTTTTAAATAATCCAGGGCATCTATTCCTTCTTTAAAAAGTGCCTTTGCTTTGTCATTGTAATTACTTTTTAAATATAATGCTCCTAACATATTGCAACACATTGCAAAACATTGTTTTTCATCTTCAACTTTTACTTCAAAAGTATCTTTGAGAAAATCATATAACCCTTCGTAATATCGTTTAGATTCTTCGAAATCTCCATCTACCGCATACAATGTGCCAAGTGCTGAACAAACGGTCAAAAAATCATTTTTTGTGTTTTCTGATCTACTATTTTCCCAATTCTTTTTGGCTACATCTAGTGCTATTTTATAAACCTCTATTGCTTTTCTGCTGTCTCCACTTTTCTCAAACTTTTTAGCTTCCTTACGATATAAGTCAAAAAGATTCGTTGTGTCATCGGAAATACTCATATCTGTAGATTTTCCGGTTTTCCTTTGCGCATTAGGATGTATACTATTTTCATCTTGCCTAGAAAAACTCTCGATTATGAAATTATTTAAATCAATTTTTGAATAATCATTCTTAACTATATCACGGTTTATACTTTTTTCATCGTTATAAATGCTTATACGCCTATTATTTTTTGTTACTATCTTTTTTTCAAATTTAATAGCTTTTTTTATTTCTTCGCAAAGATTCTCTATATTACCACTTTCATAAGCATCAATACAATGTCTATATTCCACGTCCATCCACCAAGGTACCATGTCGGAAGGGACATCAGCCTTATTTATTTTATCAAGTAAAACAACATAAACTTTCTTTTCATAAAATTTTGTTGCCATATCATATTCTTTTCTTACATATGACTCCTTTTTGTTTAAAACACCTTTTGTGAAAAACAAAATAATAGCTTTTGCATCTTTTATCTTTCCAGAAATTTGACCTTCCCATTTTTCGCCATATTCCAAACCATAATCATACCAAAGCGGAACGGCACTATCATTAAGTTTTTGCACAATAGGTCCTATTTTACCAACATCTTCGCTGTTATAACTAATAAAATAATAATCTTTTTCGTCGGTAGGCTGAAAGCCGAGATAACATGCCATTTTTATACTTCCTTTACAATTAAACTATTTTGTCGCAATGGCTATTGGTCCAGATAATCTATAATAAAATGCTGGATCATAAAACATTTCTTCTATTTGTTCATAATCGGAACAAAATTCATTATATTGTTTTAGGTAGCTTTCATTTTGAGGATTCATATCGACAAGATTTTTGTATCTCTTTCGCGGCCATTCCAACATCTCGTGGCAAAAATGTATTCTTTCATCAATATCCATTTCTGCAGTAGTTACTGAATGTGATTCCATCTCTATTACTTTATATCCTGATTTATACAACTGATAGTATAGTTTCCTTCCATGTTCTCTGTCGGACATTCCTGGAATTGAAGCCGCTGCTTTTAGTACTTTCTTTATAAGACCTTTCTCATCTGGATATACCGTAATATCACCATCATCACAACTTCTGATATATAAAATGCCGTCATTGCTAACATATTTTCTCAATTTTTTAAGCATTTTAATCGGCTCATTAAGATGATGTAAAACAAATGCTGAGAAAACCAAATCGAACGATTTAATATTATTTTCTTCTACTATTTCGCCCAATTTGTTCTCCAAGTCATCTGATTCCACCTCTACATTATAAAAACAAAATTGTTTTGAGAAATTATGCTTTGCTTCCATAATACAATCTTTTTCATGATCAATACCAACAACAAGATTAATGGAATCGGAGAAATTATTAAACAGTTTGTATGTTAAATAACCGTTTGCACAACCAATATCCAATACATTGATCTTCTTCTTGCTTGACAATTTCTCAATTATTGGTTTTAACAAACTAACATCGTTTTTATACAGTGTATCAGCCTGATAACTTAATCTCACCGGTTCATTGTTTTTTACTGACGAATATTTTGAAACATTTTTATCTAAAGATAATATATTTGTGTCTTTGATATCAATATTATTATATATTCCAAAATTCAATGCAGCAACAATATATTCACAAATACTTTCTATTTGTTCTCTTGATGCATCAAAAGTCTGTACTTGTCTCAAAGTTCTTGGCAAGTCTTTTATATTAATACCGTCTATGTAAGAGAAAAGTTGACCTTCCTTTTTTCCACTTAATATGTCGCCATAAAAACTATCCCACTCATAACGCACCCAATTTGAGGTAATATTTTCAATAGATGTACCTACAACAATTAATACTTTTGCATCATCCAATGCATCATCAATTGCGTCTTTGTACTGAGCTGCTCCCAATGAACGTAGGGTTTCTTCACTAAAAAAGACATTAATTCCTTTTTGTGTCAACTCCTTGTAAAGATTTGCAGCCATCTCTCTATCTTTTGTTGTATTTCCGTTTAAATCTGTATTCTTGAAAGAAAGAAAAACATCAAATTGTCCCATAATATCACCCCAATTAAATGCTACATATTTACTAATAACATTTTCAACTTCTATAAACTGCCATTCCAACCATTTTCAAAAGAGGAATAATGTTTCTTATGGTATCTCTATCATATTCTTTTATTTCTTCTGTAAGTTCATTATAAGGAATCAGATACGGTGTAATTTGTTTTTCAACATCTTTCACTTCACCATATGTCCATCCATTCTTTTTTCGTTCTTCTACCCACAATTCATGCTCATATTCTGCCATAAGTTCGATTTCTTCATTTGAAAAGCCTTTTATTGGCGTAGAATCATTGGGTTCAACAGAACACCCAACTATTGACAGTTTAGCAAATATAGTTTTAGCTTGTCTGATATTTGAATATTTCAAACTATCCGGCAATTCATCCCATGTTGCATAATCAACCTTTTTACCACGTTCGATTTGCTTTTTAACATAATCTTCGTGAATAGCCATCGCGATTTTTTCAATATTTTCAATGAGCGGTCTTGCCGTAGGAGAATAATTTTGTTTCTGAATATAACTAATATATTTGCTTGAATTTGTTGTCGCGGTAACAGTTATGCCATCAGGGAATATCTCATCCAGCTCAAGCAAACTAATAAAATTATCACTTTTCTTTTTTACAAATTCACTATTTAATGTTCCTTTTTCTGTAATATAGTGAAATTTTATTCCATGTTTTGTTACATCCACATCTGAACTATCAACTGCAACTTTCTTTTTGTCAAAGTACCCATATGCTTTTCTGTTCCACTCCTGAGCACAGTCGCAAAGAGCGAGAAGATAAGCAATTGGATTATTATGTGGATTCATTTTTTTATTGTAAAATGGGAGCAATGTCTTCTCATAATAATTATGCAATAAAATTGCTGTAGCGGCATCAGCCACAGAATAGTATATTAATTTATATGCATCGTTTCTGTCCACTTGCTGTTTAGTAAGTTCAGCATACCATTTCATGATAATAACAGAACTATAAAAACCATGATCGACAAAAAGGAATTTTTGCATTTTCTTTACATAACCATCTATTCCATTTTTTATCTCATTATAACTGAACCCATAATCTGTAGCTATTTTTGCAGATATTATATCCGTAGGTACTGATATATCAACTGACCCTACACTTGTTATATCATCAGGACAAAATTCAAAAAAATCCGTTCCAACCTCCAATGAATTAAATTTTGAGAAATCCATATATTCTATATAAGGAGCAATTATTTTTACAACGCTATCATTACCTGAAACAAAAGAAATAAATCCTTTAAGCTGATTATTAATTATTTCTATAGGATATCCAATATCATGAAACAGCGAAGCTATTCCCCATCTTAACAAAAACTCTTCTTCACCAAAAACATAGCTCGTCTTTTCCGAAGCAAATTTATTCTGAACAGTTTTTGCAAAAGCTTTGTTCTTTGCAAATATACTTAAACCAAGCACAAAAACATTCACAGAATGGATATAATGATCTCTCTGTTTTTCGTTCATTATTGCAGCATTTTCTTCATATGCATGTAAAACATCCAGCAAATCAATGAAAGACTTTCCA
>JAGBAZ010000027.1 GCA_018110905.1 Oscillospiraceae bacterium
AATGACTTCATTGAAAATAGAATATACTGCGCTGTACCAAGCATTTTCTTCTTCAAGAGCCTGAGGATCGCGCATAAGAGCGTTTATTCCTTTAGCAACAGCTTTAAATCCTGCTTTAGCTACACCGGTTACGGCACTCCCGATTGCAAAACCCGCGCCTACGGCGCCGCCTGCAAGCATTCCGCCAACAGCTCCCATGGCTCCTTTTCCATCAAAAATATGTGTATTTGCTGCAAATTCTTCATGTTTGATATTTTTGCTTTGGCCAAAAGAAAAGATATCAACGGTACATGTTTTTCCTGCGTCTTTCCTTACAATGCAGAATTTAAAATAATCATTACGATGGTTCGGGTTGACCAAAGCAAGGCATGATTCTTCTTTTGCAAAAAGACTGCCGCCGTAAAGAGTTGCTTCTTCAACAACAGCGTCAATCCCATAATTTTCTATAACTTCTTCCAAAGCGATTTTTATTGCATCATAAGTAACTTCGCTGCCATTCATATATCTTATGGAATCCCTTGCTTGCTGAACTTTTTTTCTATTAATGCTTTCCATTTTTTACCCTCCAATATAGTTGTTTAATTACAAAATACATCAAACGATGTATTTTGTCAAGTGTTGAAGTTATTTTGTCGCATAATATTACCATAAAGAGGTGATAGTTATGCAACATTATACGAGATTGAGGGATTTGCGTGAGGATGCGGATTTGACCCAGGAACAGCTTGTTCAAAAACTTGGTATGCACAAAACAACATATACGAATTATGAGCAGGGAAAAAGAGAGCCACCATTTGATTTTATTATAAAAATCGCAAAATTTTATAATGTTTCTATAGATTATATTGCAGGTTTTACAAACGAACCAAGAAAAATAAAATAATATATTAAAAAAGAACCGTGCTCAAATTTGAGCACGGTGGTTTTCTTTTTGATTAAAGTACATAAAACAAAATTCCAATGGCTTGCAAAAGAGTTCCGATTACCACAAAAACGTGGAAAACAGTATGGAAAATGGGTTTCTTTTTTCCGACGCCATAAAGAACAGCGCCGATTGTATAGGAAATTCCGCCGAAAAGAATCCAGAGCATTCCGGGAACGGTGAGGACCTCGACAGTCTGTTTAAAACAAAGAACAATGAACCAGCCCATAAGGATATAAAAAACCATGGAGAGCTTTTTATATTTGTTGTGGTCGATTGCGGTAAAGGTTGCGGCAAATGCAGCAAGGGCCCATTCCGCGCCGAAAACGATCCAGGCAAGAACTGGATATTCCGGACGCATTGCAACAAGAAGGATCGGAGTATAGGTTCCGGCGATAAGCAGATAAATTGTGCAATGGTCAATTACCTGCATAACCTTTTTTGCAAATCCGGGTTTGAGTCCGTGGTAAACGCTCGAAACTGTGTAAAGAGCGATCATCGAGATTCCATAGATGAAAGAACCGATGATTCCCCATATATCCCTCTCAAAAGCGGAAATTATCACAGTAATAAAAAGAAGAATAACCCCAAGACCGCCGCCGATTATATGGGTGGTCATGTTTGCAATTTCCTCGCCACGGGTGTAATTCGGAAGAACTCTTTCGGAAAGAGGAGTCCTTTTCATAATTTTCTCTCTCCCCAGAAGAAAAGCGCAACGGAGCCGGGACCGACATGGCAGCCGCAAACCGGTTCAAAGGGCATTACGGTGGTGCTGCCGGTAAAACCATGTTCCCGGAGTTTTTCGGTAAGAAAATCGATTGCAGCCATGTTATCGCCGTGGATCATCATAACGTCAGCGGATTTATCGAGAACAAGTTCATCGTATTTTTTTACGATTTCGAGAATGCATTTGTTGATGCCGCGGCATTTTCCCCAGGAAACAATATGACCTTCCTCGTCGCCCCGAAGGAGGGGTTTGATGTTAAGAAGGGTTCCGATTGCGGCGGTTGCGCCGGAAATTCTTCCGCCTTTTTTAAGATAGGTAAGGTCGTCAACGGTAAAGAACTGGCACATATGGTGCTTGCGTTCTTCGGTTATGGAAACAACTTCCTCAAAAGTTTTTCCTTCCGCAATAAGTTCACCCATGGCGACAACCTGCATTCCTATTCCAAGGCCTGCGCCGAGAGAGTTTATAACAGCTATTTTTGCGTCCGGATATTCTTCTCTGATTTCTTCCGCAGCCATTTCTGCCGCGCGGACTGTTCCGCTTACTCCGCCGGAAAGACCGATATATACAATTTCGTCACCGTTTTTAACGGCTTCTTCAAAACGTTCGCGGAAAAGTTCGGAGTTTGCCATTGATGTTTTCATTTCCGCGCCGTTTCTCATGGCATCATAAAAAGCCTTGCCGTCAAAATCATGCTCAAGGTCATATTCCGCCGGAACACCGTCAACAGTATAGGAAAGTTCGATTATGTTTACATTATATTTTTTGTTAAGCGCAACTGGAAGGTTTGAAGCGGTATCCGCAAAAAGTTTTATCATGGTATCAATCCTCTCTTTTTTTGCCCCAGAAGAAAAGCGCAACAGTTCCGGGACCGGTGTGGCTTCCAATGGTGGTTCCAATATAATTTATCATAACATTTCCGTTAAGATTTTTAAAGCGTTCTTCGACAAGTTTTGCAACTTCATTTGCGTCATCGAGGCAAGCAGACTGGCAGATATAGCATTTTCCGGAATAGGAAAGGCCGCCTTCGGCGTTTTCTTCCATTCGTTTTACAATTTCCTGAATAACTTTTTTCTTGGAACGGATCTTTGCCCTTGCGATAAGGTGCCCTTCCTTATCAACATTAAGGAGCGGGCAGATTCCGAGAATTGTTCCGATTGTTCCGGAAGTTTTTGAAACTCTTCCGCCTTTGATAAAAAACTTAAGGTCTGAGGAAAAGAACCAATGGTGAAGATTGAGCTTGTTTTCTTCCGCCCAGTTTTTAAGTTCTTCTATATCCATTCCGCCGTCACGAAGATCCGCAAGTTTATCCATTAAAAGTCCGTAACCGGAGGAAGCGGCAAGGGAATCTATAACGTAGATTTTTCTTTCCGGAAAACGTTCCTTTGCAATTTTTGCTGCGTTTATTGCGGAGTTATAGGAACCGGAAATTCCGCTTGAAAGGGTGAGATGAAGAATATCTTTTCCTTCGGAAAGAAATTTGGTGAAATATTCAAGATATTCCGTTACGTTTATCTGGGAAGTCTGAGTTTCCTCGCCGGAATCCATTCTTTTATAGAATTCTTCAAAAGGAATGGACTGACCAAGGTCATCGGGATAGTCAACGCCGTTCAGCTTATAATGAAAGCAGATATATTCAATATTCCTGCTTTCAAAATGTTCTTTTGAAAGATCTGCGGTTGAACAGCAGCTTAAAATGTATTCGGACATTTTGTTTCTCCTTTTCGGATTTTTTTCAATGATGTTATCTTATCCAAAAAGGGAAGGAGAATCAACAGATTTGACTATACTCTTCAAAAACAAAAAGTAGAGTCCGGAAAAACGGACTCTACTCAGAGTGGAGTGGCTTATTTATGCGATTTTTTGATACGGAAAGAAAGAAAAACAATAAGTTCCGCCGGAATTAAAAGAAGAAGTATCTGCCAGGGGTTGTAGCTTATGAAGGTAAGATATATCGTAAGAAAGACGCTTGCAACAAGTGCATGGATTATATGGCGGTTGTTTTTTCCGTTTTCCCAAACGGAATTGAGTACCAGAAGAGTTATAAGCGAAACAGGAAGAGCATAGATGAAAAGCAGCCACCAGTTCGATTCAAGAAGCCAGCCAATTATATAAATAAGGAACGCAAGAGTCCATATTCCGGCAATTGCAACGGCGGTTATGACTTTGCTGCGAAAACCTCTTTCGGCTTTCTTTATACTTTCCGGAGGAACCCATTCATCGTGGGAATTGAGGATATAATCAACGGTAACACCGAAAATTTCGCTCATTTTTTTAAGAACATAAGCATCGGGAACAGCCTCGGCTCTTTCCCATTTTGAAACGCTTTTATCCGAATAGCTTAAAAGTTCGCCGAGTTCCGCCTGGGTCATTCCCTTCGCTGTGCGAAGATTTATGATATTGCTTGCGGTTATAACTTTCAAATCGTCCATTGGCTGTTCACCTCGCTTTCTGAAATATATTATATACCATATTTTAAGAAAATTCTATCAGCCGAGGAAAAAAAGTTTTGCCGCGGCGGTCATAACGACAAGGAAAATTACATTGATTCCGGTAAAAAGCAAAAGATATTTTTTCGTCTGTTCCGGATAAAGTATCCTGAATTCGCTGAAGGTTATAAGGCTTGCAAGAGAAGCGATAAGGGTTCCGGTTCCGCCGATGTTAACTCCGAGAAGGAGAGAATGATAATCGGAAGTGAACCGGGAAAGAAGGATAGCTGAGGGAACATTGCTTATGAACTGGCAGGAAAGGGTCGAAACAATAAGCGCATCTTTTGCAAGGAGAACGGAGAAAAATTCGTTCACTGCGTCGATCCTTGCAAGGTTTCCGGAAAAGATAAAGAAGAAAAAGAAAGTTCCGAGAAGGGAATAGTCAACTTCATAAAGAGCGTCCTTATCAACAAAGAAAAGAACCGCAGGGATTACTGCAAGGCCGAGCCAGAAAGGGATAATTCTGAAAACAATGAGAAGGGAAAAAGCAAAAAGCACCATATAAAGAACGGTCTTTTTGACGTGGAATTTTTCCGGAAAATCTTCATGGAAGGAAAGTTTTTCCGGTTTTACTAAAAAACAGAAAACCGCAAGCATTGTTATTGCAAGAAGAAAAGGCGGAAGCATTATTGCGGTGAATTCCGCAGTCGGGATTTCAAAAAAAGAATAAAGATAAAGGTTCTGCGGGTTTCCGAAAGGGGTGAGCATTCCGCCGAGGTTTGCGGAAATGTTCTGAAGAATGAAAAGATATGCCATGAACTTGTCGTTCTTTGTTACGGAAAGAGCAAAATATCCAAGCGGAAGAAAGGTGATAAGTGCCATATCGTTCGCGATTATCATTGAACCAACGAAGGTTATTACAACAAGGAGAAGAAAAAGCCTGCGCAGGTTTCCGGAAAGGAGAACCAGCTTTCTTGCAAGAATGGTGAAGAATTTTACGTTCCCAAGGGCGGAAACCACCGCAAGAGTAAGGAAAAGGCAGGCGAGAGTCCGGAAGTCGAAATAGGAAAGATATTCCGCATCCGGCGGAACAAAAAATGCGGTTATAAAAGCGGCAAGTGCCGCAACGCAGAAAACGGTATTTTTCTTAAAAAAACGAATTGCTTTTGACATGTTTTTCCTCTTTTAATAATTAAGATAACCTTAATATAATACATTTTTTTAAAGAGAATTGCAATAAAAAAGGCAAAAAAAACACCCCGCGGGAGCGGGGCGTTTTTTTATTGTTTATTCGGCTTCGGAAGAACTTTCGCTTTGGGAAGAAGCTTCTTCCTCCTCTTTTTTATCTTCCTTTTTATTTTCTTCTCCGGGGTTATCGAAATATTGTCTTGCGCCGGAATGTATTGAACCGACCAGGGTTTCCGCCGCAGTTACGGCGTTGATATCCTGACCCTTTGCGTGGCCGGCGGTAATTTCGTCGGTGTTGTTGAAAAGCGCGCTTGTAATTGCAAGAACGTCCGCGGAAGGCATGTTGTTGCGGCAGATAAGCAGAACATCTATGCAAACGGTGGAAACGGAATTTTCCGTTCCGTAAACTTCGCTTGCAATCATTCCGTCGCGGAAGAACGGGCAATTACGTTTGAAAGCCGTTGACTGTGTAAGGGAGATCGGAAGAAAACGTATCTCGTGGGTCTGGGCATATTCAAGGATGTTTGCGCTGGGAAGGGAAGAAACCGCGAAAGCAGCCTGGATGCTTCCTGAATTGAGCCCATCCATGGCTTCGGAAAAAGTCTGATATTTAACGGTTATCATGTCGTATGTGATTCCGTAAGCCTCGAGGATCTGCCTTGCGGCGGCTTCGGTTGCGGTGCCGTATTTTCCGACTGCAACGGTTTTTCCCGCAAGTTCCGGAATGGTTTTGATGTCGCTGGAAGCGTTTACAACAAACTGGGCGTGTTCGGAATAAAGATTTGCAACAACGGAAATTCCGCGCTGGGCGTTTTCCTCATACATTTCTTTGCCTTCAAGGGCATAATGAAGAATGTCGTTTTGAACAAAGGCAAAATCCGCGTTTTCCTTGAGAAGCATTTCGATATTCTGAATGGAGCCGGAAGTTGTGGTTATGTTTGTGGTGCTTTGGGAATATTTATCCCAGACCGAAGCAAGGCAGGTTCCGAGGGAATAATAAGTTCCGCCGGCTTTTCCGGTTGCAAGCATATATTTTCCGCCGGTGGCGGCTTCCGGAGCTTTTGAGCACGAGCACATTATAATAACCAATGCCATGAGCACCGCGAGCATTTTTGTTTTTTTCATTTTTATTCTCCTTTGTTTTTAAGGAAACTGATATAAAGCGAAGCAAAAAATTCTTTCGGAACAAAGCGGCAAAGAGAGCGGAGATCGCGGTTAGGCGTTTCGCCGCTAATAAGTTCGAGCCAAAGTTTCACAAGGTACGCGATAACATCGCGGCTGTCAAAAGAACTTATCTGTCCGAGCTTATAGTTGAGAGGCTTTGCGGTTCTGAAAAGGTTTTCCATCGGGTTTTCCGCCTTTTCTTCAAAAGGTCTGAACTGTTCAAGAATTGTTTTTCCGAAAGATTCGCCGGTATAAATTTTGGTTGGGTCAACGCAGAAAATTTCCGCTGTGGTTTCCGCGCAGACAACCGCAAGATTTTTATTCATAAGACCGATGCGCTGTTTTCGTTTTTCACAAAGTCCTTTTACCGCAAGGGATTTATGATAAAGGCTTTTTTCGCTTAAAGAAACAGCTCCACATTTAATAAGCATTTCAACGCAGAATTTTTCAAATTCCGCCTGCATTTTTGCGCCTTCGCCTTTTTCAAAAGCATAGCAGGTTCCGTCAAGCTTTCCGAAGCTTCGCATGGTATCGTTATAACCCAAAGCCATGTTTCGCTTTGCGATTTCCGGAACAAATTCCATGGTTGGCCCAAGGTCGAACCATGGGCGGACGACCCTTACGGGATAATCCGTTTCATATTTTGCTTCGATACCGTTTGCGCAAAGGTTTGCACCGATGATATCTTCCGCACCCATATCAAGAGCAAGGTTTACCGGGAAGTTATCGCTGTAACCGCCGTCAACATATTTTCTTCCGGCAATTTCCTTCGGTTCCATTGAAGGATAAACTGTTGAGGAGGCAAGAAGATAATCGGCGAGCATTCCGTAGGGAATATCCTCAAGGGTGACCGGGTGGGTCTTCATATTAGGATATTCGGAACACATTATTCCGAATTCAATTCCGCTTTCCCGAAGAAGTTTTTCATCAAGATATTTACCAATAAGTTCTCCGAGGGGGAAAGGGTCCATTTTTACGTTGACCGCACTTTCGCCAAGGTCGCCGAGAAAACTTTTGAGCGCGCCGGCAATTCCTTCGGTATCAATAACTTCGGAAAGGCGGCTTGGGGAAGTTTCGATTATATCCGGGGTTTTGATGTTGCTCCACATTTCAAGTCCGCTTTCATAAAGTCCGCTTGCCATCATCGCACCGTTGAGCGCGCCTACGGAAGAACCGGTCACGATTTGAAAATCAATCTCGAGTTCGCGTATGGCTTTCCAGAATCCGAAATGATAGGAACCTTTTGCGCCGCCGCCGGCAAGAACGATTGCTCTTTTCATGGAATACCCCCTTTTATGATTTATATCCTGCTTTTATTCTATTATAAATTTGTGAACATTTCAATTATTATATGAAAGTTTCGACAAAACCATGCAATATTATTATAAAGTATTATAATATAAATTATATAATATGACAATATCTGACATGCTTCGACAACAATTTGTATAAATAATTATATATTCTACAAAATGTATTTGATTTTGACTTTACTCTGGCCGTGTTTGGTGGTAAAATCAAACCAAGAGCAGAACAAGAAAAAATCAATAGGAAAGGCGGTATCCGCGGATGGTTGTCCTTGTTTTCGGGGCTTCACATTCGGGGAAAACTTTGCTTGCGCAAAAGATCCTCGAAAAATATAGTTATCCATATCTTTCGATAGACCATCTAAAAATGGGTCTTATCCGAAGCGGAAAAACAGATCTCACTCCGGAAGATGACGAAAAGCTCACGGAATATCTTTGGCCCATCGTTCGTGAAATCATCAGGACCGCCATTGAAAATAATCAGAATCTTACAGTCGAAGGCTGCTATGTTCCTTTTGACTGGGCAAAGGATTTTGATGCAAAATATCTTGAAAACATAAAAGCATATTGTCTTGTTATGACGGAAAATTATATCCGCAATAATTCTGACGATATTATTAAGCACGCAGATGCCATTGAAAAAAGGCTTTGTGATTCTGTGGATATGGAAGAACTTATCAGGGAAAACAGGCAAAATCTTTCGCTTTGCGAAAAAGGCACAAACTGCGTGGTCATTGATAAAGAATATAAGGTTGATATAAATTTATGAAAACTAAATATAAAGATATAATTCTTCGGGATATGACCGAAGAGGATATTGAAGATTATATCCGCTGGAATACCGTTGAAACCGATTGGGCAAACTGGGATGCGCCTTGGGAAGCTCTTCCGGATCTTCTGACCTTTAATCCGGAGGAATACCGGAAAAAGGAGCTTGAAAAGCTTGCTAAGCCGAAGGATAAGATCCGCTGGGGTTTCGAAATCGAAACTGTAAAAGGTGAACATATTGGCGCGGTAAGTTCATATATGATGAACGAAAATTTTGAATGGATTCCGGCGAAGGATATAAAACCCGGGGATAAAGTTTTCCGCGCCGTTGGAATTTCCATTTGCGAATCTTCGTTTTGTGAAAAAGGCTTTGGAACAAAGGCTCTTGCCGCTTTTATAAATTATTATTTTGAAAACGGCGAGGCGGAAATTTTTACCCAGACCTGGAGCGGAAATATCCGCATGATAAAATGCGCCGAAAAGCTTGGTTTTGAAGAATGCAGACGAAAAAAAGACCTGCGGCTTGTTCGCGGAGAACATTATGACGGGCTGACCTTTAGGCTCGGCAAAGAAAAATTTTATAATTATTATAACAAATAAAAAAGCACCTGCCGCAATGCACAAGTCCAGTAAAAATGGACAATATGAAAAAAGCACCTCCTATGGTAGAATTAAGATACTACCATAGGAGGTATTTTTATGTCAGGGAAAAAAGGAATGAAAAGATATGATATAGCGATAAGAGAGGAAGTAGTAA
>JAGBAZ010000028.1 GCA_018110905.1 Oscillospiraceae bacterium
CTTCTTCGAAAAGAAGAAAGCACAAAACGCAAAATCGGCGACGAAACCGAAAAAATGGTCCGCATTTCCGAAAAAGAGGCCGAACTCAATGAGCAGGGTTCTTCAATGCTCAAAAAGCCGACCCCGAAGCAAAAAGAAGTGCTCGAATTTCTTTCGGAAGTCGGCTGCGCCTGCGTAAAGGAAATCGGATATTTTACCTCCGCAGGAAAAGCGGTTGTCGAAACTCTTGAGAAAAAAGGCGTTCTTGAATTTTTTGAGCAGGAAACTTTCCGAAAACCTTATAAAGAAAATTATAAAAGAACCGACCCGGAAAGCATAGTTCTTTCCGAAGAACAGCAAAAAGCATTCGACGGAATTTCAAAACTCTGCGAAGACAAAAAGGGAAGCACCGCTCTTCTTTTCGGCGTTACCGGAAGCGGAAAAACCCAGGTTTTTCTTAAACTTATCCAAAGGGAAATCGAAAAGGGAAAACAGGTTATTTTAATGGTGCCGGAAATTTCCCTCACTCCCCAGATGATGAACAAATTCTTTGCATATTTCGGAGATTCCGTCGCGGTGGTACATTCCGCCCTTTCCGCAGGAGAACGAATTGACGAATGGAAACGCATTGCAAGCGGAAAAGCAAGAATAATAATCGGTACCCGTTCCGCGGTTTTTGCTCCGGCAAAGGAACTCGGACTCATAATTATGGACGAGGAACAGGAGCAAAGCTATAAATCCGACCGCTCTCCGAGATTCCATGCAAGAGATGCCGCAGCTTTCCGCTGCAAAAAGCTCGGAATCCCGCTTCTTCTTGCTTCTGCAACCCCTTCGATAGAAACTTTTTATAAAGCGAAAAAAGGCAAAATCGCCCTTTTTGAAATGACCGAAAGATATGGCAGCGCAAAGCTTCCGGAATCGGTCATAGTCGATATGAAAAACGAAATTCTTTCCGGAAGAACGGGCGTCCTGAGCGAAGTTCTTGCGGAGGATATCCAATATAATCTCGATAACGGACAGCAGTCCATTCTTCTTATGAACCGCAGAGGATATAACACCATAGCAAGATGTGCCGAATGCGGAACCGTAAAAGAATGTCCGCGCTGCAATATTCCGCTTATCTATCACCGGGCAAACGGAAGGCTTATGTGCCACTATTGCGGCCACAGCGAACCGATGACGGTGAAATGCGATTCCTGCGGAAGTGAATACGTTATGTATTCCGGCTGCGGAACGCAAAAGGTCGAAGATGAGATAAAAGCTCAGTTCCCGGAAGCAAGAATCCTTCGAATGGATTTGGATACCACAATGGAAAAATTCAGCCATGATAAACATTTTGCGGATTTTGCCGAAGGAAAATACGATATCATGGTCGGAACCCAGATGGTCGCAAAAGGCCTGGATTTCCCGAACGTAACGCTGGTTGGAGTTCTTGCGGCGGATATGAGCCTTTACGGCGGAGATTACCGAAGCTATGAAAGAACTTTCAGCCTTCTGACCCAGGTTATCGGAAGATGCGGAAGAGCAAAGCTTTCCGGAAGGGCGTATATCCAGACCCATTCCCCGGAACACAGCGTTATCGAACGTTCCTGCGCCCAGGATTACAGAATGTTCTATGAGGACGAAATCATAAACCGAAAGGTTATGCTTTATCCGCCTTTTTGTTCAATGGGTTCCGTTCTCTTTTCCGGAACGAACGAAAAACAGACAAGGGAAGCCGCCGCCGCTTTTTCAAAGCTTCTTGAAGAAAAGGTTGCAAAAACCAAAATTCCGATAAGGATTCTTGGCCCGACCCCTTCCCACGTTGCAAAAATTGCGGATAAATGGCGCTGGAAGCTTATTGTAAAATACCGCCCGGATATGGCTTTTTTTGAAACCATGGGCGAAACTTTGAAAGAGTTTTCAAAAAATAAAGATTTTGTTAAAATCGAGGTCATGGCTGACCCCTATGATATAAATTAAGAGGAAAGGTGAAAAAATAATGGCACTCAGAAATATAGTTAAAGACGGCGACCCGATTCTCAGAAAAGTTTGCCGCCCCGTTGAAAAATTTGACGAAAAACTCTGGACACTCCTTGACGATATGGCAGAAACCATGCATGAAGCAGACGGAGTCGGAATTGCAGGTCCCCAGGTCGGAATCATGAGAAGAGTCTGCATTGTCGATTGCTATGATGAGGACGGCGTGATCGAACTCATCAACCCGAAAATCGTTGCAACCGCGGGCGAACAGACCGGAAACGAAGGCTGCCTTTCCTTCCCGGGAAAATGGGGAACCGTTACAAGACCTCTTGCCGTAACAGTCCGCGCCCAGAACCGTTTTGGCGAAGAATTTGAAATTTCCGGAAGAGAGCTTAAAGCAAGAGCTTTCTGTCACGAAATCGACCACCTCAACGGAGTTTGCTTCGTTGACCTTGCAAAAGATATTACCATCGAAAAAGGTGAGGAATAATAATGAAAGATATGCGAATCGTCTTTATGGGAACGCCGGATTTTGCCGCAGCGATTCTCAAAAGACTTATTGATACCGGAAGAAACGTAGTCGGCGTTTTTTCCCAGCCGGATAAACCCGTTGGCAGAAAACAGATTATAATGCCCACAGCAACAAAAGCCCTTGCAATGGAACATAATATTCCCGTTTTCCAGCCTGCAAAACTCCGCGACGGCGAAGCTCTTAAAATCATGCAGGAGCTTAAACCGGATATCACTGTTGTTGCCGCTTACGGGAAGATCCTTCCCAAAGATATCCTTGATGTTGCTCCCCTTGGAAACGTAAACGTCCACGGAAGCCTTCTTCCGAAATACCGCGGCTCCGCTCCCATACAGTGGTCGGTTATCAACGGCGATAAGGTTACCGGAATCACCACCATGTATATGGCGGAAGGAATGGATACCGGCGATATGATAATGAAGTTTGAACTCCCCATAGGCGAAGACGAAACCGCCGGCGAACTTTTCGACAGAATGGCAGAGCTTGGTGCAGAATCCATTGAAAAAACCCTTGAACTTTTTGATAAAGGAGAAGTTAAAGCCGAACCCCAGAACGAGGAAGAAGCAACCTATGCTCCGATGCTCAAAAAAGAAATGGGCGAAATCGATTTCGGAAAAACCGCCGAAGAGATCCATAACCTTGTCCGAGGACTTAATCCCTGGCCCACCGCCTATACTTTCCTTGAAGGAAAGTCCGTTAAAATCCATGAAGCGAAAGCAATCGAAGGTTTTTCCGGGGAAGAGGGAACTCTTCTTGATGAAAAACGTTTTATAGTCGGAACAAAAAACGGTGCTGTCGAATTCATAACTGTCCAGCCGGAGGGTAAAAATAAAATGTCCGGAGCAGATTTTATCCGCGGAAGACGCCTTTTAAAAGGAACTGCCTTCGGAAAATAATGCGAGGTGAATCAAATGCCATTTTACTACGGATTTGATATTTATTATCTGATACTCATTGTTCATGCGCTTCTGTTCGGTCTTTGGGCACAAAGCCAGGTGAACACAAATTTCCAGAAATACAGCAAAATCGGAACAATGCGGGGAATGACCGGTGCCCAGGCGGCGGAATATATTCTTCAGCAAAACGGAATTTATGATGTGGAAGTGCGTCATATTTCAGGACATCTTTCCGATAACTTCAACCCGAAAAACAAAACCATAAATCTTTCCGACAGCGTTTATAACAGCACTTCAATTGCCGCAATCGGTGTTGCCGCGCATGAAGCCGGCCACGCAGTCCAGCATGCGGTAAATTATAAACCTATCAGGATAAGAGAAATGATAATACCGGTCACCCAGATAGGTTCCTGGCTTTATCTTCCGATAATTTTTGTGGGTTTTCTTTTTTCTTCCCAATATCTTGTAAACCTTGGTATAATTCTTTTTTCAACTCTTGCGGTTTTTCAGCTTGTTACTTTGCCGGTTGAATTCAATGCTTCCGACAGAGCAATAACAACTCTTTCCCAAAGCGGGATTCTTTATGGCGAAGAGATAGACGGGGCAAAAAAAGTCCTTAAAGCAGCGGCACTTACCTATGTTGCAGCGCTTGTATCCTCTCTTGCACAGCTTCTGCGCCTTATCATTCTTTTCGGCGGCAGAAGAAGAGACTGATTTTTGATTATATATAACCATTCGTAATAAAAAAGGAGTTAAAAAATGGCAAACACAAGAACGCTCGCCGCAAAAGCTCTTTTAAGAGTTAACGAAGGCGGTTTTTCAAATATCGTGCTCGATGCACTCCTTTCCGGTGCTCAGCTTGAGCACCGTGACAAAGCTTTTGTTTCGGCACTTTTTTACGGTGTTCTTGAACGCCGGATAACCCTTGATAAAATTCTTAAAAAATATTCCAAAACCCCACTTGAAGAACTGGAACCTGCGGTCCTCGAATGTCTACGAATCGGATTCTATCAGCTTATCTATATGAATTCCGTCCCGGATATGGCCGCCGCCAACGAAACCGTTGAGGCGGTAAAACAGCTTGGCTTTGCCAAAGCTTCCGGTTTTGTAAACGGAATAATGCGCGCATTTATCCGCAACGGAAAACAGTTCGATTTTTCAAGAATGGATAAAATCGGCCGTCTTTCCGCGGAATATTCCGCGCCGATCTGGCTTTGCAAAAAATGGTGCAGCGAATACGGCGACGAAAAAACCGAAACCGCTCTGCGTGAATCCCTCGGTTCCGTTCCGATTTATGCAAGGGTCAACACCCTTAAAACCAATGCGGAAGAACTTTTGAGCATGCTTGAGGAAGAAAACGTAAAAGCGGTGCTCGTTGAAGAGGTTCCGGACGCGGTAAGAATTTATTCCGCCGCGCCCCAAAGCACCAAAGCTTATAAAAAAGGTCTTTTCCATGTTCAGGATATTTCAAGCCAGCTTTGTGCAAAAGCAGTCGGTGCTCAAAAAGGAGAGCTGGTGCTCGACGTTTGTTCCGCTCCCGGCGGAAAAACCTTCACCGTTGCCCAGCTTATGGAAAACGAAGGCGAAATCGTCGCCTGCGACCTTCACGTAAAACGCGTAGGTCTTATTAAAAACGGTGCGGAACGCCTTGGTTTGAGCATTGTTTCCGCAAAAGCAAATGATGCCACTGTTTTCGATGAAAAGCTCGGAACTTTCAACAGAATACTCTGCGACGTACCCTGTTCCGGTCTTGGCGTAATCCGCCGAAAACCGGAGATTCGTTTCAAGGACCCTGCGGAAATTGCTGCTCTTCCGAAAATCCAATATAAAATCGCTTCCACCTCCGCAAAATATCTTGCCGAAGGCGGAACGATGATTTATTCCACCTGCACCCTTTCAAAAGAGGAAAACGAGCAGATTGTAAAAAAACTTATTGAAGAGGACGGACTTGTTCCCGCCGAACTTCCGGAAGAACTTAAAAAATATTCCAAAGACGGTTATTCCGTAACTCTCATGCCCGGAGAAATCAATTCCGACGGTTTCTATTTCGCAAAACTCAGAAAGGAAGTTGAATGATGAAAGATCTGCGTTCCCTTACATATGAACAGCTTTGCGAAGAAGTAAAAGCCATGGGCCAGCCTTCGTTCCGCGCAAAACAGATCTATTCCTGGCTCCACGAAAAAAGGGTTATGGATTATTCGGAAATGACAAACCTTCCTGCCGCTTTGCGCGAAAAACTTTCTGCGGAATATAATCTTTCAAAAGTCACCATTGAGCGCAGGCTTGTTTCAAAACTTGACGGAACGGTAAAGTATCTTTTCCGTCTTGAGGACGGAGAGCATGTTGAAGGTGTCCGCATGTCCTATAAACGCGGCGGAAGCCTTTGTATTTCCACACAGTGCGGCTGCAGAATGGGCTGCACCTTCTGCGCTTCTACCCTTACCGGCCTTTGCAGAAACCTTACTCCTTCCGAAATGCTTTCGGAAGTTTATCTTGCCGCAAAGGATGCGGAAGAACACGGAGAAAAAATCGCTTCCCTTGTTCTTATGGGAATCGGCGAACCCCTTGATAACTTCGACAACGTAATGGATTTCCTCGAAATCCTTTCTTCCGATAACGGTTTTAACCTCGGAATGAGGCATATTTCCCTTTCCACCTGCGGATTGGTTGATAAAATTTATAAACTTGCGGAAAAAAGGCTCCAGCTCACTCTTTCCGTTTCGCTCCATGCACCAAACGATGATATTCGCAGAAGAACTATGCCTGTTGCAAAACGCTGGCCCATTGATGAACTAATAAAAGCCTGCCGGGACTATTTCGATATCACCGGACGCCGCATCTCTTTTGAATATGCGCTTATCGACGGAGTCAACGACCAGCCGGAACATGCAATGGAACTTATAAAACTCCTTAAAGGAATGGGTGCCCATGTTAACCTTATCCCGGTAAACAAAGTCAACGAAACCGGATATAAACGCGGAAAACGCGAATCTGTCGAAGCCTTTGCAAAACTTCTTAACGATAACGGACAGAACGCAACAATTCGCCGTGAACTCGGAAGCGATATCAACGCCGCCTGCGGTCAGCTCAGAAGAACGACCATAAAAACCGAAAAAGGCGGAACTCTTTCCGAATAAAATTTGACATATAAAGCAATAAGATATACAATAATCTAAATAGGTATCTTTTTTGAAAAGGAGGCGGAAAGTTTTGTATCATGTAGTCGAATATATAAAAATGGCCGGAAGCATCCGAAAAGAAAAATACAAAACTCCGGAACCTCCGAACGAAGTTGCCCGCCTTGTCGTAAAAGGTTTTGATAACTGGAAGATAGGAAGGGCCTGGAACTATTGGTTCCATAATTTTAAAGGATTAGGAAAAAGGGGTGAGAAGTGATATGCTTAAAGCTTACGGAAAAACCGATGTCGGAAACGTTCGCGAAATGAACCAGGACGATTTCAACTGCGGCGTTCTTGGCGATGAGGAAGCTGTTTTTGCAGTTGTCTGTGACGGAATGGGCGGCGAAAAAGGCGGAAATATCGCAAGCCGAACCGCATGCGATATCGTTACCGACAGCGTAACGGCCGCTTACGGAAGCGGTTTTGGAGATAACTCCATAAAACGAATCCTTCAGACAGCTGTTACCGCTGCAAACGTTTCGGTTTTTGACCGTTCCCAGCGCGACCCGGCGCTAAGAGGAATGGGAACGACCATTGTTGCCGCAATAGTCTGCGACGGAATGGCCCATATCGTCCATGCAGGCGACAGCCGCGCATATCACATTACACCCGAAGGAATCGAACAGGTTACCAAAGACCATTCCGTTGTTCAGCTTCTTGTTGACAGGGGCGAAATAACGGCGGACGAAGCAAGATTCCACCCCAAAAAACATTTTATAACAAGAGCTCTCGGCGTAATGTCCATAATTGATCTTGACTATTGTGAATTCCCGATAAATGAAGGCGACGCAATAATGGTCTGTACTGACGGACTTTCAAACTATTTTTCCAACGGCGAACTTTATGAAATGATAAAATCCGCCGGATATTCAAAATGCGTCGATAAACTTATAAATGCCGCCAAAAAAGAGGGCGGAGCGGATAACATCACCGTTGTCTGCATTACAAGATAAGTCTGGAGGTTCCTGATGGACAGATATATTGGAAAAAAACTTGACGGCCGCTATGAAATAAAAGAAATTATCGGCGTCGGCGGAATGGCAAACGTTTATAAAGCTTATGACAGCATCGATGACCGCGTTGTTGCTGTAAAGATCCTTCGTGACGAGCATATGGAAAATGACGAACTTCTTCGCCGCTTCCGCAACGAATCCAAAGCCATTGCCGTTCTTTCACACCCGAACATTGTAAAGGTATATGACGTCAGCTTCAACGAAGATATTCAGTATATCGTAATGGAGCATATCGACGGAATAACTCTTAAAGAATATATTGAACAGCAAAAAGTCCTCCGCTGGAAAGAAGCGGTCCATTTTGCTGTTCAGATTCTTCGCGCTCTTCAGCACGCGCATGATAAAGGAATCGTCCACCGCGATATAAAACCCCAGAATATCATGCTTCTTGAAGACGGAACCATCAAAGTTGCGGACTTCGGAATTGCAAAATTTGCAAGGGCAAGCCAGCACACGGTTACCGATAAAGCAATCGGTTCCGTGCATTATATCAGCCCGGAACAGGCAAAAGGCGAACTTTCCGACGAAAAAAGCGATATTTATTCCGTTGGCGTAATGCTTTACGAAATGACCACGGGTGAACTTCCTTTCGATGCGGACAGCCCCGTTTCGGTCGCACTTAAACAGATCCAAAGCCAGGCAAAACGCCCGAGAGCAATTAACCCGTCTGTTCCGGAAGGACTTGAAGACATCACCATCCGTGCAATGCAGAAAGACCCCGCAAGACGTTATCAGTCTGCGGCGGAAATGCTCAGGGATATTGATGAATTCAAACGCGACCCTTCCATAAGTTTTGAATACAAATACAGCGAACCCGCAACCGAAAATATTTCCAAGGAAGTTGCGTCCACCAAAAAGAAAACAAAAAAAATCAAAGATGAACAGGTCCGCAACGCTCCGGTAGTTCCGGTCCTCACCGGTATTACTATTGCTTTTATTGTTGTGGCAATTGTTTTTGTAATCGGAATAATGGCGATGGTCCGCCCTTTTGAAGAAGTCCCCGATACAACCGCGCCGGAGCTTATCGGAATGGACGTTAACGAAGCCATGAAAAAATACTCCGGCTTTAATATTGTTATAGAATCTTCCTCTTTCCACGATCAGTACGATAAAGATATTATTTATGACCAGTCCGTAAATTCGGGAATGATCGTTAAGGAAGGTGCAACAATAAAAGTTAAAATTTCAAGCGGAATCCAGTATTTCAGCCTTGCCGATTATCAGAATTTTGAAGAAAACCAGGTTTATAAAATCCTTACCGACAATGAAATCGAATTCCACACAGTCACCGAATATAACGACAGCATTCCGGAAGGTTATGTTATAAAAACAGAACCCGGCGCCGATACCCAGGTGGACAGCGGAACGGTTGTTGTTGTCTATGTAAGCATGGGCGCGGAAAACACCTATACAACTGTTCCTTCCGTTGTCGGATACACTCTTGAAGACGCAAGAATGATCCTCAACTCCGCGGGAATACGTATCGGAAGCGTTGAAAGGGTGGATACCGACGGCCAGAGTACCGAAGTCCTCAGACAAAGCCTTGATGAGGGAACAACCGTTTCTGCCGGAACAACAATTAACCTTGTTATTGTAAAAGAAAAAGAAACCGAATCCACAAGCGTTGAAATTATGATCCCGCTTCCCAATTTTTCCGGGGAAGTGCTTATGGAGGCAACTCTTGGCGGCCAGACAATAGCAAGCGAAAAGGTAATTCCTTCCGAAAAGCGTTTCTGGCAGGTAAGCGTTCTTGGTGAAGGTCTTGGAACAGTAAGCATTTTCTATGACGGAAAACTTTACAGGGCTTATTCCGTCAACTTTACGGAAAGTTCTTCCATGATGGTAACCGATAATTCCGAAGATTTCGGAGGCTGATAAATTTTGAAAGAACGAAAAAACAAAGAAGAACAAATTGAATTTGAAGAAAAAGACCTTCCGAAAAAGGAAGGTCTTATCATAAAAGCCACCGGCGGATTTTATTATGTCCGCTGCGGCGAAACAACTTATGAAACAAGGGCAAGGGGCGTTTTCAGAAAACGCGAAACCTCGCCTCTGGTTGGCGACAAAGTAACAATTTCCGTTCTTCCGAACGAAAAGGGCTATATTCACGCCATTCATGAAAGAAAAAATTCTCTTGTGCGCCCGCCGCTGGCAAATCTCGATCAGCTTGTAATGGTGGTTTCCGTTGCGGAACCCGCACCCAACATTCTTATTATGGATAAGCTTATTGCCGTTGCGGAGCAGCAGGGGGTCGAACCGGTTATCGTATTTACAAAATGCGACCTTGCGGACCCAAAACCCTATTCAGAAATTTACAGCAAAGCTGGCTTCAGAGTTTATGAAGTCTGCGCTCTTGAGCACAAAGGAACAGAAGAAGTTTATTCTATGCTCAAAGGAAAAATAAGCGCTTTTTGCGGAAACTCCGGCGCAGGAAAATCCAGCCTGCTTAACGATATTTTTCCGGAACTTTGCCTTTCAACAGCAGAAATAAGCAAAAAACTCGGACGCGGACGCCACACAACCCGCCATACGGAACTTTTCGAACTTGAAACCGGCGGCTGGGTCGCGGATACTCCCGGATTTTCTGCAATTGAAATGGAAAGGGTTGGGATAATCCGAAAAAACGAACTCCAATATTGCTTCCGGGAGTTCGAACCCTATTTGCTTAAATGTAAATTTACCGGATGCAGCCATGTTTCCGAAAAAGGCTGCGCAGTGCTTGAAGCGGTGAAAGAAGAAGTGATTCCGGAAAGCCGCCACAAAAGTTACTGCATGATGTATGAGGAAGCAAAACAGATAAAAGAATGGGAACTTGATAAAGAAAATGACTGAAACACATGAAGAAAAATTCCGCCGCATGACCGAAGCCCCGGTCGGCGGGCTTATTGCAAAACTTGCGGTGCCCTGCATAATAAGCATGCTGGTAACTTCGTTTTATAATATGGCGGATACATTTTTCGTGGGTCAGATGAAAAGCAACTCTGCAACCGGTGCGGTTGGCGTTGTTTTTTCAATGATGGCGATAATTCAGGCCGTGGGCTTTTTCTTCGGCCACGGAAGCGGAAATTACATATCAAGGGAACTTGGAAAAAAGAATTATCACGAAGCGGAAAAAATGGCGGCAACGGGTTTTGCTTCTGCCTTTGCGGCCGGAATGCTGATAATGGTAATCGGCGAACTTTTTATTGAAGAACTCGCTTTTCTGCTTGGTTCAACGGAAACGATACTTCCGTACACGGTCGATTATCTTCGGGCGATACTTTTGGGAGCACCCTGGATAACAACTTCGTTTGTGCTTAACAACCAGCTGCGTTTCCAGGGAAACGCTTCATACGCAATGGTTGGCATTACTTTTGGTTCTGTGCTGAACATTGCTCTTGACCCGCTTTTGATTTTTACATTTGATATGGGAATTGCCGGAGCGGGATATGCAACGGTAATAAGCCAGTTCGTAAGTTTCTGTATCCTTCTTTACGGAATGCAGAAAAAAGGAAGCATAAAACTCCGCTTTTCAAATATCCAGCTGAAATGGAGATATTATAAGGATATTTTCGGCGGAGGTTTTCCTTCCCTTGCAAGGCAGGGGCTTGCCTCTGTTGCGACAATTTCCCTTAACCATGCGGCAGGACCTTTCGGCGACGCCGTGATAGCTGCAATGGGCGTTGTTCAGAGAATTGCAATGTTCGGCGCTTCAACAATGATCGGCTTCGGCCAGGGTTTCCAGCCTTTCTGCGGATTCAACTACGGAGCGGGACTTTATAAAAGGGTAAAAGACGGCTTTTATTTCTGCATAAAGGTTTCGGTGGTTTTTCTTTTAATAATTGCCGCAGCGGGTTTTGTTTTTGCACCGGAACTTATTTCGCTTTTCCGCGACGATCCGAAAGTAATCGAAATCGGAAGTTTTGCGCTCCGTCTTCAGTGCATAACTTTTGTTACACACAGCTGGATCGTTCTCAGCAACATGATGACTCAGGTCATCGGAAGAACCGTTCCGGCAACTTTTCTTGCAACAGCAAGGCAGGGGCTTTTCTTTATCCCTTCGGTGCTGATACTTTCCGGACTTATAGAAATTACCGGAATCCAGCTTGCCCAGCCGATTTCCGATATCGGGACCCTTCTTTGCGCAATTCCGATTCAGCTTAAAATTTTTAAAGAAATGGAAAATAAATCAATAAAAGAAAAGGAGAATAAATAAATGAATATCTGGCATGATCTTTCCCCAAAAAGAGTAAGACCCGACGATTTTGTAGGTCTTATAGAAATCCCCAAAGGCAGCAAAAACAAATATGAACTCGATAAAGAAACCGGACTTCTCAAACTTGACCGCGTTCTTTATACTTCCACCCATTATCCTGCAAGCTATGGTTTCATTCCGAGAACTTTTGCAGATGACGGTGACCCCCTTGACGTTCTTGTACTTTGCTCCGAGGATATCTACCCCATGACCCTTGTCCGCTGCAAACCTATCGGTGTTATCAAAATGACCGATAACGGCGCAGCAGACGAAAAGATCATCGCTGTTCCTTTCGACGATCCTACTTATAACGGATATAACGATATCTCCGAGATCCCTGCGCATATCTACAGCGAAATGATGCATTTCTTCGAAGTTTACAAAGCTCTTGAAAACAAACAGACTGTTGTTGACGAAGTTTGCAACGCAGAAGAAGCAAAACGCATCATCGATTACTGCATCAACAAATATGTTGAAAGCTTTTGCAAATAATTTTAAAAAGCCGGTTCTCTGAACCGGCTTTTTTGTTTGACTTCCTGCGCGGTTATGATAAAATGGTTATAAACAAACTGAAAGGGGGGTGCCTTTGAAAAAAATAATAAAAAAAGTTCTCTGCCTTTTTCTTGCGGCGGCCGCCCTTTGTGGAACGTTGCCACTCGAAGCCAACGCTTCCGAATCGGAAGATGATATCATAAGTCAGGCACTTTACAGAATTCCGGACGATTTTAGTGAGATCGAGTTTTTCGGTAACTATACCGTTCCGGAAACGGTAACGGTCGATGAAGCAAAGGCAAGGCTTGAGGAACTTGTTCAGAAGTTTGAAGGAAAATTTTTTACCGTAAGCGGTTCTTACTGCACCTCTTCGGGTGTGCACGCAACTTCATGTAATAACTGCCTGATGAGTAATGTTATTGCAACCGATTGGGTAAGGGAACTTGTGGGAATGGGACATTTGGATCCGTCGCTTTGCCCGACACAGTTCAACTATAACGGAAGCCAATGGTCGTCTGACGGATGGCAGTGCTTCGGTTTTGCGAACTTTGCCCATTGGTTTGTTTTTGCCAAAAGAAACACCGATAAAATTTCTTCAACCCTTGAATTTACCGGTCCGATGACTTATGAAACAATGAAAAAGGCTTTCCCGGGAGATGTTATCCGAACAAATTATTACGGCGGACATTCAATGGTTTTTATAAGCTGTGACGAAAGCGGTTTTACCGTTATAGACAGCAATTTTTCAACAACATATTCCTGTCAGGTAAAGGTACATAAAGTGAAATATAATTCAAAATATACCGTTGCGGTAACGGGTGTTAAGAATTATAAAAGAGAAGACAAAAAAGGCGATATAAACCTTGACGGAACCGTTGATATAACCGATGTCTTTTATGCCCGGCTTGCGGCCGCCAAACTGGTTTCTTTGGACGAAAAGCAGATTACGGTCGGCGATGTTGATTTTGACGGAAAAGTTACTGCAATTGATGCAAACATAATCAGAAAATATGCTGCGAAGCTTATAGAAAAATTTCCGGAACAATAATCAAAATCCCGTGCTCAAATTTGAGCACGGGATTTTTTTTTAATCGTTTCTTCCGATTTTAAAAATCATCCGAAGCAAAGGAGCAAGAATTTTCGGGCTGTTCATAACAACGATTTTCATAAAAAGCACCTCCATCAATGAAAAAGACAGCAAAAAATTCCATAAGCGGAAAGAAAAAGAAGCATCAGAATTATAAAAAACGGAAGCAGCTTTATAAAAAGTCCGAGAAAAAATCCTGCCGCGAAAAGAATTGCCGGAATTTTAAAAGTTTGGTTCCGTTTTCTCATTAAAAACGCTCCTTTTTTGGGGTTTTGTATGATATCCTATGCAAAAATTGCTTTTTCGGTTACAAAAGCGGAATTTTCCGGGTTTTCTTTGAATAAAAATATCAAAAACTTTGTTTTTGAAAAGGGTGAAAATATGAAAAAGTTTCTTTCATTTATTCTTGCGCTTTGTCTTTCGGTTTCTTTTTCGGTAACCGCTTTTGCGGACGGTATAAGCATTTCCGCAAAGTCTGCGATACTTGTGGAACGTTCCACAGGAAGAGTTCTTTTTGAATATGAAGCGGATAAACAAATGCCGCCCGCTTCCATAACAAAAATAATGACCCTGCTTCTTGTTATGGAAGCAATCGAAAGCGGAAAACTGAATTTTGAAACGGAAGTAACCGCCAGCGAACATGCCTGCTCTATGGGCGGAAGCCAGATCTGGCTTGAACCGGGAGAAGTTTTTACCGTTCATGAACTTTTAAAAGCCGCTGCCATTGCTTCCGCCAATGATGCCTGTGTTGCTTTGGCGGAAGCTGTTTCCGGAAGCGAGGAAGCTTTTGTGGAACTTATGAACCAAAGAGCTGCCGAACTTGGAATGGAAAATACCGTTTTCAAAAACAGTACGGGGCTTGACGCGGAAGGCCACGTTTCCACAGCAAAAGATATTGCGAAAATGTCGGCAGCGCTTCTTTCCCATGAAAAAATAAAAGAGTATTCTACGGTGTGGATGGATAGCCTCAGGAACGGCGAAACGGAGCTTACCAATACAAACAAATTGGTAAGGTTTTATAAGGGCTGTACGGGCCTTAAAACCGGTTCCACAGATGAAGCAGGCTGCTGCCTTGCTGCTTCCGCAGAAAGAGGAGGAATGGAACTTGTTTCGGTCACTCTCGGTTCGCCGAATACGGACGAACGCTTTGCTGCGGGAAGAAAACTTCTTGATTACGGTTTTGCAAATTTTGCGGTTGCAAAGCCAAAACCGCCGGTGGAAGAACTTCGGGACATTCCCGTTTCCCATGGAGTCTGTGATTTTGTAACGCCTGTTTTCGAAGAACCGGAAACCTATCTTCTTCCAAAAGGGCAGGAGGAACTGATAGAACAGAAAGTCGATCTTCCGGAAAGCCTTGAAGCGCCGGTTGAAAAAGGCCGGGTGATTGGAAAAGTAACGGTTTCACTAAACGGCGGAGAAATAGGGAGTTATAATATAATCGCCGGCGAAACGGTTGAAAAAATGAGTTTTGGTGCGGCACTTAAAATTCTTTTACTTGAAGCAATTTCCACAAAATGAAAAAATTTTCCAATTGGAAAGATTTCACCCCTTTGCCACTTGCAAAAATCACTGTTTTAGGTTATTATATATGCAGGATAATATCATTATTCAGGAGGTGTCCTAATGCCGAAGGTTGATTTTCGGTATCTGAAAGACTTTATCTCCGAAGAGGAATTTTCCGCAAAAGCACAGAAAGCCGAAGAAGCCCACAAAACCCTGATGACCAAATCCGGCGCAGGAAATGACTTCACCGGTTTTGTCGAACTTCCGGAGGAATATGACAGAGAAGAATTTTCCCGAATCATTTCCGCCGCGGAAAAAATCAGAAAGCAAAGCGACGTCCTGATCGTCATCGGAATCGGCGGTTCCTATCTTGGAGCAAGAGCCGTTATCGAACTTTGCACTTCTCCTCTCCGCAACAGAATCTGCAAAGAAGGTCCCGAAATTTATTTCGCCGGTTGCAATTTAAGTCCGGATTATATGGCCGAAATTGCCGAAATCTGTGAAGATAAGGATTTTTCCGTTAACGTAATTTCCAAATCCGGTACCACAACGGAACCGGCAATCGCTTTCCGCTTCTTCCGTGAACTTCTTGAAAAGAAATACGGAAAAGAAGGCGCAAAGGAAAGAATTTACTGTACCACCGACAGAGCAAGAGGTACTCTTAAAGCTGTCGCTGATAAAGAAGGCTGGGAAACCTTTGTTGTTCCGGACGATATCGGCGGAAGATTTTCCGTTCTGACTCCGGTTGGACTTCTTCCCATTGCTGCCGCGGGAATCGACATAAATGAACTTATGTCCGGTGCCGCAGAAGCAAAAAAAGTTTATGAAAATCCAAATTTCGCAGAAAACGAAGCCATGCAGTATGCCGCAGCAAGAAACATTCTTCTTGAAAAAGGCAAGGCGCTCGAGCTTCTCGTAAGCTATGAACCTTCCTTCGGTCAGATGGCCGAATGGTGGAAACAGCTTTTCGGCGAAAGCGAAGGAAAAGACGGCAAGGGAATTTTCCCCTGCTCCGCAATTTTTTCGATGGATCTTCATTCTCTCGGACAGTTTGTCCAGGACGGAACAAGAAATCTTTTCGAAACCGTTGTCCGTTTTGAAAAAGCCCAAAGGAAATTTGTTGTTGCCGAAGATGAAGAAAACGGCGACGGACTCAATTTCCTTGCGGGAATGGACATGCAGGATATCAACGAAAAGGCAAGGCTCGGAACTTTGGTCGCGCATACCGAAGGCGGAGCACCCAATATCGTTATCACCTGTAAAGAGAGAACCCCGGCGGAAGTCGGAAAACTTATTTATTTCTTTGAAATCGCATGTGCGGTTTCGGGCTATATGCTTGGGGTAAACCCCTTCAACCAGCCCGGCGTCGAAAGCTATAAAAAGAACATGTTCGCTCTTCTCGGAAAACCCGGTTACGAGGACATGAAAGCAGCAATCGAAGCAAAACTCGACTGATTTTCGGTCAAACTGCGTTCGCGCAATGATAATACATTTAGAACAGAGGGAGACATTACTATGATCAAACTTATCCTTGGCCTTAAAGGTTCCGGCAAAACCAAATACCTCATCGACAGCATCGACGAAGCAGTAAAAACCAGCAACGGCTGCGTAGTAGCAATCGAACGCGGCGCAACTCTTCGCTTTGATGTAAGCCACGATGTTCGTCTTATCGATATCGATGAATACGATATTTCTGATTTCAATTCTTTCTATGGTTTCATTTCCGGCCTTATCGCAGGCAACTACGATATCAGCCACATCTTTGTTGACGCAACTTTCAAAATCGGCGGCCGTGATTACGACGCATTCGCAAAAATGACCGATAAACTCAAGAGACTTTGCGATGAATCCAACATCACCATGACCTTCACCGCTTCCTGCGAAAAAGAAGATCTTCCCGAAAGAACTCACAAATACATCGTCGAGAGATAATCGAAAGCAAAATAAAAGCGCAGTCCACCAACAGTGGATTGCGCTTTTTTTGTTGCCTTTAGGCTTAACAAAACCCCTGGTTCTGCCAGGGGTCAATAAAAAGCCTTGGCAAAAATAAAACCTCTATGCTACGATGATGATGGTTTGGCGACCGCATCACAAAAAGTAGCAAGGAGGTTTTAGACAA
>JAGBAZ010000029.1 GCA_018110905.1 Oscillospiraceae bacterium
CAGCCTCCCGGAAAAATAGGTCGATGCCGACACAGCACAGTTTATCTGTGCTGTTTTCTTTATTCCTCCTTAGCTCAGTAGGTAGAGCGCATGACTGTTAATCATGATGCCGTTGGTTCGAGCCCGACAGGGGGAGCCAGATCGGACAGGACTTCGGTTCTGTCCGATTCTTTTCTAAATTAATATGCGGTGTTTATTACAGCGGGGATCCACCTGTTCCCATTCCGAACACAGTAGTTAAGCTCGTTTGTGCCGAAGATACTTGGAGGGCAGCCTCCCGGAAAAATAGGTCAATGCCGCAATAAAAGAAGCTCTGACATTTGTCAGAGCTTCTTTTATTTATACATTATTATAAATATCTTATTCCACAGGCAAAGCCAAAAGCTTTTGAATTTTTTGTCGCAAGGTTCTGAAGGTATGTGGCGTTTTTTAATTTTGGCGGACGTTTATAGCTTTTTTCGAAAAGGTTTTCAAAAGCCTGTTCATTATCCTGAACTTTTCCGATTATTTCAAAATTTTCTGCAAAAGCTTTTATTCTCGAATTTTCCGGAAGAAGTTTTGTCATATCCGGATATAAAAGCCAGCTGTAACAGAGGAAGGCTTTGAACTCGATTTTTGGATAAATCTTCGCAAAAAGCGCTTGAGCATCGGAAAAACTTTTGTTGATTTCCTCGGGGCTCAAATCTGCGCCTTGCTGAACGTGGCAATTTATCACTTGAGCACCGGCGGGAAGTTTTTTCTTTTGTTCAGAAGAAAAAAACATATAGGCTTCGCCCAAAAATTCTTCATCAAGATAAATCATTTCAAAAGGCTGGAACTGCAAAACGCCGATTTTGAAAATTTTGCAGTTTATAATATGGCGAAACCAAATGGCATCTTCCTTGCTGATTCCGGTTTTTCCGGTTTTAGCTTCAAAAATTTCCGCCCGCAAAGTAACGTCGCGGAAGGTTTCCGCAATAACTTTTTCGGGAACGCCGAGAGATAGATATTCTTCGTATTTTTTTGAAAGAAGATTTATCAAAACGGCGAGCCTTGTGAGCGGTTTTCTTTTAAGAATCGGATAATCCGGAGCCTCGCCGGAATAGGCTTTTTCACAGATTTCCACGGTTTGTTTTTTGTAAAGAACGGCAAGGACCGCTTTTTCCGTTTTGGGAGATAAGCCGAGTATCTCCAGAATTCTTTGTTGTTCCATTTAAACATTCCTTTTCATAAAGATTTTGCGGCGCAAAACCCCTTGGAAAAGAATTACCGAAGGGCAGCACCTTTTTTTGAAATTCTGATAGCTCTATACATAAAAAAGACCCCTTTCGGTTTGGATTTTAGCCTATTATAAATCTGATATCCGGGTTAGTCAAGAAAGTTTTTTCGGGATTCATACCAACCGGATCTTGAATTTTCAGGTGAAAGTTCGGAATAACTCAATTTCAGTATGCCATATTTTTCAAGCTTTTCTGCCGGTTGGGAAAACAAAATTCCGGAGGCAAAACCTGTTATAGAAGAAAGTTTTTTATCCCGATGGATTATTACCGGAGATGAAAGGTTTTCCGGAATAATGAATCCAAGAGAAGTAAGCCTTTCAGAAAGTTCTGCTTTTTTTTCATTGGAATAATAAATGCAAAGGGTTTTGTGCTGTTTTAAAAGCCAGGTGATGTTCATAAAAAATCTCCTTTTTTAAAGTATTCCATAAAAAGAAAATCCCATCGTTTCCGATGGGATTTTTTGAAAGAGAGAAAACCATCGGTCAGGCATTAGCACCTTGCGGCTGCAGGTTGCTGTGCGGTCAAAGAGCCTGTCTCTCGCGCACTCTTTATGGTGATTGTATTATAACATATTTCCTGCTTAACGCAAGGTCAAAAACGCACCAACTTTCTATGGACAAAGTCCTTTTTCGGTGGTAAAATATTTACAGATAATTATATTAACAATAAAAATTACGGAGAGTAAAGAAAATGGACGAGAAACTTCTTGGAAAATGCGGTTTCTATTGCGGAGCATGTCCAAGTTTTATTAAAGGAAATTGCAGCGGTTGTTTTTTAGAACACAAAGAGGGTGACTGTTTTTCAAGGGATTGTGTTCTTGAAAAAGGTTTGCGGTTTTGCGGAGAATGCAAGGAATTTCCATGTAAAACGATTATTGAAAAAACTAAATGTACAGTGCTTGATAAAAGCTGGCTTCTTTGGAAAAAATCCGAAAGGAAGTGAAAAAATGTCTGATATAAAAAATCTTATGGTCGATATCGGCAGAGCAAAAGTTCCGGTTGCTGTTTTCGGAAAAGGTACGGAAAACATCATAATGCTTCCTGGAGTCGGCGATGGTCTTACGACTGTTCAGGGCAAGGCCGCAGTGCTTGCGATGGGATATCCGAATCTCCGGAAAAAATTTCGGGTTTATTTTATGAGCAGGCGTATTCCTCTTCCGGAGAATTTCGGAACAAAAGAAATGGCTGCTGATATTGCTCTTGTAATGGATAAACTTGGGATCGATAAGGCAAGCGTTGTGGGAGTTTCCATGGGCGGAATGATCGCCCAGCATTTTGCGGCGGATTTTCCGGAGAAAACAGAAAAGCTTATTCTTGCTGTAACAACTCCGAAAAAGAGTCCGGAAATGGATGTTCTTGGTGAAGAGTGGCTTGAATTTGCAAAAAAGGACGACGGAATTGCCCTTATGCGTAGCAGCGTTAAGAATATGTACACCGATGGATATTATAAGAAAAACGGCTGGCTTTGTGAAATTACCGGAAGGTTTATGATGCCGAAAAGTTATGAAAGGTTCATCAGAATGGGTTTTGCCTGTCTTGAGCACGACGCTGAAAGGGTGCTTGGGAACATAAAAGCACCCGTGCTCATAATCGGAGGCAAGGAAGACAGAACCGTTGGTCCGAAAGGTTCGTATGAACTTGCAGAAAAAATTCCGGGAGCGAAGCTTATTATGTATGAAGGAATGCGCCATGCGGTTTATGACGAAGAACCGGATTTTAACAAAAAAGTTCTTGAATTTCTTATTGTATAAAAAAACTGAGTGTGAAAAATCACACTCAGTTTTTTTGTTATATTGTAAGTTCAATGATGTTTCCTTCGATTCCGATAAAAGCACTTTCATAAAATCCGTCGCCGGTGGTTCTCGGCCCGCTTGTTATTTCAAACCCATCTGTTTTAAGTTTTTTCGTAAGCTCATCAACGGCGCTTTTGCTTCCAAGGCTGAAGGCAAGATGGGCGTAGCCGCTTTTTAGAATCGGTTTTTCTTCTTTTTTGATTTCCGGTCTGTTCATGATTTCGAGCTTTGCTCCGTTTTCAAAACCGAGAAAATATGAGGAAAAGCCGTTTTTTTCGTTCCGATAAATTTCACCGGGAACGGCCGCAAAATATTTTACAAAAAAATCCTTTGCGGATTCAAGGTCATTTACGTAAACTGCAACGTGATCAATAAACATTTTTTGCCTCCGGGAAAATCAGATTCCCATAATGTCTGCGTTTTTGCGTTCAAGCTTTTTGAAAAGGCGGATGAGTACGATAACCGCCGCGGTGGAAAGGATAATTTCTGCAAGGAACTGGGAATAGGGCAGACCGAAAACGGAAAAGAAATGATAAAGAATAAGGATAAAGGGAATTTCCAGAATAATTTTTCTTGCAATTGCAAAGAAAAGGGAAAGTTTTCCCATTCCGCAGGCCTGATAAACGCCGACACCGATGAAATCCACAGCAAGGAAAACCATTGCAAGGGAGAATCCGCGAAGGAAAACGGAGCCAAGCTCGATTATGTCGCCGTTTTTCATAAAGGCACCGATAATGTTTTCCGCGAAGACATAATATCCCAAAGTTACTGCCGCAAGGAAAACAACCGTTACTTCCATTGTGAAAACAAGAGCTTTTTTCATTCGCTTTATGTTTCCGGAGGCAAAGTTATAACCGATAAGTGGCATTATTCCCTGGGAAACGCCGAGGGCAACGTAGAACGGAATCTGGTTTACCTTTTGAGCAATTCCCATTGCGGCAACGGCGAATTCGCCTGAAGCAGCGGTGAGGTTGTTGAAAACGGTCATTCCCACAACGTTCAGAAGGTTCTGGATCGAAGCCGGAACGCCGACTCCGCAAACGCCGGAAACAATTTGCTTATCAAGGCTGAAATATTTGGGACTTACGCAGACAAAAGTTTTTCCGCGTTTTATAAAAATAAGAACAAGGAAATAAACGCAGGAAAAAATGTTGGCAAGAAGAGTTGCAAAACCTGCGCCCGCGGCGCCCATTCCCATTCCGAAAGGAATTGTTTCCGCGGGAAGAATGAAAAACGGGTCGATGATTATGTTGAGAAGGCATCCGCCGGTGAGCCCTATGCTTGCATGAAGGGAAGAACCTTCCGCCCGGAAAAGATAGGCGGTTACCATAGAAGTTATTGCCGGAACAGCGCCGCAGACGGAAGTGTAGAAAACGTAATCTTTTGTTGCGGAAAAGGTGATTTCGTCCGCACCCAAAAGATTGAGAAGCGAGGTATTGAAAATTCCGGTGAGAAAAGAAAAAATAATTCCGCAGAAAACAGCGCACCAAAATCCGAATGCGGAACTTTTTCTTACCGCATCAAAATCCTGCTTTCCAAGGGCGCGGCTCATCATGCTTGAACTTCCGACGCCGAAAAGGTTGTTTACCGCGTTGAAGGCAAGAAGAAGCGGAGCCGCAAGGGTTACCGCGGAGTTCTGAACCGGGTCATTCAGCATTCCGACAAAGAAGGTATCCGCAAGGTTATAAACTATCATAACCAAAGAGGAAAGCACCGCCGGAAGGGAAAGGGCAAGAGCCGCTTTTGGAATCGGTGCGCTTTCAAAAATTTCTGTTTTGTTCATCGACATAGCAAAAAATCCTTTTCAATAAAATAAAGAGCCATACGGCTCCTTTTTGATAGAACTATTTTAGCACAAAATTTATCTTTGGTAAAGAGGGGCGGATAATATCCGCCCCTTTTTAATCTTCGCCCAGTTTATATGCGTTGTTATCAACATAGATGCACATTTTGTTATAGAAATAAATATAAAGTCCGAAGGCAAAAAATCCGTCGAGAATGAGGATTATGTTTCCGAAAAGAAGTCCTTCAAAGATTACAAAACCGAAAATCGAAAAGCAAACGGAGGACCAGAGAAAACCGAAAACGGCGATTGCAAAAACGATTATTCCCCAAAAGAAAAACCAGCTTTTGTTTTCTTCCTTCCAGTTTCTGCGCCAAAAATCTGCCCTTTCCTTCGGGGAAAAAGAGTCGGGGTGCTTTTCAGTCTTTTCGGTTTTTGTTCTTTCGCCGTCCAGAAGTTCTTCCATAGAAACGGAAAATTCCCTTGAAAGAAGGCGCAGAGTTTCGATATCCGGCATATAGTTTCCGTTTTCCCAGCGGGAAACGGTTTTGTTCGAAACGCCGAGCTTTCTACCAAGTTCCTCCTGGGTAAGGCCGGTTTCCTTCCGGAGTTCGGAAATAAATTTTCCTGTTCTGATCTGGTCCATTTAATCACCGCCTTTTCTGTTTAAATAATACCACAAAACCTTTCGAAAGTCTTCCCCACAAAAAGCGAATTCCTTTATTTGTTCATAAAGATATGATATTATAAAGAAAAAAGGAGGCGGTTTTTATGAAAAAATTTGCGCTTTATCTTTTTTCGGCGGTTTTGATATTATATGCTTCCGCCGCGGCAACGGAATTTCTGACCGGAACTTCCAATGCGTTTTCGGGAAAATATTTTTATGTTTATGATTTTTATAAAGTTTCCGAAGAGGAAAAAACCGAAATTCAGGAATATACAAAACATCCGAAAGCGGCTGAACTTACCGGAATCCTTTCGGAAATTGAAATAAAACATTACAGAACAAAATTTGCGCCGGTATGGCAGGGCGACATGAAATATGAGATAAACACCCACGTCAGCGGAGAAGGATTTCGTTTTATATTTCTCGGAAACGTAAACATGTTTTTTGAGGATTATTCAAAAGGAGGCTATGAGATTGTTAACGCCGAAGAAATAATTGCGAAACTCGATGCTCTTCTTGCGGAAAAAGGTGAATGATATGTACTATGTGATTTTCGGGCTTCCGGTGGCTTTTGTCTTTGCGGCGCTGCAGGTTGTTCTGTACTTAAAATCGGAAAGAAAAATAATAAGGCTTGTTCCACTTTTTATAACGCTTGGAATAACAGCGATGCTGGGTCTTTTGATGCTGGAACCGGTTTCTGGCGCGCTTGCTCAATATATCGACTGGGGCGTTCTTGCGCTTATGGTTTATCTGACGGTTGGTGCTGTCGGTTCGGTTATAGGAACGGGAGCGGGCTGGATTATCTGTTGGGTTATTAAAAAATCCGCTTGACAAAGCCGTTTTTCGGGTCTATACTAAAATTAGAAAATAATCGAAAAGAGGCGTATTCCCGATGTATGAGGAAATTAAAAAACTTGCCGAAACCATAGGTTTTGAAGATTGCAAAGAAATTCCCGCAAGACTTATTCCCTGCGATTCTTCTCTTCGTCGTTTCTGCGAACAGAACCTTTGCGGAATGTACCATTCCAGCTATATGTGCCCGCCCGCAATGGGAAATGCCGAAGCGCTTATCGCACAGCTTCATAACTTCAAAGATGCGCTCATCTTCACCAAAGAATATGCCGTTGCGGACCTTACCTGCCAGGAAGGCTATCTTGCACAGCAGATTGCCCACGAACGCAGAAGCCAGCTCCTTTGGAAATCCATGCAGAAAATCGGTTACGATTCCAAAAACGCAAGAGTCCTTGCCGCCGGCGGCTGCCACCTTTGTGAAGAATGTGGAATCAAAACCGGCGAACCTTGCCGCCACTCCGATACCGCTATCCATTCTGTAAGCGGTTATTGCATCGAAGTTGCAAAACTTTCGAAAACTCTCGGAATCGATTGCGTCGGCAAAAATGGTGGAGTTGTTTTCTATTGCTTCGTACTTCTTAAATAAAATTACATAAAACAAAATGAAAGCGGTGCCTTCGGCACCGCTTTTTTAATGCTTTGTTTTAAAAATTCCGATTATTCCGGAAACAAAAGGTACAGCCAGAACAAAACCGAAAACAATGAGCATGGATTTTAAATCCAGCGGAACGGTTTTAAAAACCGGGTTAAATGCGGGAACAAAAACGGTGCTCAAAACAATGACTGCGGAAGAAAGAACCGCCCAGATCAGCTTCATATTATTGAAAATATTGATTTTAAAAAGGCTACGGCTTTCGCTTTTGCATTCAAAAACATGAACAAGCTGGGTAAAAACAAGAGCAAGAAAGGCCGCTGTCCTTGCATGAACAAGGCTTTGGGATATTCCAAGCACGGTTGTGAAAGCGCCAAGCACCGAAAGCCCGATCAAAATTCCCCGAATGATTATTTTGAATCCAAGCCCGTTTGAAAAAACGGATTCACCCCGTTTTCGCGGTTTTTCGAGCATAACGTCATCCTGAGGCGGATCAAAAGAAAGGGCAATGGCGGGAATTCCGTCCGTAACAAGGTTTATCATAAGAATCTGTATAGGAAGAAGCACCACCGGCATTCCCATTAACATTCCGAAAAACATCGTCACAACTTCGCCGATGTTGCAGGAAAGAAGATAGCGGATAAATTTTCGTATGTTGCCGTAGATAATCCGTCCTTCTTCCGCTGCGGAAACAAGTGTCGAAAAATCGTCGTCCAAAAGAACAATTCCGGAAGCTTCTCTTGTGACGTCGGTTCCGTTTTTGCCCATAGAAACGCCGATATCCGCTTCTTTAACTGCAGGTGCATCGTTGACTCCGTCACCGGTCATAGCAACAATACTGCCGTTTTCTTTAAGGAAACGTACAATTTTAAGTTTATGAGCAGGAGTTACCCTTGCAAAAACGCTTCGGTGCTCAACAGTCTTTGCAAATTCCGAATCCGAAAGTCTGTCAAGCTCGTTTCCGGATACAACCTCATTTTTTTGGGAAGCAATTCCAAGTTTTTTTGCAATTGCAAAGGCGGTTTCCGGGTGGTCGCCGGTTATCATAACTGTCCTTATTCCGGCTTTTTTGCATTTGAGCACCGATTCCGCTGCGCCCTTTCTCGGCGGATCTATCATTCCGAAAAGGCCGAGAAAACAAAGGTTATCTTCGGTTATCTTTTCGGAAACATCTTCTTTATATGCAACCGCAATCACCCGAAGAGCCTCCGCAGCCATATTTGAAAGCTGTTTTCTGATTCCGGCAAGGTCCGAGAAAGTCAAAGGTCGGTGCTCGTTGTTTTCAAACTTGGTTTTACAGAGAGTAAGGAGAACATCTGGTGCGCCTTTTGTGAAAACAAAGCATTTTCCATCATTCCTTTTTACAGAAACAGACATAAGTTTTCTTGTGGAATCGAAAGGAATCTCTCCGATGCGGGCGAAATTTTCTGCCTTTTCACCGCAATCGAGCACCGTTTTCATAAGTGCGGCTTCTGTTGGTTCGCCGGAAATTATATGAGCACCGGATACCTCCGCGTTGTTGCAAAGTCCGGCTGCCAAAAGAGGAAAGTAAAGTTTATCTTTTGTACTGATAAAATCCCCTTGACGCAAAACTTCACCGGAAGGAAGAAAAATTTCCGTAACAGTCATACGGTTTTCCGTAAGAGTGCCGGTTTTATCGGAACAAATTACGTTTGCACATCCAAGGGTCTCTACCGAATGGAGTTTTCGGATAAGCGCATTCTTTTTGAGCATCCGCCCGACAGCAAGACCGAGAGAAATGGTTATTACTGCGGTAAGCCCTTCCGGAATTGCGGCAACGGAAAGTGAAAGCCCGGTGAGGAACATATCAAAAACCGGTTCGCCGCGCAAAATTCCGGTAAGCGTTACAACAAAGCATATCAAAATACAGCCTGCCCCGATATATTTGCTGAGGACTGCAAGCTTTTGCTGAAGGGGAGTCTGGCCTGTCTTGCTCTCTTTGAGCATTCCTGCTATTTTTCCCATCTGGGTTTTCATTCCGGTTGAAGTTACAACAAACTCCCCGTGGCCGGAAGTGATGGAAGTTCCCATATACACCATGTCTTCCCTTATGGAAGATATATCTCCGCCGGAAAAAACCTTCTTTTCCACCGGAAGGCTTTCGCCGGTGAGCATGGATTCATCGGCCGCCATGCTCATGGAAGAAAGAATTTTTCCATCCGCAGGAACTTTGTTTCCGGCGGAAAGAAAACAGATATCACCGGGAACAATTTCTGAAGCGGAAATCTCGGTTTTCCGTCCGTTGCGCAAAACAGTGGCCTTTGGCGAAGCAAGTTTTTTAAGATTTTCCAAAGTCCGCTCGGTTTTATATTCCTGGGAAAAACCGAGCACGGCATTGAGAAAAACGATTGCCATAATGGTAAAAGCATCGATGAATTCGCCCATAAAAAACGATACAGCCGCGGCCGCAAGAAGTATCAGAGTTAAAAAATCCTTGAATTGCGAAACAAAAATCTTCGCCGCACTTTCGCGTTTTTCGGAGGAAAGGACGTTTTCCCCGTATTCTGAAAGAAGTTTTTCCGCTTCCCGGCTTGAAAGTCCTTTTTGCATAAAAATCCCCCCATAAGTTTTCTCGTAAAATATATGTATGCTTTGGTGCAAATATGTCGCTACATTTGTTTGACATAAAGCCGCCGTTATTATAAAATATATGTATCTATATAAACGGAGGTGCGCCCATGCCCGAAATTTCTTTTGCCGTTTCTTTGATAATCGCCGCCGCAGCCCTTGTGGTTGGATTTGCACTGGCGTTTTTTATTCAAAACGGAAAAATCTCTTCTCTCAAAAGCGAAAACACAATTTTTAAAACCGAAAACGAAAGACTTTTTTCGGAAAACAGCGAAAATAAAATTAAACTTGAAAAACTCCTTTTCGAAAATTCCGAAAAGGAAAGGGAACTTGCGGTAAAGAAAACCGTTCTTGAAACCGAAACTTTCCGCGCAAACGAAGCGGAAAGAAAAGCCGAAGAACTTTCGGAAAAAGTTTCTGTGCTTTCCGAAAAGCTCAGCAATGTTTCTGCAAAAGCCGCCGCCACCGAAGAAAGCAACAAAAATATCCGTGAATGGATAGACAAAGCGGAAACCGGGCTTAAAGATTCCTTCGCAAGCATTTCCAAAAACATCACCGAAAACAACAACAAAGTCTTCCTCGAAACCGCAAACGACAAAGTCGGGGGAATCGTAACTCCCGTCAGCAATGAACTCAAAGAACTCCGCGCGAAGGTCGAGGAACTTGAGCAAAAACGTGTTTCCGCCTACAGCGGACTTAACGAAAAGGTTGAAAACCTCCAGAAACAGAATACCGAACTTAAAAGTGCCACCGATCTTCTCAACTCCACCCTTAAAAACAACGCACAGCGCGGAAAATGGGGCGAAGAACAGCTCCGAAGAATTGCGGAGCTTGCGGGAATGGTGGAACATATTGATTTTGAGGAGCAGGAGGTCAACACCGAAGGCAGCCGTCCGGATATGGTTATCCACCTTACCGGCGGAAGAAGCGTTCCCGTTGACAGCAAGGCGCCCATGAATTCCTATCTTGCCTATCTTGATGATACCGATGAAGCCCAAAGGGCAAAACACCTTTCTGAACACGTAAAAGCCCTTCGCAGCCATATCGATACCCTTTACCGCAAAGCATATTGGAAAAGCGAAGACCGCAGCGTTGAGATGGTTGCAATGGTCGTTCCTTACGAAAGCGGACTTTCCGCCGCTTTTGCAACCGACAGAGAAATTTTCGGCTACGCAATGGAAAAAAACGTTCTTCTCCTTTCTCCGATGACTTTCTATGCTTTCCTTAAATCCGTTTCCATTGGCTGGCAGGAAAACGCCATGAGCCAGAACGCAAAAGAAATTGCAAAACAAAGCCGCGAACTTATAAAACGCTTCGAAGTTTTCTACGGACATTTCGATAAGATTGATTCCGCAATTTCGAACGCAAGGACAGCTTTTGACAAGGCTGTAAGTTCCTATAACAGCCGTCTTCTTCCTTCCTTCAACCGTTTCAAAACTCTTTCCGGTGGAACGGAAAAGGAACAGGAAATGCTCGAAGAAAATTACAGTGAATAATAAAAGAAACGACCCGCAAGGGTCGTTTCTTTTATGGCTTGATTTTATAAAAATACGTAATATAATGGAGAAAAAGGGAGGAGTTTTGTATGAAAAAAGTTTTTTCGATTATCCTTTTGGTTATGATGATTTTTACCTTTTCAATAACTGCCGTGGCGCTTCAGGAAGAGGCTCTTGTTTTTAACGGAGAAATAACAATACATGTTCCGGAAGGTTATTATTCCTTGGAAAAAGATATTCCCGAAGACAGCGAGAAACTTAAAGAACTCGGAATTACAAAAGAGGATTTTTTACTTATTTTGGAAGATGCGGAACATCTTTTGGTAACCGAAGATTTAAATACACAGATATATATTTACTGTGAAAAAACCGATTATATTCCTTTGGAATTCTATACCGAAGCGGAAAAGACAGAATATATTTCCGAACTTCGGGAAAGTTATAAAGAAACCGGATATAACGTTTTAGATGCTGAAATAGTATCCAATTATGAAACGATATTCACAAAAATTTCAATAGCCGGTACAGAAGATTACGTTCCGATGATAATTTATAACACGGTTTATAACGAATTGGATTTAACGATTGTTCTCTATTATTTTGGCGATGGGGAAATTTCAGGTGCTCTGGAATGGGTTTCTGATTCATTGGTCAGTGATCTTGAATTTAATAACAATAACTATACCTTAAAAACCACCGTTCCTGTGGAATATACAGTAAACGAAATCGGAACAAAATTTACTCTTCCCGAGGGCTGGTATCTTGACGTAAACTCCAATGGAAAATTAATGGCCATTAAAAGCAAAAACGTGGTCATGATGTATTATACATACGATACATGGAATATGTTTACGGAAGAAGAAAAAAGCCAGATACACAGAAGTGAACTTAATATGGATCTTTTTACAAAAGAAGATTTAATAGAAATTATAGAATCCGAAGAAATGAAGAAAGAATACCTTTCCTTCGGTATGGATATCGTGGAAGATTCTGTGCAGATGATGGAAATCGGAGATTATAACTGTGTATTATGGAAAATTGAAGCAACAGAAGATAATTTCATCTTTAAAGAAGCAACAGCAATTATGTATGCGGAAAATGCAACAGGACATATTTTTATGTTCACCGGTCCTTTTTCAGGGAAAATGGCCGAAGAATATAAAGGAATTGTCGCAAGCGCAAAATTCCCCGAAATTCCCGATGAAGGCGGAGAAAAAGCGGACGAAATAAAAAAACCTGCCGCTCTTTTTGCGATAATTGGGTCGAAAACTATTGAATATTTAATTCTGGGCGGTATTTTCGTTGGAATCGGTTTGGCAATAAAAAAATTCAAAGGAAAACGCAAAAAAACAGAACTTATCCAGAATTATAAAGAATCTTCTGTTACGAATGAAAAAGAACATAAAACAAAATTCTGTACCGAATGTGGAGCGCAAATTGCAGAAGAAGATAAATTTTGTCCCCTTTGCGGAGCAAAAGTAAAATAATAAGATAAAAAAAGCGACCCGCAAGGGTCGCTTTTTTTATCTTATTGTTTCGAATCTTCGTAAACCATTTTGATTCCTTCAAG
>JAGBAZ010000030.1 GCA_018110905.1 Oscillospiraceae bacterium
AAGAGCTTAAACAAATCAAAGTCTGTTTTTTCCAAGCATCAAGTCTCACTGACTTGCTTTTACTTTTGGAATTTACTCAAATGAATACAAGGGTTTAATTCTTTTTCTTCAATTCTGTTGTTCAATTTTCAAGGTCCTTCGATTTCGTGTCACTCGAAGTGACAGCTTTGTTATTATAGCAAATCTTTTCCAGCTTGTCAACACTTTTTTTAAAAAAATTTCAAATTTTTTTAAATTTTTTCAAAACCGCATAATCAAGCCATTTATCGGCCAAAAAGTGTGGATTGGCTGCCGAACATTGCAAACATTACAACAAAAAGTGCAATAAAAAGGAACATGCAGATATAAGCCTGGATCTCTTCTTTGATATGCTTTTTCTTTGCTGCCTTTTCTTCTTCTGTAAGAACTTTCTTTGCCATCAGCTTTCCCCCTATATATAAATGTATTATAAATAATATATTATAAAAGAGAAAAAATTGCAAGCATTCTTTTCCTAAACATTTATTGATTTACTCCGGATACAATATATAATAATGTATATAATATAATATCTTAATATTATATATTATATAAGCTGCGTATCAGCGCTTTCGGGCATAAAAACAGCTTTTCCGACCGGTTTTAAAGTTTTTATAAAAAATTTGAAATTTTTTTAAAAAAGGGGTTGACAAACTGCTTTTTGTTTTGTATAATAATCTTCGCCTTGAGGCTTTAAAAAAGTAATGGCGGCGTAGCTCAGTTGGCTAGAGCATTCGGTTCATACCCGAAGTGTCACCGGTTCGAATCCAGTCGCCGCTACCATAATGGCCCGTTGGTCAAGCGGTTAAGACACGGCCCTTTCACGGCTGTAACGCGAGTTCGATTCTCGCACGGGTCACCATAACAGAGAGCACCGATTTTCGGTGCTCTTTTTGTTTTATCAAAAGCTTTCCCTGACATAAAAAGCCGTGCTCAAAAATGAGCACGGCTTTTTTCATTCTTCTTCAATTTTTCCGTGTTCGCGTTCAAAATCCGCGATGCATTTTTTAATAAGATATTCTATCTGTTTGTTTTTGGTTCTGCCTTCATATTCCGCAACAAAACCCAGCTTTGCCAAAAGCTCCGGCGAAACTCTTAAAGTATAGCGCGACATTTCTTCCATATAAACCACCCATGACTGATTATTGACTTAATTATAGCGTCATAGTATAATCAAAGGCATAAATGACGAATTAAAGACGAAATATTGACGCAACATAAATAGGAGGGGTTTTATGGCTTCCTGTATGTTCATCGGCGACCACGCCGTTTCCAAAGAAATATATTTAACCTTGCTTGCGGTGACCGAAGAACTTATCCTCACGGAAAAGGTTTCAACTTTCTATGTTGGAAACAACGGAACTTTTGATAACCTTGCCCAAAAGGCTCTTTTTCACCTTAAACAAAAATATCCGGAAATAAAGGCCTACACTGTCCTTGCCTATATCCCCGGTAAGAAAAGTCCTTACGAATCTCCTTCTCTCCTGGAAACACTTTATCCGGAAGGACTTGAAAAAGTTCCGCCACGCTACGCAATAAACCACCGCAACCGCTGGATGCTCGAGCGTTCCTCCTTTGTTATAACCTATCCTTCCCTTTTGGGGAATTCCTTAAAACTTGCAGCAAAAGCCCGCCTTTCCGGAAAAACTGTTATAGATATTTCCCGGGAAGCGGAGGATCTCTTCCCTTTAAGATGAAAAAAATCCGCCCGTTCTCCCAAAAAGTTTACAATTTATTTAACCAATTATAAGAAAAACACATTATAATAAAAATATCAGGGAGGTGTTTTTATGTGGACACGTGCAAGAATTAAACAGGAAGCAAAAAACAGCCTGCGCCGTTTTGGATATTGGATGCCGCTTCTCATAACTTTCCTCACCGGTCTGGTTTCCGGCGGAATGATCACCGGCAATTCCTCAACAAGCAGCATCACCACGGAATATACTTCTGAATATGGCGGAGATTTAACTCCCGCCGGTTTCGCCGCTTTTGTTGATGAGTTTTTCGGCGAATTTTTCTACGAAATCGGCGCAGCTTTTGAAAACTTCTTCAGCAACCCGCTCATCGCCATGACAACGATTTTCGTTATCGTTCTCGGTTTTTTAATCGGTCTTGTGCTTGCCTTCGGCTGGAGCGCATTTGTTGCAAGCCCCATTATCGTCGGCAAAAACCGCTATTTTATGGAACACCGTGCTTTCGATTCAAAATTCGAACGTCTTTTCTGGTCTTTCAAAAGCGGAAGATATATGAACGTTGTTAAAATAATGTTCTGGCGGGAATTCAAAATTTTCCTCTGGAGCCTGCTCTTCGTAATTCCCGGAATTATCAAATCCTATGAATATTCAATGGTTCCCTATATCCTTGCGGAAAACCCGCATATTTCTTCCGAACGCGCCTTTGAACTTTCCAAAAAGATGACCCGCGGCGAAAAATGGAAGATCTTCGTTCTCGATCTTTCCTTCCTCGGCTGGAGAATACTTGGTGTTCTTTGCTGCTGCGTTGGAGAAATTTTCCTCCAGCCCTATGTGGAAGCAACATATGCGGAACTTTATCAGGTTATGAGAGAAAAAGCCCACGGCCTTTCCTTCTCCGATTATTCCGAACTTCCCGGTTTCTTTCCGGAACAGGCATAAAAAAGATAAAAATACCTCCCCTTCCGGGAGGTATTTTTTTGTTGCAAACAGCCCATTTGCGTATTATAATGGAATCACCATAAGGAGGTGTTTTTATGTGGACAAATTCTGAACTTAAACAAAGAGCAAAGGCCGTGCTCAGCCGCTTTGGCTATTGGACTCCTTTCCTTGCAACGATTCTTTGCGGCCTTTTAATGACCGACCCAAGCAACATACTCTCTGTTATGTCCGAAAACGGCGGATTTGAAACCCTTTTTGAAAACGAGGAATTCGCCTATTATTTCAGCACCGTGTTCCTCTTCTTTGTTGTTTTCTCCTTTTTCTTCAACATTTTCATCGGCTATCCTGTTCTTGTCGGAATGAACCGTTTCTTTATGGAAAACCGTATTTCGGGTTCAAAAATCGAACGCCTTTTCTATGTCTTTAAAAGCGGAAATTATCTCAACGTTGTAAAAACAATGTTCCTGATGAATCTTAAGATTTTCCTCTGGAGCCTTCTTTTTATAATTCCCGGAATTATAAAAACCTATGAATATTATATGGTTCCCTATATCCTCTCTGAAAATCCCGGAATCAGCTCAAAACGCGCCTTTGAAATTTCAAAAGAAATGACCGACGGTGAAAAATTCGATATCTTCTGGCTCGGTCTTTCCTTCTTTGGCTGGATCCTTCTCGGAACTCTCGCCTGCGGAATCGGCGTTCTCTTCGTTGAACCTTATTTACAGACCACCTTTGCTGAGCTTTATCAGGTAATGAGAGAAAAAGCCCATAACAACGGCTTTTCCGATTTTAACGAACTTCCCGGTTTCTTCCCAGAACAGAACTGAATCCCCCATAGAAAAACCTGCACACACGCAGGTTCTCTCCCGCTGTTTTAATTATCGGCAAAATAAAAAGAGCACCAAAAGGTGCTCTTTTCTTTTTTATTATTTAATTTCGTCGATTCCCATATATTTGCGGAGAACTTCCGGAATGGTAACGCTGCCGTCTTCGTTCTGATAGTTTTCAAGAATAGCTGCAGTGGTTCTGCCGATAGCCACGCCGGAACCGTTGAGAGTGTGGGCGAAAACAGCTTTGCCGTCTTTGTCCTTGCATTTGATGTTCGCTCTGCGTGCCTGGAAATCCTCAAAGTTGGAGCAGGAAGAAATTTCAACGTATCTTCCGTAGGAAGGCATCCAAACTTCGATGTCATAGGTTTTTGCGGAGCTGAAAGTAAGGTCGCCTGTGGTAAGAACAACTACGCGGTAAGGAAGTCCGAGACCCTGAAGAACTTTTTCAGCTTCGCCGGTGAGTTCTTCAAGTTCTTCATAGGATTTTTCCGGATCCGCGAATTTAACAAGTTCAACTTTGTTGAACTGGTGCTGGCGGATAAGGCCGCGAGTGTCTCGTCCTGCGGAACCTGCTTCTGCGCGGAAGCATGCGGAATATGCGCAGTATTTGATCGGAAGAGTGCTTCTGTCAAGAACTTCGCCGCGGTGGAAGTTGGTTACCGGAACTTCCGCGGTGGGGATAAGATAAAGATCCTCGCCCTCGAGTTTATACATATCTTCCGCAAATTTCGGAAGCTGGCCAGTGCCGGTCATGGAAGCTTTGTTTGCCATAAAGGGCGGGAAAATTTCCATATATCCGTTGGAAGTGTGGGTATCGAGGAAATAGTTCATAATTGCGCGTTCAAGTCTTGCACCAAGATCTTTATAGAAATGGAATCTTGCACCGGTAACTTTTCCCGCTCTTTCCGGGTCAAGGATGTTAAGATCCTGACCGATATCCCAATGTGCCTTGGGCTCAAAGTCAAACTGTCTGGGTTCGCCCCATCTTCTGAGTTCAACGTTTTCGGTGTCGTCTTTGCCGTAAGGAACGGCTTCATTTGGAATGTTCGGAACCTTAAGGATAAGTTCAAGCTGGCGGTCTTCAAGTTTAGCAAGCTCTTCGCCGCATTTTTTGCTTTCTTCCGCAATGGCTTTCATCTGTTCCATAAGTTCGGTGGTGTCCTCGCCGTTCTTTTTCATAACGGGTATCTGTTTGCTGGCACGGTTCTGCTGTGCCTTAAGGTCGTCGGTTTTTGCGTTGAGTTTTCTGCGCTCTGCATCGATTGCAACAAGCTCATCAACAACCTCGTCCATGGGTTTAAATCTTCTGCGGCAGGCTTCTTTAACAAGCTCCGCGTTTTCTCTTACAAATCTAATATCAAGCATCGGTTTTTCTCCTTACTTAAATTTTCTTTTTAAGGATTCGCTCGCAGAAATCCGCAAGTTCCTCTTTATTATAAAACGGAAGTTCAATGGTTCCGCCTTTTTCGTTTTCGGTGATTTTAAAAGGTCTTCCAAGTTCGGTGGTCATTGCAACCTGCATTTCCCGATAGAATTTGTCCTTCGGGAAGGAATCCTTTTTCTTTTTCTGTGTTTCCTTGGGTTCTTTTCCGATTTTCGAAGCCATTTTTTCCGCTTCTCGAACAGAAAGTTCTCCTGAAACAATTATTTTCGCAAGTTCCGCTCTTTTTTCTTCCGGCGCAGAAAGAATTGCCTTTGCGTGGCCGGCGGAAAGTTTTCCGGAGGAAACAAGCGGAAGAACTTCTTCGGGAAGATTAAGGATCCTCAAAGTGTTCGCAATGGCTGGCCTGGATTTTCCAACGGCATTGGAAAGCTGTTCCTGGGTCATGCCGTATTTATCCATAAGTCTGCGGTAACCTTCCGCGGTTTCGACAGCATTAAGGTCTTCCCTCTGTAGGTTTTCGATAAGGGCGACCTGATCGGTTTCCTCGTCGGAAAGTTCGCGGATAAGTGCCGGAACTTCGGAAAGTCCGGCGATCCTTGCGGCGCGCCATCTTCTTTCGCCCGCGACAATCTGGTACATTCCGTTCTGGAGCGGTCTTACCAGAAGGGGCTGCAAAACTCCGTGTGCCGCAATGGAATCAGCAAGTTCATTAAGAGCTTCCTCGTCAAATTCCTTTCTCGGCTGAGATAAGTTCGGCTCAATTTCAGAAAGCCGAACCGTGCTTATTCCGGAATCTTCCGCCGAAGCAACGCTTTGGTCCGCAAAAAGAGCATCAAGCCCTTTTCCAAGTCCTCTGGATTTTGCCAAATTTTATCCCTCCGTTCTGTTGTTTGCAATAATTTCGTCCGCAAGAGCAAGATAGCTCTGGCTTCCCTTTGATGCAAAATCATAATATATTACCGGTTCTCCGAAGGAAGGCGCTTCGGAAAGGCGGACATTCCTCGGAATAACGGTTTTAAACACCTTTTGAGGGAAGTATTTTTTAACTTCCTCAACAACCTGCATCGTAAGATTAAGCCTTGCATCATACATGGTCAGCAAAACGCCTTCCATATCGATATAGCTGTTATAAAGTCTTTTGACCGTGCGAACGGTTGCCATAAGCTGGGAAAGACCTTCAAGCGCATAAAATTCGCACTGGATCGGAACAAGAATGCTCGTGCAGGCCGCCAGTGCATTAAGAGTCAAAAGTCCGAGAGAAGGCGGACAGTCTATGCAGATGTAATCATAATCCTTAAGAATAACCGCCAGCGCGTTTTTAAGACGGAGCGCGCGGTTTTCCATATCAACAAGTTCAATTTCCGCCGCTGCAAGGTCAATGCTCGAAGGCATTATATCAAGGTTTTTATATTTTGTGCGAACAACAGCTTCCTTTGCACTGCAGGAACCGATAACAACATCGTAAACGGAATGTTTCACTTCCCTTTTGTTTATGCCAAGTCCGGAAGTTGCATTTCCCTGGGGGTCCGAATCCACAAGCAAAACTCTGCCCCTTGTTCTGTATGCAAGGGCTGCGGAAAGGTTTACCGCTGTGGTTGTCTTTCCAACTCCGCCCTTCTGGTTTGCGAATGCTATAATTTTGCCCATTCTTTCCTCCGTTTATTATTATTACCTATTTATTATAATAGAGCACGGAGCTTTTTTCAATGATGTTTTGAAAAATTATTGTTTTTTATTGTTCAATTGATTCTTTAACGTAGGGGCGGATATTATCCGCCCGTTTCCTTGTTTCACGTGGAACATAAAAAGCCTTCCTTGTGTAAAGGGAGGTGGCATTTGTAAAGCAAATGACGGAGAGATTGTAATCCCATCCAATCGTTCGTCCACAGTAAACGCTTCGCAGGCCTTGTTCCACGTGGAACATTATAACAAGAACACAAAAAGCCGCCTTCCGGCGGCCCTTTGTGTTCTTTCAGGGGAATGTGTCTTTTGGCGAAGCGTTTGCTTCGGTTTTATATAACTGACGGTGCGGATGCGAAACGCACCGGAGCAGTGCAAAAAAATTTATCCGGCTGGGCTTTTCGTTTTTCTGAAAGCCTTTTCCTTCGGCACACAGACTGTATAAATAAGATTCTCTTCGTTTTCGGTAACCGTGCTCACAGCGCAAAGTCCGGCCGAATTCATAACCTCAACCGCGTGCTCAAAGGTGTTTATAAAAAGCCGGAGGTCTTTTACGACAAATTTCGGGGGTTTCCTCTTCGGTTTTTTCTGTTCCAAAAGTTTATCGATATATCTCACTGTTTCCGGAACGTTAAGTTCCTTTTCTGCAATGAATTTTACGGCAGAAAGTCTTTCCTTTTCTTCCGAAATCCTCAAAAGCTCCCTTGCGTGCCTTTCGGTAAGGTCGTTCTCGATAAGTACTCTCCTGACTTCCGGCTCAAGTTTTAAAATCCTAAGCTTGTTCGAAAGGGTCGAGGAAGCGATTCCAAGACGCTTTGCCGCCTCCTCTTTGGGAACATTCCATGCGGCAATAAGTTTCGCAATAGCCTCCGCCTCATCAAAAGGCCCAAGGTCGCTGCGCTGAAGATTTTCGATAAGCGCCCATACAGCCGAATCCTCATCGCCGATATCATAAACAATGGCCTCTATCTTTTCCCGCCCGATAAGTTTGCAGGCCCGGAGCCTGCGCTCACCGGCGATGAGTTCAAATCCGCCCTTTGCTTTGCGGACAGAAATCGGCTGTATAAGTCCGTTTTCCTTAATGCTTTCTCCAAGGGCAAAAAGTTCCTTTTCATCAAAAACCCGCCGCGGCTGAAAACGGTTCGGAAAAATTTCCGAAAGGGCGATGTTTTGAATCTGTCCCTGCTTTTTCAGAATTTCAAACATTTCCATCGCCTCCGGTTTTATGTTAACATAACTTTCCATTTTTTACCAGAACTTTTGACCGCAGAAAAACTTTTATAAAAACCTTTTGAAACTTTCTTCGACATTACTAAAATCGAACAGAATCACTCCCTGCCGAAAAACAAAAACTTTTGCGAAAAGTTTTTTCATAATCTAAATTTTTATCGTTTTTCGATAAATTTTTATTGACTTTCGGAAATAATAATGGTATAACAAAATTGTAAAACAAAAAAGGAGGCTTTTCTATGACCCAAAAAAATCTTTCAACCTGGCTCAAAGCTGTAATAATCGGAACCGGAATTTTCGGCCTTGTTGTTTTCGGCTGGCTTGTTCCCGCCTATGGCGCAAGCTTCGCTTCAATGAACCCGGAATTTGCCTATTGCTATTGGCCCTGGCTTGTTTTTCTTTGGCTCTGCTCCGTTCCCTGTTTTGCTTCCCTTTTCTTCGGCTGGAAAATCGCTTCCAACATCGGCAACGATAATTCTTTCAGCTTTGATAACGCAAAACACCTTAAAACCGTTTCAAAACTTGCCGCTTTCGATTCCGCCTTTTTCTTCATCGGAAACTGGGCTCTTGTTCTGATGAATATGAGCCACCCGGGCGTTGCAATAATCTTCGCTCCGTTGGTAATTTTCGTCGGCGTTGCTGTTTCCGTCATCTGCGCCGCCCTTTCCCATCTTGTTTACAAATCCGCCGTTCTCCAAAGCGAAAACGATCTTACAATTTAAAAAGGGGGCGTGCTCATGTCTATCGAAGTAAATCTTGATGTCATGCTCGCAAAGCGAAAAATGAGCATGACCGAACTTTCCGAAAAAGTTGGAATAACAATGGCAAATCTTTCGATTTTAAAAACCGGAAAAACAAAAGCAATCCGCTTTTCCACCCTTGAAGCAATATGCGAGGCTTTGGATTGCCAGCCCGGCGACATTCTTTCATTCAGTAAGGAAGAAAGGTGAATTTTATGAAAAACATTAAAACGGTGATGCTTGCTGCAACAATCATACTTGTTGCAATTCTTTTTGGCAATGCTATCAAAACAGTCTTTTTCCCGGAAAAACCGGATGAACCTCCGCTTTTTTCAATAACGGTTGAAAACAAAAGCGGAATCGATATCCAGGGTTACGGAATTACCTATAACCTTGCAAACGGCGAAATCACCACCGAATATGTTGGCTACGCCGGAAAAAACATCAAAAACGGCGAAATTTTTGAAATCTGCTTTTATGAAAGCATCTATGGAAGTTCCGATCCTTCCGGGTTCATTTTTTCCTTTGACGTAAACACTTCCAAAAATAACTTTTTCACAGCAGCCGAAGATGTTTCCGTTTCCCCGGAAAAAGGCAAAACATATTCCTTCGTTCTCGAAAAAACAACCGGGGGCTTTGTATTGAAAGAAGGCTGATTATATGCAGATAATTTTCGGTACCCTTGCGATAATTCTCGCTTTTGTCTGCAGCTGTTTTTCGGCGGTTTTCAATTTTCTTTTCCCTAACCCCGAAGTAATCGCTATCCGTGAAAACCTTGATATGAATATAAAATCCTATCAAATCGAATTTCACGAAGATACCCGCGGCTGGTTCGGTGACGGTGAGGAAATGATAATTTTCCGCCCGAACCGAAAGCAAATTAAAAAAATCGAAACGGAATGGAAAAAAACTCCCGTCGATCCCGGAATTGCCCCTTTAATTTTTCCGGAAAACGAGTATAATGGACTTGAACTTACAAAGTATATCCCAAAAACGGAAGGTTTTTGGTTTTATAAAAACCGGAACGAATTCCACAGCGGATATGCCTATAATTTTTCCTTCGCCTTTTTCGATGGCGAAAAAGTTTATTATTATGAACTTGATACCTGAAGGAGGTTTTTAAAAAATGTTTACCTGGCTCACAATGCTTTTTCAGAAAATCGAAGGCAGCAATATCCTTATCGCAATCATCGGCGCAATGTGGGTGCTTTATCTCGGTTTTTTCTTTGTTGTCAAAGCAAACCGCGGAAAACAAAAATTAAAAACCGCCCTTATCGCCGGCGCAATCGCAACCCTTATCTGCGATATCGTCTGGTTCTTCAAGTTTTTCGATAACTTCCAATACGTTAACCCAGGTCTCGGCGGAGTAATGTGGTTCTGCCTTCTTCCGGTGCTGCTTTTCTTCCTTGTAATGATTTTAAGCTATATCAACGCAAGCCGCTATGAATTCGATAAGAAAAAGCGCGAAAAGGAAGAAGCAAAACAGAAAAAGAAAGAAAAACGCCGCAAAAAATTTGAAACCGAAGAAGCCGAAAAATAACGTAAAACATGTAGGGGCGGACATTATCCGCCCGAAAACATAAAAAAAGACGCAGAAAAATCTGCGTCTTTTTTATTTCATGTCATTTATTTGAATAATTCTCTTTGATCTTCTTAACGGTAAATTCGCCAAGTCCGACACTTATAAAAAACGAAATTATCCATAAAACAATCGTAAGAATACTTGCTCCTGCCCCAGTGCCAAAAAATAAATTTCCGATCCAACTTATAATAAAGAAGAAAATCAGAAAATATACTGCAGTAAAAAACCAGACAAGCATATTCCGCACCTCCAAAAAAAATTATCGTTTATTTAAGCGGCTTTTCGCTTATTTTAACTCTCTGCCTCGGATATTTCGCCGGGGTTGCTGTTTTCTTTTCGATAAAAACAACCGATCTTCCGCCGGCGGGAATTTCATAAATCTCCGGTTCAAGAACTTCTCCGCCAAGAATCTTCGCCGCGGCCTTTGCACCTTCAAGTTCATCCGAAACTTCCGCGGTTTTCATGGGCGCAAAAACTCCGCCGACTTTAACAAGCGGAATGCAGTATTCACTGAGCACCGCAAGGTTTGCAACCGCCCTTGCAGTTACAACATCAAAGCTTTCACGAAGGGTTTTGTCGTGTCCTGCGTCCTCCGCTCTTGCGTGAACAAGGGTCGCCTTTACCCCAATTTCATCAAGAACCGCTTCAAGAAAGTTGAGCCTCTTCTGAAGGGAATCTATAAGAACAAGTTTGATGTCGGGTCTTGCAATTTTGAGCACCACACCCGGAAAACCCGCACCGGTCCCAACGTCCGCAACCCTTGCGCCCTCCGGAATTTTCGCCCTTTTGAGGTAAGCAAGGCAATCGAGAAAATGTTTTACCGCAATTCCCTCCGGGTCGGTGATGGCGGTAAGGTTCATTTTTTCGTTCCATTCAACCAAAAGCTCGGCGTAGCGTTCCAGCTGAGCATACTGTTCTTCCGAAAGAGGCTCCGCGTGCTCAGGTATGTAATTTTTAAGAATTTCTGTAACCATTCGGCACCTCTTTTCTCATTTCTGGATGTAGATGAGCAAAACGGAAACGTCCGCCGGCGAAACGCCGGAAATTCTGCTTGCCTGACCGATATTCATCGGTCTTACGCGGTTGAGTTTTTCAATAGCCTCAAGGCGAAGACCGTGGATGGATTTATAATCAATATCCTCGGGAATCTTCTTTTCCTCAAGGCGGTGCATCTGTTCAACCTGGGCCAGCTGCTTTTTGATATAGCCTTCGTATTTTATCTCGATTTCAACCTGCTCGATAACGTCTTCCGGAAGTTCCGGGCGGTTAAGGTCAAAAGGCGCAAGGTCGGAATAGGTTATCTGCGGGCGCTTGAGCAGTTCGGAAAGTTTTGTTCCCTCGGTAAGGGGTGCAGTTCCCTTTTCAATGAGCATGGCGTCAAGTTCCGGGCTCATTCTTATGCTCGCGGTCTTTGCTCTCTCGAGTTCCTCGTCACGAAGTCTTCGTTTTTCAAGGAATGCGCCCCATCTTTCGTCGGAAATAAGGCCGATTTCCCTTCCGAGAGGGGTAAGGCGCATATCCGCGTTGTCCTGTCTGAGCACAAGGCGGTATTCGCTTCGGCTGGTCATCATGCGGTAAGGGTCAAGAACGCCCTTGGTGCAAAGGTCATCAACGAGTGTTCCGATGTAGGAATTGCTTCTTTCGAGCACAATCTCCTCTTTTCCGAGGACTCTTCTTGCGGCGTTGATTCCTGCGAGAAGTCCCTGAGCAGCGGCTTCCTCATAACCGGAAGTTCCGTTGAACTGTCCTGCGCCGAAAAGGCCTTTCACCTGCATGAATTCAAGAGTCGGGCGAAGGTCAAGGCTGTCGCAGCAGTCATATTCGATTGCGTAAGCGTTACGCATAATGCTTACGTGCTCAAGACCTTTTATAGAACGATAAATTGCGATCTGAACGTCCTCCGGAAGAGAGGAAGAAAGGCCGGAAAGATACATTTCCTCCGTTTCAAGACCCATGGGTTCAACAAAGAACTGGTGACGGATCTTGTCCGGGAAGCGCATTACCTTATCTTCGATGCTCGGGCAATAGCGAGGACCAATGCCCTCGATTTTTCCTGAATAGAGCGGCGAACGGTCGATGTTTTTGCGGATAACTTCGTGGGTATCCTCGTTTGTGTAACCGATCCAGCAGTCAACTTTGTTCTTAAGTTCACCCTTTGTTTCAAAGCTGAACGGAACAATGTGCTCGTCGCCGTGCTGGATTTCAAGTTTATCGTAATCAATGCTGTTTCTGAGCACGCGCGCCGGGGTTCCGGTTTTAAAACGGCGGAGTTTGATGCCCAGTTTTTCAAGAGAATCGGAAAGGGGCTTTGCTGGGCTGCTTGCGTCCGGGCCGCTTTCCCATTTTCTGTCGCCGACATAGATGATTCCTTTAAGATAAGTACCGGTGCAGATGATTACGTTCGGAACTTCATAAAAAGCACCGAGATGGGTGGTAACTCCGAGCACGCCGCCTTTTCCGTCCGGACGGACTTCAACAATTTCCGCCTGCTTGATGTCAAGATTTTCCTGATTTTCAAGGGTCTTTTTCATCAGAAGGTGGTAATAAGCTCTGTCTTCCTGGGCGCGAAGGGAATGTACCGCCGGGCCTTTTCCAAGGTTGAGCATGCGGCTTTGGATCATCATTTTATCCGCCGCTTTTCCCATTTCGCCGCCGAGAGCATCAATTTCGCGAACAAGATGTCCTTTTGCGGTTCCGCCGATGGAAGGGTTGCAGGGCATATTCGCAATTTTATCCAAATTAAGTGTAAAGATGCAGGTCTTTACACCAAGTCTTGCGGCGGCCAAAGCAGCTTCAACACCTGCGTGTCCCGCACCGACAACCGCAACGTCATATTTTCCTGCAAAATATTCTTCCATAAAATAAACCTCTTTTTTTATAAAAACTATTGTAGGGCGGGGGCTTGCTCCCGCCGCTATTATTTTTCATTAAAATATAATACAGCTTCCTGCATTCCGTCGCACCAGTTGTCCCATTTTGCAACAAATTCATCATGGGGCAAAACCCTGTGCTCAAGGTCAGAAATGTTTTTTATTCCCCGACCCTCGCAGGCTTTTATACAAATTTTATATTCAGTAATTCCGATTTCATCTTCCGAATCCCAGACAAGAGGAATTTTTTCAATGCCTGAAAGGAAAGCCGCAAGTGCTCTTGTATGTCCGTCGGTAAAAAAGATTTTTCCTCCGTATTCAAAAATCGGCAAAGGCTCAAAATTTGAAAGGTCATTTGGATCAAACCAACTTTTCACCCTTTCAAGTTTTTTTGCTGAAATATAGAACTGGGAAGGCTGAATATCCAAAAGTTTGATTTCGTCAATATTCATGCTTATTTTCTCCGAATTACCTCTTTACGGCGGGAGCAAGCCCCCGCCCTACATTAAAATTAGGCTTATTTATTTACCCACGCAGAATCTTTCGAATACCTTTTCGATAACTGCGTCGCTGGCTTTTTCGCCGGTGAGTTCATAAAGCGCATCAAGAGAAGTTTCAATGCAAATTCCAACCGCGTCCAGCGTCATTCCGAAAGAAACCGCTTCCAGCGCTTCGTCAATTGCTTTTTTAGCACGGCGAACACAGTCCAGCTGGCGTTCGTTTGCCATAACAGGTTCCGCCGGGTCAAGGTCGGCGGTTTTGAGCACCTTTGCAAGGGCGCTTCGGAATTCTTCTTCCCCGTCGCCCTTTCTTGCGGAAATTGTAACAACGTTTTCAAAACCGGCTTTAACCGCGTCAATGTCCGCCTGAATTTCAAGGTCGGATTTGTTGATGACTGCCACCGCCGGTCTGCCTTTGAGCTTTTCAATAAGCTCAAAGTCGGTCTCATCAAAAGGTCTGCTGGAATCGAAAACCGCGATAACAACATCGCAGCGCTCGATTTCCGTATTTGCCATATCAACGCCGATGCGTTCAACAGCATCGTCGGTGCTTCGAAGACCGGCGGTATCAAGAAGACGAATCGGTATATCACCCACGAGCACGCTTTCCTCAACAACGTCACGGGTTGTTCCGGCAATATCGGTAACAATGCTTCTGTCGCGGCCGGAAATAAGGTTCATAAGGGTGGATTTTCCAACGTTGGGCTTTCCGGCAATAACTGTGGTAGCGCCTTCGCGGATAATTTTTCCCGCGTCATAAGTTTCCATAAGTCGTTTGAGCACGCGTTCGGTCTCTTTGAGCACGCTTTCAAGATGTTCGTCCGAAAGTTCCTCAACGTCCTCTTCAGGATAATCGCTCCAGGCCGCAAGATGGGTTTCAAGTTCCGTAAGGCTTTCGGTAACGGAGCGGATTTTTCGATAAAGTGCACCGTCCCTCATAACAAGCGCGGCTTTTCCTGCGCTGGCAGATTTTGAAGAGATAAGATCCATAACCGCTTCTGCCTGGGTAAGGGTAAGTTTTCCGTTAAGAAGTGCCCTTTTTGTAAATTCGCCGGGTCCGGCAAGATTTGCACCGCAATCCAAAGCTGCTCTTAAAACTCTTTTCAAAAGTGCAGGGCTTCCATGGCAGGAAAATTCAACGGTGTTTTCGCCGGTGTAACTTTTCGGCGCAATAAAAACCGTTGCAACCGCTTCGTCAATATCCCCTTCCGAATCAAAAACCCTTCCGTAAGCGCAGGAATATCCGCCAAGGTCGGAAAGTTTCTTTCCGCCCTTGAAAGAGCGGAACATCTTTTCCCCAACGGAAATTGCGTCCTCTCCGGAAATTCGTATAACCCCAAGACCGGAAGAAGAAAGGGGCGTTGAAATTGCGGCAATGCTGCTCATAAAATTTCCTCCTTCATAAGCCCCCCTTGCCTAAAGGGGGGTGGTTCTGACATTTTGTCAGAACCGGGGGGATTCCTTTAAAAAATCCCTTCTTTTTAAATTTGAACCTTAAGCGAAGAAAGAATCCCTCCACCGCTTCGCGGTCCCACTCCCTTTAACAAGGGAGGCTAATATCCTATTATATATTATAAAAAGAGCCGGCACTGAAATCAAGTGCCGGCTAAACTTTTTATAAAATTTTATCAGTCAAGATCGATTCTTCCGTAAAGAGAAAGGGAAGTTGCATCGTTCTTGGGCGGCTCGTTGGAGGGAGCAACGATAACTTTCTGGCTCTCTCTGGGGGCGCGGTTTCCTCTGCCCTGTCTTTTGTCGCCTTTGTTGTCGCGGAATTTTCTTTCGCCGCGGGGTTTAGCTCCTTCAATGGGGCTGATTACAACTCTTCTGTTGGGTTCGCTTCCAATGGATTTGGAAGTTGCTCCGGAAACAGTCTGAACAGTGGAATGAACGATTCTGCGTTCATAGGGGTTCATTGCTTCAAGAGTGATGGAACGTCCGGATTTAACAGCCTGGGAAGCGGTTTTTCTTGCGTAAGCGCGAAGGCTTGCTTCTCTCTTGCTGCGGTAATCGTCGATATCAAGAACAACGCGGACATAGCTTCCTTCGCTTTTGTTTGCAACAAGGGAAGCAAGATACTGCATTGCATCAAGGTTATCGCCTCTTCTGCCAACAACGGCACCCATTTCGTCGCCGGAAAGCTGAAGAACGATCATTCCGTCTTTCTGGGTATAGGTAACTTCTGCTTCGGGATAACCGAGAGCGGTAAGAACCTCTTTGATATAGTTTGCAGCTTCGGAACCTTTCTTTTCAAGAACTTCCGGAGCAAGAACCTTAACTTCCTCTTTGGGAGCTTCTTCGGTTTTTACTTCTGCGGGTTTAATTTCTTTTTTAGGTTCCTGTTTTTTGGGCTGCTGGGGTTTCTGTTCTTTTTTGGGTTTTTCCTGTTTTTCTTTTTTCGGCTGTTCCTGAACAGGTTTTTCGGCTTTGGGTTTCTGCTCTCTGGGTTCTTTTTTCTTTTTGGGAGCTTCTGCCTTTTTCTCTTTTATGCCGAACATTTTGTTCCAGTAATCTTCATCAATAACTGCTTTTGCGGTTGCGGGAACGGTTTTAAGTCCAAAGAATTTTTTCTTCGGTCTTTCGATAATTTCAACAGTAACATATTCGCGGTCAACTCCGGCCTTTTCATAGGCGGCTTCGATCGCTTCTTCCACAGTTTTGCCTGTGGCTAAAAACTCTCTTTCCATTTTCAAAAAGCCTCCTGCTTATTTAAGGTCTTCGTCGGTAACTTCTTCGTAAGAATCGCCGTATTTTTCAGCGGCGCGTTTTCTTGCTTCAGCAAGTTTTCTCTTGTTGATCTCTTTCTGGGAAGGATCATCGTTCTGAGCATACTTTGCGTTTCTTTCTCTCTGAAGCTCTTTAAGTTTTTCTCTTGCTTCAACTCTCTTCTGGCGTTTTGCTTCTTTTGCTGCCTCAGCCTCTGCTTCTGCCTGTTCGGCAAGTTTTTTGGGGTTAAGGAAGATGTTGAAAGCTACGCTCTGAATGAACTGTGCAACGGCGGAAAGGGTCCAATAAAAACCTGCTGCAGCCGGAACGATGAATCCGATATAAACGGACATAAGAGGCATGGTGTAAAGCATGATGTTCATTGCACCGCCGCTCTGCTGCTGAGGATTGGATTTCTGCATGTAGAAAGTCATTCCAAGCTGGAAAATACCGCAAAGGATCGGGATAAGAAGATACCAGTTGAAAGCACCTTCATAAGTAAGGGCAAACTTGGGAACAACGCCAAGGTCAAGACCGAAAAGGGTCATGTCAAATTCGGCGATTTTGGTGATAACTTCCTGGTCAAAATCGGCAAAAAGCGCGGTTTCTTCCTGGATAATGTTAAGAAGTTTGATTTGGTTATAATAGGAATGTGCTTCAAAAGCATGTCCTGCTGCGGAAGCAACTTCGATCATTTCATCGATTACGGCATTGCTTACGCGGAAAATGTGATAGATAGGTTTATAAACAACGTCGATAACACCGAAAAGGATCGGGAACTGGATAAGGGAAGGAAGGCATCCGCTCATGGGGTTATAACCTTCTTCGGTATAAAGTTTCTGGATCTCTTCGTTATATCTTTCTTTGTTGTTGCCGTATTTTTCCTGGATTCTTTTAAGTTTCGGCTGGAAAATGGCCATTTTGGCCTGCTCTTTCTGCTGCTTTACAGAAAGAGGAAGAAGCGCAAGCTTTGTGATAAGGGTAAAAAGGGTAATAGCAAGCGCATAGTTATTTCCGGTTATAAGATAGCAGCCCAGCATTACAAAGCCAAGCGGCCAGCCGAAAATTTTCATAATAAACTGCATTATTTACCTTCCTCCTGATTTTGGGAGAGGCCGTTTCTGCTTTTATTTTTATTTAGTTTTGAATAATAAAAAAGGTCGAATTTTTCGGGAACGGGGTCATAACCTCCCGCATGAAAAGGATGACAGCGCAAAATTCTCAGAAAGCCAAGTAACCCGCCCCTCATCGCACCGAATCGACTGATTGCAGTATATGCGTATGAAGAACAGGTGGGATAATACCGGCAACAAGGCCTTTTATAAGGAGAAATCGCCGTCTGATAAAAACGTATTAATAACAGAAACAGCTTTTTCATACTTCTTTTGTGCTCTGTAAGGCGCCCAATTTTCCTAATTGGGCGGTCAGGATGGGGGTCAGAGCGGTAGACTTGGTAAATGTTGTTTTTGTGCGCGCAACAAGGATAATGTCAAATCCCGGTTTTATCATGGGATAAACTTCCCTGAATGCGGCCCTTAAAACCCGCCGTGCTCTGTTTCTTGCAACGGCGTTTCCGATTTTTTTGCTTGTTGTCAGGCCAAGGCGCACTTTGCCAAGGCGGTTTGGAGAAACATAACAAATAACGTGGCTGTCAGCAACGCTTTTTCCCCTTCGATAGATACGCAAAAAATCGTTGTTTCTTTTAATAGAAAGTGTTTTCATCGGTTAAAACCGCCGATCGAATTAGTAGCTGAGGTGTTTTCTGCCTTTAGCTCTTCTTGCAGCGAGAACTTTGCGACCGTTTTTGGTTGCCATTCTTGCGCGGAAGCCGTGTACTTTCTGTCTGTGGAGTTTTTTGGGCTGATAGGTTCTTTTCATCTCTGATTTTCCCTCCTTTCGAAATTGCCTTGCAAAATTAGATTATAATGCCCTTTTTCAAAAATGTCAATATTAAATTTATAATTAATATTTAATATATATAAGAAAAAATAAACATTTTTATAAAAAAAGACTACTTTGTGTAAACGGAGCCGCTGTAAAAGGTTACCGATGGTTTTTAACCTTGTCCTATGAATAATATGCTGACAATCTATGTCATTTGATTACTTTCTTCCTTTTTCAAATCTTTAACTTTTCCACAATTCCTTTATAAATAATAATACATTTATAAATATATCGCCAAAAATATGTGGAAAACCTTTTCTTTTATATTATTTTGTGCTATAATTTATTCTGTCCTAATTTATATTTTTATTTTTTTCCTATATAAAAAAAGACAAAATTTTATAAAAAAACGGAGGAAAAAAATGAACTCATTTGATGAAATTCTTTATTTTGTAAAAGATTTTTGCAAAACACAAATGACCGAAGTTGCTTTTAACCTTTGGATAAAGGATATCGAACCGGTAAAACTCACCGGCGATGAAGCTCATATAAGAGTTAATTCCGAATTCAAGAAAAACATTGTTTCCGAAAAATATAAAGATCTTCTTTCAAAAGGTTTTGAAAATGTTCTCGGTTTTCCTGTGGAAGTAAAAATAGACTTCATAACAGAAAATACCGAAACAAAAAAACCGGGTCCTTCCGTCCCCGATCCCGAACCCACCGTAACAATCGAACCCGGAGAATATGCTTACACTTTCGATACTTTTATCGTCGGTTCTTCAAACAAATTTGCCCATGCTGCAGCAATGGCTGTTGCAACCCACGATATAAGAAACTATAACCCTCTCTTTATCCACGGAGATTCCGGTCTTGGCAAAACCCATCTTCTCTTCGCTATAATGAACGAAGTAAAAAGAAGAAAGCCCGAAGCAATAGTTGAATACGTAAAAGGCGAAGAATTTACAAACGAACTTATCGCAGCTATCCGCAGCCAGACCACCCCGGAATTCAGAGAAAAATACCGCAAGGTCGATTACCTTCTTGTGGACGATATCCAGTTCATCGCCGGAAGAGATTCCACCCAGGAAGAATTTTTCCACACCTTCAATGCCCTTTATGAATCCGGAAAACAGATAGTCCTTGTTTCCGACCGTCCTCCGAAAGAGATCAAAACCCTCGAGGATCGTCTTCGCAACCGTTTTGAAATGGGTCTTATGGCGGATATCCAGCCCGCAGACTTTGAAACAAGAATTGCAATAATCCAAAGAAAAGCCGATCTTCTTAAAATGGATATGCCGAACGAAGTTGCTGAATACATAGCAAACAACCTCAAAAGCAACATCCGTCAGCTTGAAGGTGCTGTAAAAAACATAAAGGCAAATTCCCTTATTTATGAAAACAAACCCATCACAATAATGATGGCCCAGACCGCAATAAGAGATATCCTCAACGATAACCAGCCGATTCCCGTTACAATAAGCAAAATCATAAACGAAGTCGGAAGAACATTTAATATTTCCGAACAGGATATCAAGAGCAACAAGCGCGCAGCCAACATAAGCCGCGCCCGCCAGGTTGCAATGTATGTTATCAAAGATATAACTCAGATGAGCATGGCCGCCATCGGCGAAGAATTCGGAGGAAGGGACCATTCAACTGTCGTCTATGCCATAAGCCAGACAGAAAAAATGATGAAAACCGATTCCCACCTTCGCGAAATAATCGAAGATATAACAAAAAACATAAAAGATATGTAAACTTTTCCACATGTTGAAAATTTATAAAACAATGTTAATTTAACAGAGTTTTCACAATATAACATTTTTTATTCAACAATCCATTTTTTCCGTTTTTTTCTTTCAACTTTTTCAAAAATTTTCAATATTTTCAAAACTTAAAACAAAAAAGAAAAAACCGCATAAAAAAGCCTGTCCGAAAAGTTTTCAACATTTTTAACACCCCCTACTATTATTACTGAATAATACTATTCTTTCTTTCTGTTTGGAGGAGATTTTTATGAAATTTTCTTGCAGCCGCCAGGAACTTTCCGAAGCACTCAACAACGTAACACGCGCAGTTGCTTCAAAAACAACTCACCCTGCAATGGAAGGCGTCCTTATCGTTGCCGAAGACGACCGCCTTACCTTAAGTTGCTATAACATGGAACTCGGCATAACAACTTATATGCCGGCAAGAATTTCCGAAAACGGTTCCATCGTTCTCAATGCAAAGCTTTTCTTTGATATGATAAGACGCCTTGCATCTGAAAAAATCGAAATCGAAAGCGATGAAAAACTCATCACAAAAATCCGCGGCGGAGCTGCCGAATATAATATCATCGGAATTGAAGCGGAGGAGTTCCCTCAGCTTCCCGCTGTTGATGAAAAAATCAATTTTACCATCAAGCAGGAAACCCTTAAAAGCATGATCGAACAGACTATCTTTGCTGTTGCTGTAAATGATTTCAAACCTGTTCATACCGGTTCCAAATTCATTATCAAAGATCATGTTCTTTCCGTTGTTTCCGTCGATGGTTTCCGTCTTGCAATCCGTCAGGAACAGGTCGGTTACGGCGATGAACTTGATTTCATCGTTCCCGGAAAATCCCTTTCCGAAGTTGCCAAACTTCTTGAAGGCGATGAAGATGTGCTTATAGCTCTTTCCCAGAAACATATCATTTTCCGCGTAGGAAGATATGATGTTGTTTCCCGTCTTCTCGAAGGTGATTTCATTGATTTCCGTTCTTCAATTCCTGCAAATTCCAATACCGTTGTTGAAGTAAAAGTAAGAGATTTTCTTAACTCTATCGACAGAACAAGCCTTCTTATAAATGACAGACTCAAAAGTCCCATCCGTCTTTCTATCGGAAACGGGGAAATCAAAATTTCCTGTTCCACTGCTCTCGGAAAAATAAGCGACGTTGTTGAATGTGATATAAAAGGCGAATCCGTTGATATGGGATTCAATAACCGCTATCTTCTCGAAGCTCTCAGAGCTACCGGATGCGATAAAGTTAAGATGATTATAAACAGCCCTCTTTCTCCGGTAAAAATCGTTCCGATGGAAGGAGAAAGCTTCCTCTTCCTCGTTCTTCCCGTAAGAATGAAAGCGGATATTTAAGAGGTGGAAAAAATGGCAAAAATTCAGCTTAAACTGGTCAGAAGACCTTCTCTTTCAGCACCTGTAGAAGTTGCTATCCGCGATGAATATATAAAACTGGATTCTTTTCTTAAATTTTCCGGCGCTGTTATGACCGGCGGCGAAGCAAAAGAACTTATCCAGGGCGGAAAAGTTAAAGTAAACGGCGAAGTTTGCGAAATGCGCGGCAAAAAAATGCGTCCCGGCGATTCTGCCGAAGTTTACGGAAAAACTTACGTTGTTGCCGCCGAAGAACCTTTTGAAGAATGATTTTCAGAAAAATTTGTCTTAAAGATTTTCGGAATATAGAGGAACTTGAAATTTTTCCGGGAGAAAAAGTTAATATAATCTGCGGCGAAAATGCCCAGGGTAAAACAAACCTTATGGAAGCCCTCTGGCTCTTCACCGGTGCAAAAAGTTTTCGCCAGACAAAGGATTCGGAATTTATCCGTTTCGGTGCAGAAAAGGCAAATCTCACTGCGGAATTTTATTCCGAAAACCGCGAACAGACTGCGGAAATTTCTTTTTCCCCTCAAAAAAGCCTTAAAAAGAACGGAATAGATATAAAATCTTCTGCGGAATATGCCGGAACCATCGGCGGTGTTGTTTTTTCACCAAGCCACATGAACCTTTTTCGTGACGGCCCGAAAGAACGCAGAAGACTTATCGATACTTCCCTCTGCCAGCTCTATCCGAAATATCTTTCGGTGCTCGCAGATTATAAAAAAGTTCTTGACCAGAGGAACACAGTGCTCAAAGATGCAAGATATCATTCAGGTTTAATAGATATGATAGATATCTATGATGAACAGCTTGCCCGCCTTGGCGGAACAATTATCCGAACAAGGGTGAATTATTGCGAAAGCCTTAATAAAAAAGCTTCCGAAATTTATAAAGGAATGTCCGGAGCAAGGGAAGAATTTTTTGCTGAATATATAACAACCGTTCTTTCGGAAAACGAGCACGCAGATTCTTCCATGAGCACCGCAGATTTTGCGCAAAAGTTTTATGATTCTCTCCGGGCGAGCAGAAATTATGATTTTGAGCACGGTTCAACTTCCGTCGGTCCGCATAGGGACGACCTTGAAGTTACCCTTGACAAAATGCCTGTTCGTTCTTTCGGTTCCCAGGGACAGCAAAGAAGCTGTATCCTTTCGCTGAAGCTCGGCGAAGCAAAAATGCTCGGCGAAGCAATGGGCGAACCTCCCCTTATACTTCTCGATGACGTTATGAGCGAACTAGATTCCCTTCGCCGTGAGTATATTCTCAATTCAATCGGCGAAAGCCAGATTTTCCTCACCTGCTGTGATAAGGAACTTTTTTCCGGACTTGAAGAAGGAAAGGTTTTTATCATGGAAAAAGGCAGGCTCCTCGGAGGAGGAGCTGTCTGCGAAGCAGACTGAGGAGGGATCGTCCCCGATAAATATGGATAAACGCTCCGCGTTTCCTGTTTATCCCTCATCCGTCTTTTTTGCAGTAAACTGCAAAAAATCCACCTTCCCCTCTGGGAAGGCTTAAAAAAGGAGGTATCTTTATGTATCTCTTCCTCGGCGGCGATGTTTCCGTTTGGGAAAACGATGTAATAGGCGTTTTCGATATGGATAACACAACCGTTGCAAAATCCACCCGCGAATTTCTTTCCCGCAATCAGAAGGAAGGTTCCGTAATAAACGTAACCTATGACCTTCCGAAAAGTTTTTGTCTAACGACAGAAAATGGAAAGGAAAAAGTTTATATTTCCCAGCTTGCACCCGCAACCCTTAAAAAGAGGGGCGGAACATTATAAAAAATCCACCGCATTTGCGGAAAAATATCAGGAGGTAAATTTGTGGAAAATACTCCGTTTGCCGTAGAACCCATGCAGGAAGCCTACGACGAAAACCAAATCCAGGTTCTTGAAGGACTTGAAGCAGTAAGAAAAAGACCCGGTATGTATATCGGTTCCACCGGTCCAAAGGGTCTTCATCACCTTGTTTACGAAATTGTCGATAACGCCATCGACGAAGCATTGGCAGGTTATTGCACAGATATCAACGTGGAACTTCTTCCCGGAAATCTTGTTCGAGTAACGGATAACGGACGAGGAATCCCGGTCGGTATACACGCAAAACTCGGAATTCCGGCGGTAACCGTTGTTTTCACCGTTCTTCATGCGGGCGGTAAATTCGGCGGCTCCGGCTATAAAGTTTCCGGCGGTCTTCATGGCGTCGGCGCTTCGGTCGTTAATGCCCTTTCCGAATGGCTGGAAGTCGAAGTAAAAGACGGCGAACATATCTACCGCCAGAAATTCCAAAGAGGAGTTGCCGAAGGCGATCTTGAAATTGTCGGCGATACCGAAGAAAAAGGCACCGCGGTTCTTTTCAAGGCGGATAATCAGATTTTTGAAACCCTTGAATATGAATATGATACTCTTCTTGTTCGTCTTCGCGAACAGGCCTTCCTCAATGCCGGTGTAAAAATTGTCTTCACCGATAAACGCGATCCGGAAAATGAAAGAAAAGAGATCCTCCATTACGAGGGCGGTATCAAATCTTTCGTTGAATATATCCATAAGAAAAAAGGCCTTGAAACAATCCATCCGGAAGTTCTCTATTTTTCCGCAAAAAACGGCGATTCCACCGCGGAAGTTGCAATGCAGTATAACGACAGTTATAACGAAGTTGTCCTCAGCTTTGCGAACAACATCCATACCATCGACGGCGGTATGCACGAAACCGGTTTCAAAAACGCTCTCCGCAAGGTCTTCAACGATTATGGTCGCGAACACAAAATCCTCAAGGATAACGATAAAGATCTTTCCGGCGAGGACGTCCGCGAAGGTCTTACCGCAGTAATCTCCGTAAAGCTCACCGATGCGGAATTTGAGGGCCAGACCAAAACCAAACTCGGCAACACCGAAATGAGAACAATGGTCGATAAAATGCTTTATGAAAAGCTCAAGACCTATTTTGAAGAAAACCCCGCTGTTGCAAAGGCGATTTTTGAAAAATCCCTTGGCGCCGCAAGAGCACGCGAAGCCGCAAGAAGAGCAAGAGAAAACGCAAGAAGAAAATCCGTTCTCGAAAGCGCTTCCCTTCCGGGAAAACTTGCGGACTGTTCCGACCGCGATAACGTAAACACCGAAATCTATATCGTCGAGGGTGACTCCGCAGGCGGCTCCGCAAAAATGGGCCGTGACAGAACTTTCCAGGCAATTCTTCCTCTTTGGGGAAAAATGCTCAACGTTGAAAAAGCCCGAATCGATAAGGTTTATAACAACGATAAATTAACTCCCGTTGTTCTTGCCCTTGGATGCGGAATCGGCGATGAGCTTGACCTTTCAAAACTCCGCTACGGAAAAGTAATCATCATGGCCGATGCGGACGTTGACGGTTCCCATATCCGAACCCTTCTTTTAACTTTCTTCTTCCGTTATATGCGTCCTCTTATTGAAGAAGGACATATATATATCGCCCAGCCGCCTCTTTATAAAATAACCGTGGGAAAAACAATTCGCTACGCTTATTCCGATGAAGAGCGCGACAGTCTTCTTTCGGAACTTAACCCCGAAGGAACCAAAAAAAGCGACGTTCAGCGCTATAAAGGTCTTGGTGAAATGGACCCGGAACAGCTTTGGGAAACCACCATGGATCCGGAACGCCGTATCATGCTTCGTGTTGAACTCGAAGATGCCGCCGCGGCTGACGAAGTTTTCACTATCCTTATGGGCGACAAAGTTGAACCCAGAAGAGAATTTATCGAAACAAACGCAAAATATGTTCAGAACCTTGACGTTTAAGAAACAGGAGGAAATTTAAAATGGCATTTAACATTTTCAGAAGAAAACCGAAACCGAAGCCCGAAATCAAAAGACTTGAAGTTTCCGCCTATGGCGAACCCAAATATGAATTCACCCATATTCCCACCCTTGAAGTTTACCGCGAATATAACGACACCGTTTCCGCTCCGGCAATTGCAAGGGATAAACAGCTCAAACGCGCTTTCGGTCTTATAATGGGCGTTATCACAATTGTTTTCGCCGTTCTTTCCGTAATGAATTTTGACTATTTTGATCCGATTTATGAAGGAAGAGGATTCTTCGTCTGGATAAGCTACACAAGCTTTATGTTCTATTTCCTTGTAACTCTTATGTCCGCTTATCTTACCTATCATCTTCTTACCTATTATCATTATTTCCCTAAACGCCTTGAAAAGGCAACCGCGGATTATTATAAATCCAGCAAATATCTCACCAACGAAATCGTTCTTGCCTGCTATGAAGACGGCGTTCTTGAAAAAGCGGAACCCCGTGATGAATTTTTTGAATGGGGAATGTTCAACCGCTGCTGGGAAAGCAAAAACGTTGTTTATCTTGAATTCACCCTTGCAAACCAGCTTTTTGTAGCAAAAGAAGTTATGCTCAAAGCCGGAGCAAACATTGAGGAATTCATCGCCTGGGCAAACGAAAAAATTGAAGAAGGCAAAAAAATAATGGCTGAACGCGAAGCCGAGGAAGAAGCTTTGGAAGAAGCCGCAGAAGAAGAATATGAGGCAATCGAAAAAGAAATCGAAGCTCTTGAAGAAGAACTTGAAGAACTCGATGACGATTCCCGCGAAGAAGAAATTGAAGAGAGAATAAAAGCTCTTGAAGAAAAAGCGGAAGAGCTTGAAGATAAACTCGACGATTAAAAAAGCCTCCCTTGTGTAAAGGGAGGTGGCATTTTGGCTTTGCCAAAATGACGGAGGGATTGTTTGATGGAATGTAAGCACAACAAAGATCTTGTTGAAAGCGCAAAATTTCTTCGAAAAAATATGACAAAAGAAGAAAGACATCTTTGGTATGATTTTCTTCAAAAATCTCCATTCCGTTTTTCAAGGCAAAAAATTCTCGGAAAATATATCGTGGATTTTTATTGCGCAAAGGCAAAGCTTGTTATAGAACTTGACGGCTCGCAACATTTTGAAAAAGAAGTCCGCGAATATGATAACAAGAGAACAGCGTTTCTTGAAGAATACGGTTTAAAAATCATAAGAATACCGAACAGAGAAATAAATAATAATTTTGAAGGTATTTGCCGATATTTAAATGAACAGATAGAACAATCCCTCAGTCAGCTTCGCTGACAGCTCCCTTTACACAAGGGAGCCGATATTAAAAGAACGGAGGAACCCGTTTTGGAAGAAAACGAAAAGAAATTACCCGAAGAGGCAATCGACCTTGAAGTCGATATGCCCAAGGCAAAACTTATAAATGTGGATATCGAAAAGGAAATGAAAAAATCCTTCCTGGATTATTCCATGTCCGTAATCGTTTCCCGCGCTCTTCCGGATGTACGCGACGGTTTAAAGCCGGTACACCGAAGAATCCTTTATACAATGTATGAAAACGGACTTGAACCCAACAAACCCTACCGCAAATGTGCGGATACCGTAGGTTCTGTTCTCGGTAAATATCACCCCCATGGCGACGCTTCCGTATATGACGCAATGGTACGTCTTGCCCAGGATTTCTCAATGAGAGCACCCCTGGTCGATGGTCACGGAAACTTCGGTTCAATCGACGGCGACCCGCCTGCAGCTTACCGTTATACCGAAAGCCGAATGAGCAGAATGGCAACCAAAATGCTCACCGATATCGATAAGGATACCGTTGACTTCATGTCCAACTATGATGACCGACTCAAAGAGCCTGTTGTCCTTCCTTCAAAATATCCGAACCTTCTTGTAAACGGTTCTGTGGGTATCGCTGTCGGTATGGCAACCAACATTCCGCCCCATAACCTTCGCGAAACCGTTGAAGCAGCCTGCTGCCTTATTGATAATCCGGAAGCAACCCTTGATGACCTTATGGAACATATCAAAGGACCGGACTTCCCCACCGGCGGAATCATTATGGGCCGTGCGGGAATCCGCGCAGCCTATGCAACCGGCCGCGCAAAACTTATAGTCCGTTCCAAGGCCGAAATTCAGGAATGGAAGAACGACCGTTACAGAATCGTTGTAACTGAAATTCCCTATATGGTCAATAAAGCAAGACTTATCGAAAGTATTGCCGACCTTGTTAAGGAAAAACGTATTGAGGGAATTTCCGACCTTCGTGATGAATCCGACCGCGAAGGACTTCGAATCGTAATTGAACTCAAGCGCGATGCCAACGCCCAGGTCGTTCTCAACCAGCTCTATACTTATACCCAGCTCCAGGATACCTGCGGCGTAATTATGCTTGCCCTTGTAAACGGTGTTCCTAAGATCCTTCCCCTTAAGGAAGTTCTTAAAAACTATATCGATTTCCAGCGCGAAGTTATAATCCACAGAACAAAATTCGAACTCGGAAAACTCCGCGAACGCGAACATATCCTCGAAGGTCTCAAAATTGCCCAGGATAATATCGACGAAGTCATCAGGATCATCAGAAGCGGTAAGGACGATAACGAAAACCGCCCCAGACTTATGGAACGCTTCGGACTTTCCGAAATCCAGGCCAATGCAATCCTCCAGATGCGTCTCGGACGCCTTTCCGCTCTTAACAGAGAAGCGATTGAAAACGAACTTGCCGAAATCCGCGCCAACATTGCAAATCTGGAAGAAGTTCTTTCCGATATGCACCTTGTTGACGGAATTATCAAAACAGAAATGCGCGAGATTGCCGAAAAATTCGGCGATGACCGCCGCACCGGAATTGAAACCATCAGCGGTGAAATGGATCTTGAAGATCTCATTCCTGTCGAAGATAGAGTTATCACCCTTACCCATTTCGGTTATATCAAGAGCCAGCCGGTAGAGGCTTATAAGGCCCAGCGCCGCGGCGGCCGCGGAATTTCCGGAATGACCCGCCGTGATGAAGACTATGTCGAAAGTCTCTTTACTGTTTCCACCCATGACTATATCCTCTTCTTTACCGACAGAGGCAAGGTTTTCCGTATCAAAGGCTACGAAATTCCCGAAAGCCAACGCGCCGCAAGAGGAACCAACATCGTCAACGTTCTTCCCCTTGAACAGGACGAAAAAGTTACCACCCTTATCAAGCTCGGCGGAGTTATTGATGAGGAAGGAACTTACCTCACCATGGTCACCAAAAACGGCGTAATCAAACGTACCCGCCTTTCCCAGTACCGCAACGTCCGCAAGAGCGGCCTTAACGCGATCAGCCTTGATGAGGGTGACGAACTTAAATGGGTCCGTCTTACCGGCGGCGAGGATGAACTTATCGTCGCAACGAGAAAAGGCTACGCCATCCATTTCAAGGAAACCGACGCACGCGAACTTGGAAGAACAGCCCGCGGCGTAAGAGCTATTGAACTCCGAGAAGGAGACGAAGTAGTGGGAATGGAAATTGTGGAAGAAGGCAAAAAACTTCTTACCATAAGCGAAGGCGGAAAAGGCAGAAGATCCGAATTCAGCGATTACGGAATTCAGGGACGTGGCGGTAAAGGTATTCAGAACTATAAGACCGATAACGTTGCGGGAATCAAAGCAGTTGCTGATGATGACGATATCATTGCAATCAGTTCCGACGGAATTATTATTCGCCTTTCCGTTGATGAGGTCAATGTCCAGTTCAGAAGCGCTTCCGGCGTAAAAGTAATGCGCCTTGCTTCCGAAGATTCCAGAGTCGTTTCCTTCACCGTTGCTCCGAAAGGAGAAGATGAAGAAGAATCCGAAGGCGAAGCCGAGGAAACTTCCGCAGAAACTGCTGAAGAAACAACCGAAACCACTTCTGAAGAATAAAATCTAAAAAACCTAAGGGGCGGATATTATCCACCCGATTACAAAGGCGGAAGTTTTCTTCCGCCTTTAATAAAAAAAGGAGGTAACCTCCATGCGCAGAAACAGAAGAAATTCAGAACCCCAATCTCCGCTTGCGGCCATGCTCACCGGAATTTTTGTAGTTTGTTTCGGAATTTTCTGGACTGTAATGGCCGGTTCAATGTTTCCGCCAATGGCAATTTTCGGAATTCTTTTCACCGCAATTGCCGGTGTAAACGCTTATAATATTTATAAAAAGGTAACGCAAAACGCGGAAAAAACGCATGAGCATCAGGATTTTTTGGAAGAAAATGTTTTTGAAGAACCCCGTGCTCAAAAAGAGGAACTCCGCTGTCCCTATTGCGGAGCACCTGTTCATTATTCCGATTCCGAATGTGAATATTGCGGAAGCCGGCTTTAAAAAAGCAGAAAGGACATTTTTATGAATAAAACAGAGCAAAACAAAAAAGAGGGTCGCCCGATAAGCGACATAATCTGCGGAACAATTTCAATTCTGTTCGGCCTTGCAATAATTAAAGTTTTTATAAATCCCTTTGGGCTGTTCTTTTTTGCAGGCGTTTTCTTTCTTGTGGGCGGAGTTGTAACAATAAAAGAAGGTTATAAAACCTTGCGCAGAAGAAACGGAAAGCCCGTCGATGAAGATGATGCTCCAGCGGAAGAAATTGAAACTTCAAAAGAAGAAATTCGTTGCTCTGTTTGCGAAGCCTTGCTTCAGAAAGGCGGCACAGAATGTCCTTATTGCGGAAATAAATTATAAAAAAAGGCGGGTTTTACCCGCCTTTTTCTTTTATAAAACCTCTTTTTTGCTTTAATCTATAAAATCGTTAAACTTTCGCCGCCGGAAAAATGGAAAATTGCAAAGTTTTATGGATAAACGAAGCTCCTGCAAAAAAGAGCTGCGTTTTTGCAGGATTAAGCAAAAAACTCCTGCAAAAAGTACATCAAAAGATACCAACTGTCCGCGACAGAAACACATATTAATATAAAAAGAAAGCCGCCCCAAAGGACGGCTTTCCCTTTTGTTACGACATTTATTTTACAATAGAAAGAATAAGGGTCATAAGAGTTTTGGTAAGGTTAACAGATTTCTTTTCTGCTATAAGAGCGGAAAAACCTTCACAATAAGCCATTTTTTCGTTTCTTTCCCAATTTGCTTCAGAGGGAAGGCGGCTTTCAAGCTGGCAGCGGTAATCATTAAAAGAAATGTTGGAGAACATAAAATCAAGATCCTTTCGTTGTTAATTAGGCGCAAGGCGTTCCCTTTGTGCCAACTGTTTTATTAACAAACTGTCCGTTTGTCGAGTACATTATAACGCAGTAAATCCTGCAAAATCAAGAGGCAACAATTGAGAAAACAAACGAAAAACAATGTTAAAAATTGTGCAACTTATACAAAAATGAAAATTTCCAACATTTTAAAAAACCATTTATGCAAAGTTTCTTTGCTATCACAATAAAATATGCAAAAAATGAATAAAAATTCTTTCGCAAATTTCACATGTCATTGCGTTTTTTCGCATAAATAAGCGCTTTTTCGCTTTATCAAAGCAAAGTATGTTTATTGTATAAAAACAACTGTCCGCCGCAAAAAGTACTGGTTCGGCCGCGATATCAAAGATGGCAGCAAAAAGAACCGGGCATCCGCCCGGTTCTTTTTATCTTATTCATTATCATATCTCATCGCCAGAAGAACTTTTTTCATAAGTTCAATGGGGCGTTCCGCAGTTTTAAGAACAACCGTAAGGTGCGGCTTATTGCCTTTAAGGTCCATCGAAAGCCTGCCCTGCATTTTCTGGGTCGCCATGCTTATGCGCTCAAGGTCAAGCTCCTTCGGATAGAACCTCATTTCTGAATCGAACTGGCGGATATCGGTGATTCCAAGATGGGAAGCCATGTTTCGGAGAGTCGCAACTTCGATAAGTCCCATAACGGAAACCGGCGGGTCGCCGAAACGGTCGATAAGTTCATCAATAACGTCCGCAGCATCGTCCTGGTTGCGGATTGCCGCAATGCGTTTATACATATCAACTCGCTGGTTAAGAGAACTGATATATTTTTCCGGAATGTGGGCATCAAGAGCAATGTCGATGGCGCAGTCTTCGGAGGAAGGCGGCGGCGCTTCGCCCTTTTCTTCTGCAATTGCTTCCGAAAGAAGGCGGACGTACATCTCGTAACCGACGGATTCCATGTGCCCATGCTGGTTTGCGCCAAGAATATTTCCCGCTCCGCGGATTTCAAGGTCGCGCATGGCGATTTTAAAGCCGGAGCCGAACTGGGTGAAGTCGCGAATCGCGGAAAGTCTCTTTTGCGCAATGTCGCTTATGGATTTTCCCCTTGTGAAAGTGAAATATGCAAAAGCATGGCGGCTGGATCTTCCGACCCTTCCCCTTAACTGGTAAAGCTGGGAAAGACCGAGATGGTCAGCGTTTTCAATAATAAGGGTGTTGCAGGAAGGAACGTCAACGCCGGTTTCGATAATGGTGGTGCAAACCAAGATATCCGTTTCCTGGTCAACAAGGCTTTTCCAGATATCCGAAAGCTGTTCTTCGCTCATTTTTCCGTGAGCATAAGCAATCCTTGCGTCCGGTAAATCTTCCTGAAGCTTTGCTGCGCAGCTTATGATGCTTTCGGTGTTGTTATGGAGATAAAAAACCTGGCCGCCTCTGCGGAGCTCCTTTTTGATAGCCTCAAGAACAACTCCCCTGTCATATTCCATAACGTAGGTCTGGACCGGGTGGCGGTCGGTGGGCGCTTCCTCAATGGTGGACATATCGCGGATTCCGCTCATGGCCATGTTAAGCGTTCTCGGAATTGGCGTTGCGGAAAGAGTTAAAACGTCAACGGAGGCTTTCATCTCTTTCATCTTTTCCTTATGGGCAACGCCAAAGCGCTGTTCCTCGTCGATTACGCAAAGGCCAAGGTCCTTGAAAATAACGTCCTTCTGCAAAATTCTGTGTGTGCCGATTATAATATCGATTTCGCCGCTGCGAAGGCGGGTAAGGATTTTTTCCTGCTGTTTCGGGGTGCGGAAACGGGAAAGAAGTTCCACCGTAATGGGGAATCCGTCCATTCGCTGAAGGAAAGTCTGGTAATGCTGCCATGCAAGAATGGTGGTCGGAACAAGAACCGCAACCTGCTTTCCGTCCATAACAGCCTTGAAAGCTGCGCGAAGGGCAACTTCTGTTTTTCCGAAACCAACGTCGCCGCAAAGAAGGCGGTCCATGGGCCTTGCCATTTCCATATCGTGCTTGATTTCCTCAATGCAGCGGAGCTGGTCATCAGTTTCTTCATAAGGAAAACGTTCCTCAAAATCCCTTTGCCAATCCGTATCTTCCGAAAAGGCATAGCCTTCGGTCTTCATTCGTTTTGAATAAAGTGCGATAAGTTCCTTTGCCATATCCTTTACCGCGGCTTTAACTCTGCTTCGGGTTTTCTGCCAATCGGCGGAATTGAGTTTATTGAGTTTAACGGATTTGTCGTCTTTCGGACCGACATATTTTGAAACAAGGTCAAGCTGGGTTACCGGAACATAGAGCATATCCGTTCCGGCATAGCGGATAGAGATATAATCTTTTACAACGCCGCGGATATCCTGTTTTACAATGCCCTGGAAAATTCCGATTCCGTTTGTAACGTGGACAACGTAATCTCCGGGGGTGATATCCGAAAGGGATTTAAGGGGATTTTCCGCCTTTTTGAATTTTTTGCGCTTTCGCTCCGAAACGTTGGAACGTCCCTGTGTTATAACGGCGATTTTTCCAAGAGGAAATTCAAAACCGGAGGAAAGGGAACCTTCCATTACAAAAACAGTTCCGGGAGAAATTTTTGCCTTTTGAGAGAAAGCCGCATTTATATTATTGTTTAAAAGATCCGTTGTAAGAGCATGTGCCGCCCTTTCCGTTCCGCAAAGAACCGCAACGGAAAATTTTCTGTCGGCATAATCGCGCAGATCCTCAAGAAGAGTTTCAAGGTCGCCGCCCCAATGGGAAAGGGAAACTGCTCCAAAATCCGCAACGGTGCGGATATGGATATCGTTGACGCTGCGGATAAAGGAATCCATAATCACCGTGTTGCCTTCATCAAGAATCGAGCAATAAGCGGTATAATCAAGGCTGAATTCTTCGCAACCGGCAAAAAGGATACCCTCTTCAAAAAGCTGGGAAATATCTTCGCTCTGCTGGGAGGAAAGGGTTTTAAGAATTTCTTTTTGTCTTATAAATTCGGAAGCGACAAAAACTCCTTCCGGGAGATAATCAAAAACCGTTGCCGGGAACTTATAAACAAGAGGAATGTAACGGTCCGGCGCGGAAACACCCAAACCGGAATCAATTCTCTCAAGATCCTTTTCAATGTTTTCTTTAACAAGAAGGCCGTGTTTTCCTCTTTGTTTTGCGTGGGCATCTTTAAGAAGCTTAACAAGCGCTTCGGTGGAATCGGTCAGAACTTCCCTTGCCGGTGCAACAAAAGCTTCGTCGATTTCCTTTGTTCTGCGCTGGGTTTCAAGGTCGAACATTGCAACGGAATCCGCTTCGTCGCCCCAAAATTCAATTCGGATGGGACAATTTGCCTGGGGAGAATAAAAGTCAAGAATTCCGCCGCGGACGGAAAACTGGCATGGACCGTCAACCTGGCTTCTGCGCTCATAACCCGCGCGGGAAAGCCTTTTTGCAAGGTCCTCCATATCATAACTCTGTCCGCGGATTATGGAAAAGGTGTTATATTTAAAAGTACCCGGCGGGATAGTATATTGCAAAGCCGCTTCGACGGAAGTTACAACGATTTTGCAGGAACCGTCAAGTATCCTTCCAAGCACTGCAAGACGCTTTTGTTCATATTCTGCGGACGAACTTTCAGCACTTCTGAATCGAAGGTCACGGATAGGATATAATGCAACCTTTTGCGGGTCGCAAAGGCGGGCGATATCTTCCGAAAGTTTTGTGGCGGAAGGTTCGTCCGGAGTTATTATAAGTACCGGTTTTCCGCTTTGTTCCGAAAGCCCGGAAACAAGCATTGCCCTTTCCGAACCGGAAAGACCGGCCGCAAAAACGGGCATGGAAAAACTCCGCCCAAGTGCCGAAAGCACCTGTCGGAACTGTGGAATGCTGTCCAAAAAGTTCTGCAGCATACGGACACCTCCGTAATAGGTAATGACCCTCCTTCAAAAGAAGGGGGGTGTGGTTAAACAATATTAGGCTTCTCCTTGAGGAGAAGCTCCGCCGAAGGCGGTGATGAGGTGTTTGTCCGCAAAAGTATTTTTTACAAAATAACACCTCATCCGTCTTTTTCGCCAAAGGCGAAAAATCCACCTTCCCCTCAAGGGGAAGGCTTAGTTAAATTTGTTCATGGCTTCGTCAAGTTTCCCCGAAACCATAAGTTTTGCCGCCTCAAAGGAATTTTCATACATTCCCTGAAGGGTTTTAAGGTCTTCTTCGGAATATTTTCCCAAAACCCAGTCCGCAAGGTCCCAGCCCTCGGGCTTTTTGCCGATTCCGATTTTGATTCTCGGAAAATCGTCGCCGCCGCAATTTGCGATTATGCTTTTAAGACCGTTGTGGCCGCCGGCGCTTCCCTTTTTGCGGATTCTCATCTTACCGACATCAAGGGTGGTGTCATCAAAAACAACGATAACGTGGTCGAGAGGGATTTTATAAAAATCCATTGCGGCAAAAACCGCTTCGCCGGAAAGATTCATAAAAGTCTGAGGTTTCATGAAAAGAACATTGTGTCCGCAAAGTTCCGCGGTTGTGGTAAGTGCCTTGAATTTAAGGCGGTCGATATGAATGGAAAGCTTGTCGGAAATAAGGTCCAGCGCCATAAAACCGGTGTTGTGGCGGGTTTTTTCATAATCTTTTCCCGGGTTTCCAAGTCCGACTATAATATATTCCGGGGGACCCGAAACTTTTTCTGTTTTTTTGATTTTATCGAACAAACTCCAGATGTCGCTCATATTTTCCTCATAAGGCCCCCTTGCCTAAAGGGGGCTGTCTGCGAAGCAGACTGGGGGATTCCTTTTGGATTTTCCGCAGTTTCGGAAAGAATCCCTCCGTCATTTCCTAACGGAAATGCCACCTCCCTTTAACAAGGGAGGCTTTTTATCAATGCGCCAAAAGCCATGTTTTCCCGATTCCTACGGAAGCTTCCATCGGAACGGAAAGCTTTGCCGCGTTTTCCATTTCGTATTTAAGAATCTCCGCAACCTTTTCCGCACAGTATTCCGATGCCTCAACAATAAGTTCGTCGTGAACCTGCATGATAAGTTTTGCGTCAAGCTTTTCCGCCGCAAGGCGGTTTTCAACCTTTACCATCGCAAGCTTGATGATATCCGCCGCGGTTCCCTGAATGGGCATGTTTCTTGCAACCCTTTCGCCGAAGGAACGGAGATTGAAATTGCTGGAAGAAAGTTCCGGAAGATATCTTCGCCTTCCGTAGGAAGTAACGGCGTAGCCGCATTTCTTCGCGGTTTCAATGCTCTCCTTCATAAAACGGTCAACGCCGCTGTAATGGTTAAGATAGCTGTCGATATATTGCTGTGCTTCTTTTGTGGAAACGCCGATGTTTTCCCCAAGGCTCCAGGCGCCGATTCCGTAAACAATTCCGAAGTTGACCGCTTTTGCGCTGCTCCTCATCTGGGAAGTTACGTAATCTTCCGGAACACCGAAAACCTGGGCGGCGGTCTGGGTGTGGATATCCGTTCCGCCGGTAAAAGCGGAAATCATGTTTTTGTCACCGGAAAGATGCGCCAGAACGCGAAGTTCTATCTGGGAATAGTCCGCGTCAACAAGGGTGTAACCTTCCTTCGCGGTGAAGAATCCGCGCATTTTTGCGCCCAGTTCCGTGCGTATTGGAATATTCTGAAGGTTCGGTTCAAGGCTGCTTATGCGGCCTGTTCTGGTTTCCTTCTGGTTAAAGCGTGTGTGAACTCTGCCATCCGGAGCAAGGGCGTTAAGAAGTCCCTCAACATAGGTGGAATTAAGCTTCGTCAGTTTTCTGTATTCAAGAATTTCGTCAATGGCCGGGTGGTAGGTTCTCAAATCCTCAAGAACGTCGGCGTTTGTGGAATAGCCGCTCTTTGTCTTTTTCTTTGCAGGAAGTCCAAGGTGCTCAAAAAGCACGACCCCAAGCTGTTTCGGCGAAAGAATGTTGAATTTTTCGCCGCAAAGTTCATAAATGCGTTCTTCCGTTTCTTTAATGGTGCTCAAAAGTTCGTCGCCGAAACTGCGGATGCCTTCCGGGTCGATTTTGAATCCACGAAGCTCCATTGAAGCAAGAATTTTCGCAAGGGGAAGCTCGATTTCATCAAGGATCTTTTCCTCTCCGTGCTCATGAAGTTCTTTACGGAGCTTTTCACAAAGGTCCGCAAAAACCGCAGCTTTTTCAAGAACTTCCCTGTGAGCACGAATGTCATCGCCATTTCCGGAAAGTTCGCGGCTTTCCGCATGATAAAGCGCCGCAAGCCTTTCGGCAGAATAATCGTCGCCGGAAACGTTAAGGATATATCCCGCAAGGGAGGTGTCCATAACGCAGTTTTTAACTTCGCCGCCGTGGTTTTCCGCCCAACGGGAAAGGAATTTTAAGTCATCTGTGCGTTTTTCGGTTTTTGAGCACAAAAATTCAGCCAGAGCGGCGTCGAAAAAGAACCCGTCGTTCTCGATGAGCACCGCATAGCCTCCGCTGATAAGGCAGCAGCAGGTGATGTCGTCCCCTTCGCTTTCAAAAAGGAAATCCACCGGCTGAAAATCTTCCGAACCCTTAAAATCCGAAATGTCGCCAAGTATAACCTCAAGCTTTTTCTTCGGTGCGGAATTTTCCTCCGCCTTTTCCGGAACTTTAGTTGCGTCAAGTCCAAGCCTTTCGATCATCTTATACATCTCAAGCCTGCTAAGAAGTGCAACCGCCGCCGCTTCGTCCCGGTTTTTGAGCATGTAATCCTCAAGATTTTCGGAAATTGGTGCAAAGCGGTTTATTTCGCCAAGGCGGCGGCTGAGATATGCCGAATCCTTGCCCTCTTCAAGTTTTCTTCTCTGGGCAGGTTTAAGCTCAAGCTCGTCAAAATGCTCATAGATATAATCCACACTGTGATATCTCTGAATAAGGTCAAGGGCGGTCTTTTCTCCGATTCCGGGAACACCCGGAATGTTATCGCTGGTGTCGCCCATAAGTGCCTTGACTTCGATAAGTTCAAGGGGTTCAACACCATATTTTTCATGAACGGCGGGAATATCCATCATGGTGGAAACCGGCGCACCCATTTTTGTGGTGGCAAGGCGGACGGAGGTATGTCCGCCGATAAGCTGAAGGCTGTCCCTGTCCCCGGTGGAAATAACGCACTCCGCTCCTTTTTCCTCGCAAATTCTGGAAATGGTTCCGAGGATATCGTCCGCTTCCCAGCCTTCGATTGCAATAACCGGGTAACCAAGATATCCCAAAAGCTCTTTCATAACCGGGAACTGGTCGATAAGTTCCTGTGGGGTCGCGTGTCTTCCGGCTTTATATTCTTTATAAAATTCATGGCGGAAAGTAGGCGCATGAACGTCAAAAGCAAAAACAATAGCGTCCGGTTTTGTTTCGGAAACTGCGGTCAGCAAAATCGAAAGAAAACCGTAAATCGCGTTGGTAAAAAAACCGTCTTTTGTGGTAAGAACCTTGATTCCGTAAAAAGCGCGGTTCATAATGCTGTTGGAATCCACAGCAAGAATTTTCATGGGCGAAACCTCCCAAAAATATAATATAACGGAATATTTTATAATATTATAATAACTTATTATAGCATATAAAAATTCCTTATGCTATAATATTATAATAAAATTCAAACTTAAAAACTCCCTTTGGGGGGAGATGTCTGCAAAGCAGACGAAAGGAAGTAACCCTCTTCCAAAAAATTTTTCCCGGAGGACAACGTGACAAAATCAAAAAAATTACTTACAGCATTGATTTTTTCCTCAATAATAATATCCTCTTCCGGCTGCGAAACTTTGCCGGAAGTTCCCGTAATTTCACCGGAAACCTCTTCGGAATTTTCCGAAAGTTCATCTTCTCTTTCCGAAAGCGAAGCCGAAGCTGAAATTATCCCCGAAAGTTCCGAAACTGAAGAAACCGTTGAGGCGGAACCTGTTTTAAAACTTTCGTCCTATCTTATAGAAAAAGGCGATTATTTTATAATAAAAGCAGAAAATGTGGATTTTTCTGAAGTTGTTTTTAAAGATTTTTTGGGAAACGACAGAAGGTTTTTTGAAAACGAAGGAGCATGGTATTGTTTTGTTCCGGTAAAACCGGATACCGAACCCGGTTATTACCCTATCAAAATTTCCTCCGAAGAATCTGATTTTATCTGCGGAATAATTGTTAAGGATAAAGAGTTCAAAAAACAATATCTTGTTGTGGAACAGGCAACACTTGATGCAACTTTGGAAGATACTTACGTACGGGAGGCTTTTGCGGAATTTTTTGAAGAAAAACGCTGGAATTTTTCCGAAGAAAAACTCTGGGAAGGTGAATTTAAAAAACCTCTCGGTGATTCCTGGTATAAGGAGACCACCTCCTTCGGAACTTTCCGTACTTTTTCAAGCGGAAGGACCGAATGGCACGATGCCATCGATATGGCGGTTGGCGGCGGCACTCCTATTTATGCCACAAACAGCGGAAGAATATATTTTGCAGATTGGCTCGGTCTTACAGGCAACACAATTATCATAGACCATGGCTGCGGAATTATGAGCTGGCATTATCATCTCCATAAAATAAACGTTGCCGAAGGCGATTATATTGAAAAAGGTACTGTTATCGGAACAGTCGGAACAACCGGTCTTTCCACGGGAAATCACCTTCATTTCGGAATTACAGTGGGAGGAGTTTTTGTTGATCCGAACCATTTTTTTGGAACGGAACCGAATTTTGATTTTGAAAAGGTGAAAACAGAATGAAAATAGGAAACATAGAACTTCCTAAATATGCCGCCCTTGCCCCTATGGCAGGTGTCGGTGACAGAGCGATGCGTGAGATAAGCCGCGAATTCGGCGCAGTCTGGACCGTCGGCGAAATGACCAGTTCAAAAGGCCTTTCCTACGGAAGCAAAAAATCCGCGGAACTTCTTGAAATAAACGAAGCGGAACGTCCCTGCGCTGTCCAGCTTTTCGGTTCTGAACCGGAAGTCATGGCCGAAGCCGCAAAAATGGCGCTTCAATATAAACCGGACGCAATCGATATAAACTTCGGCTGTCCGGTTCCGAAAATTGCCGGAAACGGCGGAGGCAGCGCACTTATGAAAGATCCGGAACTTGCCGGAAGGATAGTCCGAGCTGTTGCAGATGCGGTGGATATTCCCGTAACGGTAAAATTCAGAGCGGGCTGGGATAACGAACATCTTAACGCCGTTGAATTTGCATGCATCTGTGAAGCAAACGGCGCTTCTGCACTTACCGTTCATGGCAGAACAAGGACCCAGATGTATGCCCCTCCGGTAAACTGGGATATCATAAGACAGGTAAAAGAAGCTGTTTCCGTTCCGGTAATAGGAAACGGTGATGTTGTTTCGCCGGAAAGCGCAAAAGCTCTTTATGAACAGACCGGCTGCGACCTTGTAATGGTCGGACGTGGCGCCATGGGTAACCCCTGGATTTTCAGGCGCATAGCTCACTATATGGAAACCGGCGAACTTCTTCCGGAACCGACCCCGGAAGAAAGAATGGCTGTCCTTAAAAAGCATATAGAACTTCTCTGCAAATACAAAGGGGAATATACCGGAATGCGCGAAGCGCGCAAACATTCCTCCTGGTATATCAAAGGAATGCGCGGCGCCGCGGAATTCAGAAGAGAATGCGGCGAACTTACCACTCCGGAAGATCTTGAAAATCTGATTGATCGGGTGCTCCTTGCTTCGGAAAATGAAAGGGAATTTTGAGCATCTTTCACCTTTCGGTGAATAGAAAAAGCGCCCTATACAGGTTATCCAAAAATTTCCAATTCAAGGAAAAAATATACCCAAAAGTATGAAAAACAAGCTTTCAACAAAAAAATTATGAATAAATCGCTTGTTTAAGCCATTTGGTGGAGTACTTGGTGGAAAATGTTGAAAACCCGGCAGATTTTCTGCTTTTCAAGGTTGAATTTCAACTTTTTCAACATATGCATTGTGGAAAATGTTGAAAAGTGCTCAAAAAAACCGCTTTTTAAAGCCGTTTTAAGCCAAAAGTTTTCCATGTGGACAAATTTGAAAGGGTTAAAAACCCAAATTGAGCACCGTTTTTTAACAAAAAAGTCAAAAAAGAAAGGAAGGGAGCACCGTGAATAAAAACCCTTATGCAGGACTGTATATTCATGTTCCTTTCTGTGCCCAAAAATGCAGGTACTGCGATTTTTATTCATTTCCGAAGGGCGAAGAATATTTTGAAATATATAAAAACCGCGTTATCGAAGCCATTGAGTTTTACGGAAAAAAGTATGCAAGGTCTTATAACTCTTTGTATTTCGGCGGCGGAACTCCCCTTCTTCTCGGTGAAAAACATCTTTGCAGTATAATGGAAGCGGCAAAACCCTATCTCACCGCCGATGCGGAAGTTACCGCGGAGGGAAACCCCGGCGTTTCCGAAAGAGCGGATTTTAAAAAACTCCGTGAAGCGGGAATAAACCGCCTTTCCTTCGGTCTCCAAAGTTCAAATGATAAAGAACTTTCCGCCCTGGGAAGGATCCATTCCGCAAAAGAAGCGGCGGAAACGGTAAAAGCCGCCCAAAACGCCGGTTTTGATAATATATCTCTTGATCTGATGCTCGGTATTCCCTATCAGACGGAAAAAACTCTTCTGGAAAGCATAAATTTCTGCGATTCCCTTGGCGTTTCTCATATTTCTTCCTATATGCTGAAAATCGAAGACACAACTCCCCTTGCAAAAAGCGAACTTCGTTTTCTTTGCGCGGACGAGGAAAAATCCGCGGACCTCTATCTTTTCGCCTGTGAGGAACTTTCAAAACGCGGATTTGAACAATACGAAATCTCGAACTTTGCCAAAGGCGGAAAACGTTCCTTCCATAACACCCGCTACTGGCTGGACGATGAATATATCGGCATAGGCCCTTCCGCCCATTCATTTATGGAAGGACGCCGATTCTATACCGACAGAAATATAAACGATTTTCTCAATGTTTCCTTTGAGAAAAACGAAAAGGAAGAATCTTCCGGCGGAAACTGGGAAGAATTTGCAATGCTGCGGCTTCGCCTTTCCGAAGGTCTTGACGTTTCGGAACTGGAAAAACTCTTTCCGGAAGTTTCCGGCGCAGAAATTCTCGAAAAAGCAAAACCTTTCGAAGCACCGGGTCTTTTGAAAATTTCCGGAAGCATAATCTCTTTTACCCCAAAAGGTTTCCTTCTTTCCAACGCCCTAACCGCGGAAATTTTATATTAAGCCTTCCCGGAGGGGAAGGTGGCAAAACCGAAGGTTTTGACGGATGAGGGATAAACCCCGTCAATCTTAAACCGAGCGGATAATATCTGTCCCTACAAATTCAACCAATTCCCCATTTTCCCCAAAAGGAGGTTTTCCATGAAAAAGATAAAAACTCTCGGAGTTATCACAATATTTTTTCTTGTTTTTGCGATAGTTGTTCTTACGGTTCTTTCTCTTCTCGGAATTCTTAAAATAGAAACCGGCGAAAACGGAAAAAGCGAAATCGTTTTCACTCCGGCCGAAAAAAAGAACGAATTTCTGGAATGGCAGACTTCCGAAACCGAAGGCGACAAAACCGCAACCATAAAAACCGATAAAGGCAATATTGAAATAAAACTCAGCGATTCCGCTGCAGCGGAAAAATTTATTGAACTTGATAATGCGGGAACTTTTGAAGGCGCGGAATTTTCCGTCCTTGCGGAAGATATGTTTATCCAAAGCAAAGTTTCCGGAGAAAATTTTGAAACGGAACAAACGGAATTTGCCTGTATAAACGGTGCTGTTGCTTTTGTGATGGAAAAAGGCGAAGCAAATCCTTCCTTTTTCATAATAACCGCCGATGAACTTTCAGGAAGTTCCTCCGCTTTCATTAAAAACAGCGGTTTTGATTCCGAAAGAACCGAAACTTATGAAAATTTCGGCGGAATCCCGGAATACGAAGGAAAAGTACTTGTTTTCGGAATGGTCGTTTCCGGAATGGAAACGGTTCTTGAAATTGCCGGGGGCGAAAATTCCGGCTATACCGGCGGATATCTTGCCGCAGAACCGGTAAAAATAAATTCCGTCGAAATTTCCTACCCAACCGAAACAACCGGCTAATTTTTGATTGACTTTATCTGCCGATTATTATAATATATTAATGTAAAAAATACCCCCCGAAAAGGAGATTTTAAAAATGAGCAAACAGAACAACAATCTTCCCGAAACCGAAGATTACGGCAATGATTATGTAACCCTTGTTGACGAAAATGGCAAAGAAACCGAATTTGAAATCGTAGATTCTCTCGTAACCGAGAACAACGAATATTTTGCACTTATCCCCACCGAAACCGCTGAAAACATCGATTCCGATGACGGCGAACTTGTGATCCTCAAAGTTGTTGAAGAAGACGGCCAGGAATTTCTCGAACCCATCGAAGATGACGAAGAATATGAAGAAATTTCCGAAATCTTCATCGACCGCCTTGAAGAACTTTATGAATTTGAAAACGAACAGGAAAGCTGATTTTTATGCCGCAGGAATTTGAAGAATATAACTCCGTTACCCTGACCGATGAAAACGGCAACGATATCGAATTTGAGCTCGTTGACGCCATTGAACATAACGGAAAAAAATATTGCGTTCTCTATCCGGAAGGCCTTTCCGAAGAAGAACGCGAACTTGAAGAACCCGTGATCCTCGAATATATCATCGACGGCGACTGCGATTATCTTGAAGAGATCGTTGACGAAGATGAATATGACGAAATTTACGGAATCTATTTCGGCGAAGAAGGCTATGATGCATAATTTCCGCCGGAAAAAATAATAATAGTAAAACACCCTGCTTTGTGCGAGAATCGTCCGTTTTTTTAATCCAACAAATCGTTAAACGGGAGTCCTTCTCCGGCTTTGTAATGTAGGCCCTGCTTTTATGGATCAGGGGAACGTGAACCAGCCGGGAGAACTTTACCCACCCTTGTCATTAGACCGGGTTTCAACGATGGACTGTTCGGCAACGCGGGGTATTTTTTTAATTAATAATGCAAAGTGCATAGTGCATAATGCAAAATTATAAAGACGGATAAAAACCGAAAAAAAGGTTTCCCGGAGGGCAGGCTCCCTTGTGCATAGGGAGCTGGCAGCGAAGCTGACTGAGGGATTGTCAACCCTGTCCCACGAATAACGGGCGGATAATATCCGCAACCACCGTAATTTAATGTAGGGCGGGGGCTTGCTCCCGCCGTAAAAGGGGTAAGCCTTCCCCTGGGGGAAGGTGTCAGCCTAAGGCTGACGGATGAGGGGAAAAACCCTGCCCCAAAAAAACAAAACCGAAAGGAGCAATGCCCAAAATGTCAAGGCTCGAGCGAACGGAACTTTTCCTCGGAAAAGAAGCTCTTGAAAAACTGAAAAATGCAAGGGTCGCGGTAATCGGTCTTGGCGGGGTCGGCGGCTCCGCAGCCGAAGCTGTTTTAAGAGCTGGCGTCGGAAATTTGCTGCTCGTTGACGGCGATACGGTTGACGAAACGAATATAAACCGCCAGCTTCTGGCAACGACCGAAACGGTCGGACTTGATAAAATCGAAGCCGCAAGGCTCCGTTTTGAAAAAATTGCGCCGGATTGCAGCGTTACCTATAAAAAAGAATTTTATCTTCCGGAAAATTCCGCATTTCTTTATGACTGGAACCCTGATTATATAATCGATGCAATCGATACCGTAACCGCAAAACTCCATATCGCGGAAGAATGCAAAAAACGCGGAATAAAGCTTCTTATGTGTCTTGGAACGGGAAACCGCCTTTTCCCGGAAAAACTCCGCATCGGCGATATTTCCGAAACCGCGGGCTGCGGCTGTCCTTTGGCAAAAGTTATCCGAAAGGAACTTAAAAAACGGGGAATTGAAAAACAAACGGTCCTTTTCAGCACCGAAGAAGCAAAAAAGGCTGCCCTTGATTCCGAAAACGGAAGACATGCCCCGGGAAGTATCTCTTTTGTTCCGCCGGCCGCCGGCTATATCCTTGCAGGAAAATGCGTCCGGGATATAATCGGAAAATAACATTAATTCACTGTAGGGCGGGGGGGCTTGCTCCCGCTGTAATAAAACAAGCAGCAATACATAAAAAAGGAGACCGAAATCAATGATAAAACCCGGGCGTTACCGCCATTTCAAAGGCAATGAATACGAAGTAATCGGTACCGCAAAGCACAGCGAAACCCTTGAGGAAATGGTTGTTTACCGCGCCCTCTATGGGGAATTCGGGCTTTGGGTCCGTCCCGCAAAAATGTGGGAAGAAACCGTTGAAAGAGACGGAAAAACTTATCAGCGCTTCACTTATATCGGAGATTCGGAAGAATAACCGACCGACCTTTTTAGAGGAAAACCCAATGAATAAAAAACTTATCGCAATAGTGCTCATAATAATCCTTACTCTGGGTCTTGCGGTGTTCGCAATCGATTCAAGACTTAAAACCGTGCATTATACAGTTGAAAATCCAAAGAGCGAAACCCCTTTAAGAATCGCTTTTATCTCCGATCTTCATTCCTGCCTCTATGGCGGAGATGACCAGAGCGACCTTTTGGAAGCGGTCCGTGCTCAAAATCCGGATATGGTGCTCCTCGGCGGAGATATCTTCGACAGCCGAAGAATGCCGGACGATGGCGGCGTAACCGCGCTTAAAGCTCTCGGAAGTGAATATAACTGTTATTATGTTTCCGGAAACCACGAAGTAAGGCACGGAAAACTTGATTATTATAAGGAAATCGCAGAATCCTGCGGGGTAACAGTTCTTGACGGTTTTAACACAAAAATTGCAATTTCCGCCATAAGCGGAACTCCGGATGTCTATGGTTTTGACGATACCACCGCCTATAAAAATCTTGACGGACAGCTTGCTCATATAAAACGAACAACGGAAAATTTCCACTTCCAAGAGTCCTTCAATATCCTTCTTATACACCGCCCGGAAAATTTTGAGCATTATGCCGACCTTGGTTTTGACCTGGTGCTCGCCGGCCATGCTCACGGCGGCCAGTGGCGTATTCCCGGTTTGCTGAACGGACTTTATTGTCCCGGAGAAGGTCTTTTTCCTAAATATGCCGGAGGCCTTTATGAAAAAGACGGCACAACAATGATAGTAAGCCGCGGCCTTGCGAAAGAATCCAACTTTGTTCCGCGAATTTTCAACCGCCCGGAACTTGTTATAATTGATATCGTTTAAAAAGGAGGAATCCCAATGGCAAAATACGAGCGCAGATTAAACGGAAATTTTGACGAAATTTCCATGAAAATCGAAAACGAAATCCTTGCTGCAAGTTCAACCGCAAGCCTTGAGGACGAAACATGGTTCCGCAGTTCGGATTCCCGCTGTGCCGTAAAGGTTTTTGAAAGATACAGCGCTTTCGGCGGAAACAGGGTAAGCCTTACAGTAACGATTTTTGAAGATAAGGACGCAATCACCGTTTCCGGAATAACCTCCGGCGGAAGCCAGGCGATTTTCTTGAAGATGAATACTCTCGGCGAAGAAACCTTTTTGAACCTTTTTCAAAAAATAGTCGATTCACTCTGATAAAAAAGCACCCGCAAAGGTGCTTTTTTAATTCATAATTCAAAGTGCATAATGCAAAATTAAACGGGCAGAAAAAAGCCTCCCTTGCCTAAAGGGAGGGGGACCGCCTTTGGCGGTGGAGGGATTCTTTTAATTTATAATTCAAAGTGCATAATGCAAAATTAAACAGGCGGAAAAAACCACCTGCCGCAACGCACCGACATTAGTTCCGGCTCCGTAGGGGCGAACCTGTGTGTTCGCCCGAAAAAAGCCTCCCCTATCAGGAGAGGTGGATTTCGCCGAAGCGAAAGACGGAAAGGTGGAAACAAAATCTCTCTTTTAACTGTAGGGCGGGGGTTTACTCTCGCCGTAATAAAAATCCCTCCTCCACCATCTTCGATGGTCCCCCTCCTCCTCTGAGGAGGTAAAAACACGGGCGGACAATATCCGCCCCCCGCAATATTTCAGCAAAATTTACAAACCGTCTTTATTTCCGCCTTTGTTTTATTATATAATACAATTATAAAGGGGGCGCTTTTTTTGAAAAATGTAAAGCGTGATAACGCAATCGCGCGTTTTTTATATCTGATCGTCGGTGCGGTCTGCGGAATTTTTATGATCTTTTCCGCAGATCCGGAAAAACTTTTCGGAACTCCGAGGGAGTTCGCTTTGCAAATGATTTTTTGTATGATAATCATTTTTGCAGCATATTTTATCCAGGCGATTATCCACGAACTCGGACATCTTGTTTTCGGACTTCTCACCGGATATAAGTTCATATCCTTCCGTATAGGAAATGTGATGTTCATAAAAGAAAGAGGAAAACTCCGCACAAAACTTTATAACATTGTCGGAACCGGCGGCCAGTGCCTTATGATGCCTCCGCCCTGGAGCGAAAATTTAAAAACTTCCCTCTATAATTTCGGCGGCTGCATTTTCAATTTTCTTTCCGGCGTAATTTTTCTTGTTCTGTTCATCATTTCTGAAAAAGGCACTTTCTGGGCAATTTTTTCCGGAATGCTCTGTGCGGTCGGTTTCGGAAATGTACTTCTGAACGGAATTCCCCTTCAGGTCGGCGGAATTTCCAACGACGGAAGGAACGCGTTCCTTCTCGGAAAAAATCCGGTTGCACTTCGTGCCTTCTGGCTCCAGCTTTATGTAAACGGACTTATGTCCGAAGGCGAAAGAATGAGAAACATGCCCGGCGACTGGTTCTTCCTCCCAAGCGGCGAAGATCTTTTTGATCCGATGGTCTGTACCATCGGCGTTATGAAGTATAACTATTTCTATGATATCCACGATTTCAAAAGTGCGGAACTTACCGCAGAATATATGCTCCGTGCGCCGGGTCTTCTTGGGCTTCACCGGAACGAACTCCTTTGCGAGCTTTTGTTCCTCAAAATTTTCCGCGGCGCAGAACCTTCCGAAATAGAGGCGCTTTATACAAAAGAACTTGATAAATATATCAAAGCCACAGCAAACTATGTTTCCCGCCGCCGCCTTGCCTATGCTTATCAGCTTCTTTATCTTAAAAATCTCACCATGGCGCAGAAATGCCTTGAAGTTTTTGAAAAAACCGTTAAAAGCTATCCCTATTCCGCCGAAATCGAAAACGAAAAAGAAGTGATAGAACTTATCAAAGAGCGGGCGGAAATTTTTTAATTCATAATTCAGAGTGCATAATGCAAAATTATAAGGTCGGATAATATCCGTAACCACCATATTTTAATGTATGGCGGGGGCTTGCTCCCGCCATAAAAGGGTGGCTAAGCTGTCACCGAAGGTGACTGAGGGATTGTAACTCTGTCAAACCTAAAACCGGGCGGATAAAATCCGCCCTTTTCTTTTTATAACAAAAACCTTGACCTTGACCGAAAAACGGTTATACTTTAACTATGAACAAACCGAAAGGAGATTTTGAAAAAATGGAAATCAACCTTAAAGACATAGACCTTTTCATCGAGGAAAACAAAGATAATATCCTCCGCGATATCGGAAGACTTGTTGCGGTACCGAGTATCGAAGGCGAACCGGAAGAGGATGCGCCCTTTGGCAAAGAACCGAAAAAAGCTCTTGAACTCGGGCTCAAAATTGCCGAAGAACTCGGTCTTGGAACCAGAAACTGCGAAAACTATATCGGCTATGCGGAACTTCCCGGCGAAAATGAAGAAAAATATATTGCAACCGTAACCCATCTGGACGTTGTTCCCGTTGGCGAAGGCTGGACAAAATCTCCTTTTGAAATGTGGGAAAAAGACGGTTATATAATCGGCCGCGGCGTTATGGACGATAAAGGTCCGAGCGTTGTCTGCCTCTATGCCCTCAAATATCTTAAAGAAAAGAACATTCCCCTCCGCTATTCTGTCCGTGCACTTCTCGGTGCAAACGAAGAAACCGGAATGGGCGACGTTCAGTATTATCTCAAAAACTATCCGGCACCTGCTTTTGCATTCAGCCCGGACTCCGATTTCCCGGTTTGCAACGGAGAAAAAGGAATTTATCAGGGTATGATCCATTCAAAATGCGCACCGGAAAGAATTGTGAGCATCGAAGGCGGAATGGCCTTCAACGTAATCCCGGATAAAGCAACCGCTGTGCTCAAATGCGAAGGCGAACTTCCGGAAGAAACCGAAAGCGTAAAAGTTTCCGCAAAAGACGGCCTTATCACCCTCAATGCAACAGGAAAAGCCGGCCATGCTTCCATGCCGGAAGGCAAGATCAATGCCATCGGCGTGCTCGTAAATTATATCCTTGATAACAAGCTTTGTTCCGAGGCCGAAGCTGAATATCTTTCTGTGCTCAAAGCACTTCATTCCTGCCCCTATGGAACCGGAATCGGCGTTGACGCAGACGACAAAAAGTTCTCTCCCCTCACCATTGTCGGCGGAATCATCGGAATCAAGGACGGAAAATTCTTCCAGAGCCTTGACAGCCGCTATCCCACCAACACCTCCGGTGCTCAGATCACCGCAACCATCAATGAAAAATTCGGCGAGCATTGCGTCTGCGAAACCATTGCGGAAATGGAACCTTTCTATATCGAACCGGATTCTCCGGAAATCCAGACCTGCATCAACACTTATAACGAAATCACCGGAGAGAAGGCCGAACTTTATACCATGGGCGGCGGAACCTATGCAAGAGATTTCCCGAACGCCGTTTCCTTCGGCCCCGAGCATCCGGAAAGACCCATGCCGGAATGGGTAGGTGCGGTTCACTGCGTTGACGAAGGCGCTTCGGTTGAATTCCTGCTCGAAGCTCTTAAAATCTATATTGCAACCCTCATCCGTCTCCAGGAAGTCACCTTTTAAGGCTCCCTTGTGTAAAGGGAGCTGTCACCGAAGGTGACTGAGGGATTGTAACTCTGTCGAACCAAAAACCGGGCGGATTATATCCGCCCTTTTTATTAAAAGAAGGTGAAATCTTGACCCAGATTTCAGAAGAAATCCTTGAAAAATACCAGATTCGAAAAACCAGAAAGCAGAAAACCGCATTTATCGAATATATGCGTGCTCATTTTCCGAACCTCAGGGTAGAGGACGATGCAATCGGCTACAGCCGCAACATAGTTATCGGAAATCCGGATACCGCAAAAGCGGTCCTGGGCGCCCATTATGATACCTGCGCCGTGATGCCGATACCCAATTTCATAATGCCGAAAAGCGTTCTGATATCCATTCTCTATGCCTTTGTGCTCGTAATTCCGATGCTGTTCATCGGTTCTGTGACCGGCGGTTTTGCAGGCTGGATTTTTGATGATTCAAGCGCCACCTCCCTGTTCACTCTCATCACCTACTGGGCAATTTTGTTCCTTATGATGTTCGGTCCTGCAAACAAGCATACCGTTAATGACAACACTTCCGGAGTCATAACCCTTATTGAACTTATGAACTCAATGACGGAGGAAGAACGTGCTCAGTATTGCTTTGTTTTCTTCGATAATGAGGAAAAGGGACTTTTAGGTTCTTCGGTCTTTGCAAAGGAACATAAGAAGGTTATGAAAGATAAACTTCTCATCAACTTTGACTGTGTTTCCGACGGCGATTATCTGATGCTTATTCTTAATAAAAAAGCCTTCCCGGAGCATTTTGAGAACATTAAAGCCGCCTTCGCTGACGTTACGGAAAAAAACGTGCTCATCGAAAGCGAAAAAGGCGTCTATTATCCCTCCGACCAGAAAAACTTCAAGAAAAATATTGGCGTTGCTTCCTTCAAAAAATCAAAGTTCGGTCTTTATATGGACAGAATACATACACCCCGTGATACCGTTATGGACGAACGCAACATCGCGGTGCTCACCGAAGGAATAATAAAATTTTTAAAAACAATTTAAAATAAAAAAAGAACCGCCCGTCGGGTGGTTCTTTTTTTATTACATATATTTTATTTTGCTTCAAGATTGATGCCGGTTTCTTTGCTGAAAACGTGGCAGTTGTTTCCGCCAAAATCAAATTTGATAGCTTTTCCGGAACAAAGTTCAGAAACTTCAGCGGGAGTCATGTTCATGGTGTTAACAATAACGATAACGTCCTGACCGACAGCAGTTACGTGAAGATGTACGGAAGAACCCATCATTTCGGAAACATCGATGTTTGCGTTAACGCCTTCGTCAGCAAGAACAATATGTTCCGGACGAACACCAAGGGTGATATCCTGTTCTTCAACGTTGTTTTCGGCAAGAGCTTTCTGTTTTTCATCGGAAAGAACAACTTCGTGGCCGTCGAGAACAACAGAATAAACTCCGTCTTTCTTAAGAAGTTTTGCGTCGAAGAAGTTCATTTGAGGAGAACCGATGAAACCTGCAACAAAAAGGTTGTGCGGATGGTTGAAAACTTCCTGAGGAGTTCCGACCTGCTGGATAAAACCGTCGCTCATGATAACGATTCTGTCGCCAAGGGTCATTGCTTCGGTCTGGTCGTGGGTTACATAAATGAAAGTGGTGTTGATTTTCTGGCGGAGTTTGATGATCTCTGCGCGCATCTGGTTACGGAGTTTTGCGTCAAGGTTGGAAAGCGGTTCGTCCATGAGCATAACCTGGGGATCACGAACGATTGCACGGCCGATTGCAACACGCTGGCGCTGACCGCCGGAAAGAGCCTTCGGTTTTCTTCCAAGGTACTGGGTAATGTCAAGAATTTCTGCAGCTTCCTGAACTTTTTTATCGATTTCGTCCTTCGGGGTTTTGCGGAGTTTAAGCGCAAAAGCAAGGTTTTCATAAACGGTCATATGGGGATAAAGAGCATAGTTCTGGAAAACCATTGCGATATCGCGGTCTTTCGGAGCAACGTCGTTCATACGTTTGTCGCCGATGAAAAGGTCGCCGCCGGAAATTTCTTCAAGACCTGCTATCATACGAAGGGTGGTGGATTTTCCGCATCCGGAAGGTCCGACAAGAACGATGAATTCTTTGTCCTTGATGTCAAGGTTAAAATCGTGAACAGCAAGAAGTCCGTCGGGAAGAATTGTAAGGTTGGTTTTAAGTTCTTCGCCTTTTTTGATTTTCTTTGCGTCGTCACCGTTGAAAGGATAAACCTTTCTAATGTCTTTAAGTGTTACAGTTGCCATAAATTCTGACTTTTGAACAATCCCCATCCGGGCGAAAGTCCTCGCCTTTTCCGGCAAAGCGGAACAAGGCATTACGACAGGTCTCCACACTGCCGTACCGCTAAGTCAAAGCGGAAATGACATATCCTCCTTTTTTTATGTATGCAGTCTATTTGGTGGAGTAGATCAGCACACAATGAGTTAGTATAATGATATCACCGCTTTTTCGGAAATTCAATAAGCTTTATTTCATAGACTTTTGCTGTCTTTTTTGTGGATTTTGTCAAAGGAATTCTTTTTCAGCTTTTCTTTTGGTGAAGGCAGTATTCAAGGAGTAAAAAACGGATAAGAGGAAAATTCCGTTCTGCTTTCCGCCTTTGTTTTTTGGTAAAAAACAGCTGTCCTCTCGCCAAAAACGAAAGAAAAATTGCAAAAAAACCGTTTTTTTGATAAAAACCGCCGATTTTATAATAAAAATCCGCAAAAATGCAGAAAATCCTTGAAAACTTGTGGGCAAAATCAACAAATCAAAAACCACTGTATTATACGAAATATAGAACTTTTTTAAATTTGTTGAAAATCATTTATCAAAATAGTATCATATTATGCGAGGAAACGTTGGAATCGTTTCCAAAAAAATCATGGGTAAAAACCCAAGTTAAAATTTAGGAGGAAAACTAAATGAAAAAGCTTCTTGCAATGCTCATGGCTCTCGTAATGGTTCTCTCCTTCGCAGCATGCGGCGAAACCCCTGAAGAACCTTCCGATCCCGAAGCACCCGTAGAACCCGGCGAAACTGAAGCAACCGGTTCTGTTTACTGGCTCAACTTCAAACCCGAATCTGACGAAGTACTTAAAGAACTTGCAGCAAAATACACCGCTGAAACCGGTGTAGAAGTAAAAATCGAAACCGCTGCTTCCGGTACTTATAACGAAACCCTTACCGCTGAAATGGATAAGAGCGAAGCTCCTACCATCTTCGTAGTCGGTAACCAGGCTGCTGTTGATACCTGGGGCGATTATTGCCTCGATCTCACCGGCACTGCAATCGAAGCAGAACTCAACACCGACGCATACAAACTTTATGATGCAGACGGCAAACTCTGCTCCATCGGTTATTGCTATGAATGCTACGGCATCATCGTAAACAACGCTCTTCTTAACGAAGCTGGCCACGATGTTTCCGAAATCACCAACTTCGAAACCCTCAAAGCTGTTGTTGAAGACATCACCGCTCGTTCCGAAGAACTCGGCTTCGGCGCATTCACTTCCAACGCAATGGATAGCTCCTCTTCCTGGAGATACACCGGCCATATGATCAACCTCGAATACTACTATGAATACGTAGATGACAACGCAGCATGGGCAAACGGCACTGCAGCTGCTCCCACCCTTACCGGCGCTTACATGGACAACTTCAAAAACCTCTATGATCTCGCTGTAGTAAACTCCATTGTTGATCGTAAAGAACTCGCAAACGGCGGTTTTGATGCACAGGCTGAATTTGCAGAAGGCAAAGCAGTATTCTATGTACAGGGTTCCTGGGAAGCAGGCGGCCTTGAAGGCAAAGGCATGGATCTCTCCACCCTTTCTATGATTCCTTATTACTGCGGTGTTGAAGGCGAAGAAAAAGCTGGCCTTAACTGCGGTACCGAAAACTACTGGGCAATCAACGGCGATGCTTCTGAAGAAGACATCCAGGCAACCATCGATTTCATGGTATGGCTCGTAACCGATCCCGAAGCTTCTGAAGCTGCAGTTGGCACCTTCGGCGTAATGCCCTACAAATCTGCTGCTGTTTCCACCAACCCCTTCCTTGCACAGGCTAACGCATATCTCGGCGATGGCTGCTACAACATGGCTTGGATCACCAACTTCCAGCCCAACGTTGACGCATACCGCGCAACCGCTGTAAACGCACTTAACGCTTACAACGCAGATCCTACCGATGCAAACTGGGCAACTGTTGTAACCGCATTCATCGACGGTTGGGCAGTACAGTATCAGGCAGTAAACGGCTGATTTTAGTTTCTCGAAAATTTCAAAGCAGTTTCGCTTTGATTGAACGGAGCGAGCCAAAAGCTCGCTCCGTTTTTGCTATATCATTGTTGAGGCCCCATGAAGCCGAAACAGTGACCTTTTTTAAATTCAATTAGCAGGAGTTGAAGCAAAAAATGAAACGCTCACACGACAGCGCGGCGGTAAACAGCGATATGATCCGCAAGCCAATCCAGCGTTGGGCACCACTTTTCCTTGTTCCGATGGTAGCGGCATTTCTCATCGGATTCGTATGGCCCTTCTTCCATGGTCTTTTCCTCTCTTTCTGCAAGTTCAAGACCACCAGTAAATGGGAATGGGTCGGACTTTTAAACTATGAAAAAGCTCTCGCGGACGAAAGCTTTATCTATTCCTTCGGATTCACCGCGGTTTTCGCGATCGTTTCCCTTGTGCTCATAAACGTGTTTGCGTTTGCTGTTGCTTATGCTCTCACTCAGAAAATAAAAGGCGCGAACCTTTTCAGAACCGTTTTCTTCATGCCGAACCTCATCGGCGGTATCGTCCTCGGTTATATCTGGAGCATGATTTTTGACGGTTTCCTCGGTTATTACCAGACTTCCATTCTTATGGATAAGGAATGGGGCTTTTGGGGACTTATAATCCTCACCTGCTGGCAGCAGATCGGTTATATGATGATCATTTATATTGCGGGCCTCCAGGCTGTTCCGGAAGATATGCTCGAAGCTGCAAAGATCGACGGCGCAAACGGCTGGCAGACTCTTTTCAAAGTCACAATTCCGAACGTTATGCCATCCATCACCATCTGCACTTTCCTTTCCCTTACCAACGGATTCAAACTCTTCGACCAGAACATTGCTCTTACCGGAGGTTATCCTTATATCATCAACCCGGACGGCACTTCCGTACATACCACCGAAATGCTTGCCCTCAACATTTATAACACCTTCTATGTCGGCGCAAACACCCGCGGTGTTGCCCAGGCAAAAGCGGTTCTTTTCTTCATTCTCGTTGCAACCCTGGCAATTGCCCAGCTTACCGCAACCCGTAAAAAGGAGGTACAGCAGTAATGAAAGGCGCTTTCCAGAAAGAAAAATTCGGAAAAACTCTTACAACCGTTCTGTTCACCGTTCTCTCCGTTATTTATGTTTTCCCGGTGCTCATGGTTGTTATCAACTCTTTTAAAAAGAATACCTTCGTTAAAACCGATACCTTCGGAATTCCCACCGGAGAAAGCCATGCCGGTTTTGATAACTTCATCAACGGAATGACCTTCGGCGGTTATCCTTTTTCAAAATCCGTTCTTTACAGCATCATTATCACAATTCTCGGAACAATCCTTATTCTTCTCTTCACTTCCATGGCCGCATGGTATATCTCCCGTGTTGATTCCCTTGCCTGCAGAATCGTTTATTACGGCTGCGTTTTCTCCATGGTTGTTCCTTTCCAGATGGTAATGTTCACCCTTTCCAAAACCGCGGATACCCTCAAACTCAATACCCCCTGGACCATTCCGGTAATTTATCTTGGCTTCGGCGCGGGTCTTGCTGTTTTCATGTTCGTCGGCTTTGTAAAAGGAATCCCGCTTGATATCGAAGAAGCTGCCGCCATCGACGGCTGCAACCCTTTCCGTACATATTTCAGCGTTGTTCTCCCGATGATGAAACCCACCATGATCTCCGTTGCGATCCTTGAAATCATGTGGATCTGGAACGACTATCTTCTTCCCTATCTTGTTCTCGACCGTACCGAATATAAGACCATTCCGATCCATATCCAGTACCTCAAGGGAAGCTACGGAACCGTTGACCTCGGCGCAACAATGGCGCTTATCCTTCTCAGCATCATTCCTGTTATTATTTTCTATCTCACCTGCCAGAAACATATCATCAAAGGTGTTGCTGCCGGTGCAGTAAAAGGCTGATTTTTAATTAAAACATATCGGAAAGGAGGTGCCCCTTTGACCATAAAGGATCTTGCAAAAAAAACCGGCTATGGCGTTGCAACCGTTTCGCGCGTTCTCAATAACCAGCCGAACGTAAGCGAAAAAGCACGGAAGGCAATTCTTAAAGCGGTTGAAGAAAGCGGTTTTCAGATCAACGATAACGCAAAACAGCTTAAACAGAAAAATGCGACATCAATCCTTGTGGTTGTAAAAGGTACCTCCAACGAAATGTTCGGTTCCCTTGTGGAAACCATTCAAAGCGAAGTTGCAAAAACCGATTATCCATTGATAGTTGATTACATCGACGAAGACGATAACGAAGTTCTTCGGGCGGTGCGGCTTTGCCGCGAAAAAAAGCCCCTTGGAATTTTAATGCTTGGGGGCAATATGGATCATTTCATTTCTGATTTTGATAAAATCGAAATTCCCTGCGTCCTTGTTTCAAGCGACGCTTCAAATCTTCCGTTCAAAAATCTTTCAAGCGTTTCCACCGATGACCGCCTTGCGGCAAAATGTGCTATGGATTCGCTTATCGAAATGGGACACAGAAGATTTGCCATTGTCGGCGGTGACCGCGATACTTCCGATACCGGTCGTCTGCGTTTTGAAGGCTGTCTCGATTCCTGCTCCGAGCACGGCATTGATTTTGACAAAGACAAAGACTATATCGGCGTTCGTTTTTCCTATCAGGACGGTTACGACGCAACCTGCCTTCTTCTTAGAAACAAAAGGAATTTCACCGCGCTTTTTGCTGCGGCGGATGTTATGGCCATCGGCGCCATAAGAGCGCTTAAAGACAACGGTCTTCGCGTTCCGGAAGATATCTCCGTTGTGGGTTTTGATGGCTTGCGGCTTGGTTCTTTCCTTGTTCCAAAGCTGAGCACCGTTGAACAGTCCGTCCGAAAAATGGCGGTCAGAAGTGTTGAAATTCTTTTGGATTGCATTGAAAAAGGCGGAAACGCAAGGCACGAAACCGTTCCTTTTGCTCTTCGTCTTCGCGAAAGCACAAGAAAGATTTGATCAAAGACAAAATTTAATATAAGGAGCTTTTCCGAAAAATGAGAGAAAGCGGAATATTGATGCATATTTCCTCTCTTCCGGGACCTTACGGAATCGGAAGCATGGGAAAAAATGCTTATGAATTTGTGGATTTTCTTGAAAAATCCGGTCAGCGGGTCTGGCAGATACTGCCGCTGAGCCCAACGGGCTATGGCGATTCGCCCTACCAGTCCTGCTCTGCCTTTGCCGGTAACCACTATCTCATCGACCTGGAAACTCTGATAGATAGCGGTCTTCTTGAAAAACAGGAGGCCGAATCTTTTTTCTGGGGAAATAATGAAGAAAAAGTGGATTTCGGCGCACTTTACCAGAGCCGAAACAAGGTACTGCGCCTTGCTTACAGCCGTTTTGTGCCGGACGAAAAATATAATAAGTTTGTATCCGAAAACGAAAACTGGCTTTCTGAATATGCCCTTTTTACCGCGATAAAAGATTCCTTCGGCGGAAAACCCTGGACAGAGTGGCCGGAAGAACTTCGCCTTCGGGACGAAAAAGCCCTTGCGGAAAAGCGAGAAGAACTGAGCGAGGATATTGCTTTCAGATATTTTCTCCAATTTGAATTTTTCTCCCAGTGGGAAAAACTCCGCGGCTACGCAAACGAAAAAGAGATCCGCATTGTCGGCGATATTCCGATATATGTTCCGCTGGATTCCGCAGATGTCTGGGCGGAACCGGGAGAATTCCTTCTTGACGAAAATCTTTCGCCAAAATGCGTTGCGGGTTGTCCTCCGGATTCTTTCAGCGCAGACGGCCAGCTTTGGGGAAACCCGATTTACGATTGGGAAAAAATGAAAAACAGCGGTTTTGCCTGGTGGATAAAACGTCTTGGCGCCGCAAAGCATATGTATGATATCGTAAGGATCGACCATTTCCGCGGTTTCGAAAGCTATTGGTCTATTCCCGCCGGGGATAAAACCGCCATGAACGGCCATTGGGAAAAAGGTCCCGGAATGGATTTCATAAACGCAATAAAATCAGCCCTTCCGGAAATTGATTTTATAGCCGAAGACCTTGGATTTGTAACGCCGGAAGTCCGCAAACTCCGGGAGGATTCCGGATATCCCGGAATGAAAGTCATGCAGTTTGCGTTCGATTCCCGTGAAGAGGGAAACTATCTTCCCCATACTTATCCGGAAAACTCCGTTGTCTATTCCGGAACCCACGATAACCCCACCCTCGTTCAGTGGCTTTCGGAAGTTGCGGAAAACGACCTTGCGGAAGGCAAGGCCTATCTCGGACTTACTGAGGAAGAAGGCATTGCAAAAGGCCTTATCCGCGGCTGTATGGCATCAGTAAGCCGTCTTTGCGTAATTCTTATGCAGGATTACCTTGAACTTGGAAAGGAAGCCAGAATGAATCTTCCGGGCACCCTTTCCGATGCAAACTGGACCTGGCGCGCAAAACCGGGCTTTGCCTCAAAAGAACTTGGTGAATATATTCTTGAAATCACAAAACGTTTCGGAAGAATTTAATAAAAATAAAAAGGCACTTCGTAAAGAAGTGCCTTTTTCGTGGTAATTACAGCGGTAAATGAAAAATTGCTGTCATTCTGAGCAAAGCGAAGAATCCGTCTTTTTTTATATGCAATCTTCAAAATTGATATCATTATCCGGCAAAATATCAAAATCGGAAAGCTCCGGGAAAAATTCAAAAACCTGTTCCGGCTTTTCAATAAGCAAAAACTTTTTTGCACGTTCAAGACGTTTTATCCGGAATTCAAGCTTTCTTGCGGCGGTTTCGGAATCTGTTTTCCAAAGTGCGGCAATGGAGCGGACTTTGTGGCTTTTGGTATATTTCGCCGCAGCCTTAAGCCGGTGATAATGAACATAAATCCGATGTTTTATATCGTCCGTAAAACCGGTATAAAGCGAATTGTCCTCACACCAAAGGGTATATACCCAGTACATCAGATATCAAGAACAGCAAGAACGTTTCCGTCCTCGTTGGGTTCGCCAACAACAAAACCTGCGTTTTTGAAAAGTTTGTTTGCACGGCTGTTTTCAAGGGAATATGCGGCGCAAAGTTTTTTTGCTTCGCCAAGGGGATATTCCTTTACGATTTTGACAGCTTCCTGAAGAGCCGCAGTGCCATAACCCATTTTCTGGCAGTTTGCATCGGTCATGATTCTCCAGATGCAATAGAAAGGTTCGGGAAGATCTTCGTCGCCTTCTTCGGCATAACCGATCATAAGAAAACCGACCATGTTGTCCTGTTCTGCGTCATAAACACCGTAAGGCATCGGAACAACAGGGCCGCTGGTCATTGCAACATAAGCTTCCGCAAGGGAGCACATGTTTTCAGCAATAAAATCCTGCTGTTCTTCGCGTACGTCAAGGTTGATGCAATCTTCAAAGTTTTCTTCGGTAATGGGTCTGAGTTCTACCATTTTTAAAAACACCTTTCTTTTTTTATTTTTTATCTTTCGGAGTTTCAAGAATATATACATCTACATAGCGAAGCCCGTTCAGTACACATTCATAATAAGTTTCGTAATAAAGGTCAACAAAGTTTTTTCCGGAAAGCATTGCACCGCCGGTATCCGCGGCAAGGGCATAGCCATAAACAAAACCGGTGTTGCCGTGGGCAACGATCCACATTTTCGTTCCGTAGGGAACGATTTTGGGGTCAACCGCAACATATCCCACCTGAGCAAGTCTTCCGGTGGCGGTTCCGGCGCCGTATGGTGCATAATAACCGGTTGCCCGGACGTTTGTGTGGACTTTTTCATAAGTTGTCGGAACGCCATTCACAATTTCGAATCCATAATCAAGCGGCGAGATAACGCTTCCGTCGCCCACAACGTAAAGGTCGTTGGTGGCTTTTTTGGTAATTTCATCGGAAACAAGAACCCTTTCGCCGTAAACACCGTCAACAACTTTTTGCTCATAAGTTTTAAGGCGGGTACCGTTTTTTCCATATGAAAGAAGAACTGTTTTTCCTCCGGAAATAAGCGAGGTTCCGCGGTATGTTTTCTCTCTCGGAACGCTTTCTTCCTCTGTGGTGATGATGTAATCAACTCTTGTAAGCTTGATATCATCGCCTTCTTCAACCTTTTTGCTTTCATCAATGTTCAGAAAATCGTGTTCACGGACTTCAAGTCCGGAAATTTCAAGAACGTCGGAAACCGTATCGCCCTCCGCGGCGGTAACATGATAGGTTAGTTTGTCTGCGACAATTTCAATGTTGACAGCTCTCTGGATACGGATCTCGGCGTGGTTTTGTCCAAGTTCACCGAAAAAACCTCCGTCGCCGAAACCGGTTATCGTAACAATGTCTTCCGGTTCAATTTCAACTTCAAGTTCTTCAAGAACTCTGTAAGGATCCGCAAGGGCGGTTGTTTTTGTAATTATTTCTCCGTCGATATCAACGGTAACTTTTTTGATCCTTGAAGCGGACCAGAGCATTACAAACGCCAGTAAAAGTATAAAAAAAGCTGCCAGAAGATGGCGAGGTTTTAATCGGCCGATAATAACCTCTGCTTTTGATAGTATTTTTTGCATAAAGCCACTCCTTTACAACAATGCCTATTATATTCAAAAAGGGCATAATTGTCAAATTTTAACCCACTTTGAGCCATTTTTAAAGGGTTTTGCGTTGATATGGTGACGGAATAATGCTATAATTTATTCAGATTTATTTTTGAAAGGTATCTTGACCGATATGGAACATAAATGCAGATGCAAAAACGGCGGAAAAGGCCATAATTTTATCCCGGACCGTATTACAGTAACCGGCGAAGGCGGAAAGGAAATTTCCAACCGCGACCTTGTCTGTCACCACTGTGCTTATAAAAAACGCGGGGATACTTCCTCCTGTCTTCGCTTCGATAAAAAACCGGAAGAGGTCCTTGCCGGAGGAAAATGCGAAGCTTTTTTAAGCAGCGGCCATGACCTTGGCGGAAAAAAACACGGCTGCGGGGATTGCGGGGATTGCGGAAACGACTGCGGTTCCTGCGGCGGAGAATGCAGCGGCTGCGGCGGCTGCGAAAACTGAAAAAATCAACTTCAGAGAGGTGACATAAAATGCCAATGAACATTATCTATCGTGAAGCGGAAACTTCCGATGCGGGAAGATTTCTTGAATACTGCAAAATTGTCGGAACGGAAAGCGACAATCTTACCTTTGGCGAAGAAGGCCTTCCGTTTTCTATTTCCCAGACTGCGGATTATATCAGAAAACTTTCCGGAAATCCGAGCGGCGTGATGATCCTTGCTTTTGACGAGGGTGAACTTGTCGGAAGCGGCGTTGTTTCCTCTGTTTCCGGAAGAATCCGTTTTGCCCACAGAAAAGATCTTGCTATAACCGTAAGAAAAGATTACTGGGGAAAAGGCATCGGAACCGGGCTTATGAATCTTCTTATCGATTTTTGCAGAAAAAACAATACCGAAGTTATCGAACTCCAGGTTCGCTCCGATAACGAAAGAGCCATCGGTCTTTATAAAAAATTCGGCTTTGAAAAAATCGGCACCCATAAAAACTTTTTCAAAATCGGTGACGAATATTTTTCCGCCGACTATATGAATCTTTATCTCTGATGAAAATATTCGGATTCGATTTCAGCAATCTTTCATATTCAAAGGAAGAAAATTTGAAGCATAACAGGCGCGTTATGAAGACCCTTGAGCGAAATGTTAAAAACGGGTTTTCACCGGACGGTTTTATCGAAAACCAAAACCGCCTTGCCTGTATAAAATATTCCGCAAGAAATTTTGCCTATTGCGGCTGCGGCTGTATTGCCTATTGGAACATTCTTTTTTCAAGGGGCAGAATAATCGGTATTCCGCGCCTTGCTTCCGAAATGGAAAAAGGCTGTTCCTTTCGTGGCGTTTTCGGAACAAGAGCTTTCTTTATGAAACGTTTTATGGAGAAAAAAGGCGAAAAAGTTGAAATTTCGATTTCCCCGGAAGATATTCTTGAAAACGGGGCAAAAGAAGCTATTATCATGTATTACCGAAGACCAAGGGTCGCCCATTACGTTGCCTTCACCGCCGCAGGAACAGATGAAAACGGAAAACGCCTTTACCGTTTTTATAATGTCGGCGGAAAACTCATGAGAAAATTCGGTGAGGGAAATCCGGTGGTCCTTACCCTTGAGGATTTCATTGCGGAAACAAATTACGATCTTTCGATCTATTTTAAATTAAACTGAAAAAAGGAAAAGCAATTTGCTTTTCCTTTTTTGTTTGCTCTTTTTGCTGCTCTGTGATATTATGGTTTTATAAAGCACAAGGAGGTCTTACCCCATGATCGACGAAAAACTTAAAAAAGAACTTATTGAAAAAGGAAGAAGATTCATGCACGGCTATCACTATGATGATATGACCGCCGACAGCGAATATAACCCTTCGGACCAACAGCTCCGTCTTCCCCAGCCTCCTCTTTGCAAAGCGGCAATGGCGGAAGATTCCGCAAAAACAGTTCTGCCCCTTGATTTTTCCGCCCTTGAACTTAATAACGATATAATTTCCGTTATCCGCGACAGAAGAAGTTCCCGCGTTTATACCGAGGAGGAAATGAGCATAGAAGAACTTTCCTTCCTTCTTTGGGCCACCCAGGGAATAAAAAGCATCCGCGGAAAAAGTTACGCAACAATAAGAACCGTTCCCTGCGGCGGAGCAAGACATGAATTTGAAACCTATATGATAATCCGCAAAGTTTCCGGCCTTGTTCCGGGAATATATCACTATCTCCCTATGGAACACGCCATTGAACTTTTGAAAACCGGCGAAAATCTTGAGGAAACAATCAACGAAACCCTTTGCGGACAGAAATGGGCAGAAAAAGCAAACGTTGTTTTCTATTGGACAATGGTTGCATACCGCGCAGAATGGCGCTACGGCACAAATTGCCACCGTGTTGCTCTTCTTGATGCCGGTCACCTTTGCCAGAATCTTTATATTGCCGTTACCGCGCTCGGTCTTGGAACCTGCGGAATCGGCGCTTTTGTTCACGATGAATGCAACAAGGTTTTCGGCATAGACGGAAACGAAGAATATATGGTATATACAGCCCCCGTCGGAACAGTCCGCCCGGAGGACAAAACCGCCGAAGCAGCTTTTTATAAATTCGTCGAGGAAGAGGGACTTTGATAACGGCGAAAGTAATTCTGAGCAAAGCGAAAGATTTGCGGTTAATTGCAAATAAAAAAGACCGGCATTGCCGGTCTTTGTTTATCTGTAATCGAATGTGTGGAGCCAGTTTCCTTTGAAATAATAAAAGGCGAAAATTATGCAGCTTAAAAACCAGGTAAGGGGATATGCCCAGTAAACGGTTTCTATAACCGGGAAGAATTTTACCGCAACGGTTATATATGTTACGCGGATTATGCACCAGCAAAGAAGCATTGTGTACATGGGCATTTTTGCTCTTCCTGCGCCGCGCATAACCGCGGAAACAGCATGAGCAAAAGCAAGAGTGAAGAAGAAAAGGGATTCGGTCCTCATCTGGTTAACGCCGATTGCGACAACAGCCGGATCATCATTGAAAAGCGGAATTACCCAGGGGCAAGTAAGCCAAAGGATAACACCGAGAATTTCCGCAGAAACAACCGCCGCAAGAATTCCGAAACGGGAACCTTTAAGTGCTCTTTCATGGTTTCCGGCGCCAAGGTTCTGCCCGATAAATGTTGTGATCGCCATTGCAAAGGACATTATCGGAATAAAAATAAAACCTTCGATTTTTGAATAGGAACCGCAGCCTGCCATTGCGGTGTCGCCGAAAGCGTTGATGTTCGACTGAACGACAACGTTGGCGATCGAAATGATGGAGTTGTTTATTCCGGAAGGGATTCCCTGATGAAGGATCTCTTTAAGCCTTGAAAGATCAAAACGAATTTTGTTGAGGTGGAGCTTATAGTAGCCCTCGCTTTTAACAAGTTTTCTGAAACCCATCACTGCGGAAAGCATCTGGCTTATAACTGTTGCAACAGCTGCGCCCGCAACACCCAAATTGAAAACACCGACAAAAATAAGGTCAAGAATTATGTTGGTTATCGAAGCGATTATCAGAAAACGAAGGGGGCTTTTTGAATCGCCAACAGCCTGCAGAATTCCGGCGCAGACGTTATAAGTCAGCGAAAAAAAGCTTCCGAAAAAATAAATCCGAAAATAAGTTATGGAAAGGGGCAAAACGTTTTCCGGAGTTTTCATTAAGATAAGAAGTTTGGGCGCAAGCCAAAGACCAAGAACAGAAAGAGTTACGCCACAGCAAAGAGCAAAAGCAACCGCAGTGTGAATGGTTTTCTGCATCTTTTCAAAATCTCTTGCGCCAAGATATCGGCTTATGATAACGCCGGCGCCCATGCAAAGACCCATAAAAAAGCCGGTCATCATAAAGATAAGGTTTCCGCTGCTGGAAACAGCCGCAAGGGCCTCTTTTCCAACAAAGTTTCCGACAATTATGGAGTCCGCGGTGTTATAAAGCTGTTGGAAAAGGTGCCCGATAAAAACCGGGATCGCAAAGCTGACCATACATTTCCAAATTGACCCGGTGGTCATATCAATGCGCTTCGCTGTGCTTTCAGAAGCCAAAAAAACGCCTCCTTTTTAATTTAAAACCGAAGATAATTATATCCTTTAAAAAAGCGGCTGTCAATTGTAGCATTTTTCTACAAAAATACAAAAAAGAAAAAACACCGGAGTGGTCAGTTCCGGTGTTCTTTCTTTTTTTTTGTAAGTCAATTAGTTTGAGTTTTTGAGGAGGGTGTAACTTAAGAAGTTTGCGGCTCTTCTTAAGTACATCTATATTATAACACCTATATTTTTTTATTTGTTAAGGAAAAGTGAACAACGTGTGAAAAAACGTAATATTTTAAGAAAGAAATTTGTTAACATCAAAAAATTTTGCCGAACATATGTTTACAAACCAGAACATATGTGCTATAATTTATTCGGATAAATCCGATTTCTGAAAGGGGATTATGTTTTTATGGGAAACAAGGCCGATGCTATCCTTAATTATATGACAGATTTTATCAGAGAAAACGGCTATCCGCCCACAGTTCGCGAAATTTGCGCCGAACTTGAAATCAAATCAACTTCCACTGTTCACAGATACCTTAAAGAACTTCAGGCGGAAGGAAGAATTTCCATGGGCGAAAACCAAAACCGCGCCATAAGCATTAAAACAACAACACCCCCCGGAACAATTCCCGTTCTCGGTCACGTTGCCGCCGGTTCCCCGATCCTTGCGGAAGAAGAAGTTGACGAATACGTTCCCTTCGCCGGCGATACCAACAACCTTTTTGCACTTCATGTTCACGGAAATTCCATGATAAAATGCGGAATTCTTGACGGCGACATTGTTGTTGTAAGAAGAACTCCCGAAGCACAGAACGGACAAATTGTTGTTGCCCTTGTTGAAGATTCCGCAACAGTAAAACGCTTTTATAAAGAGGACGGACATTTCCGCCTTCAGCCGGAAAACGATGATTATGAACCGATTATTGTTGATTCCGTCGAAATTCTCGGAAAAGTTGTTTCCGTAATGAGAAGTTACGATTGATTTTAATAAAGCAAAAAACTCCCCGAAAGGGGAGTTTTTTAAAAGGAAGTGTAAGGTTTTGGAAAGAACGGAAAATGTTGAACTTACGGTAATGTGCATGGTTTATGACGGTGACGGAAACATTCTTGTTCAGGACAGAAAAAACAAAAACTGGCCGGGAATCAATTTTCCCGGCGGCCATGTTGAACCGGACGAAAGTTTTGTTTCTGCCGCAATTCGTGAGGTTAAGGAAGAAACCGGACTTTTGATTGAAAACCCGAAACTTTGCGGTGCAAAGCAGTTCAAAATAAGAAAAACCGGGGAAAGATTTATCTGCCTTTTCTTCAAAACCGATAAATTTTCCGGAGAACTTTCTTCTTCCGAAGAAGGCGAAGTTTTCTGGATAAAAAGAAAAGATCTTGAAAATTATGTTCTTGCGGACGGTTTTGGCGATATGGTGAAAGTTTTTGAAAACGAAGAACTTTCGGAAATTTATTACGGCAGAAAAGACGGAAAGCTTTTTTGTGAAATAAAATAAAAATCAATGAGCACGGTGCTCAAAACACCGTGCTCATTTTTTATGATCAGCCCACTGCGGAGTTTTCTTTATCAAGGCGCTCTTTCCAGCCGCCGATAATGGTGTCAACAAAGTTTTTTCTGTCGGAATCCGCCCAGGTTTCCATTCCCCAATAATCCGAAAGATTTTCACCAAGGATCTTTTCGGTAAAATCTGCCGGAAGTGCAAAGGAAAGATCCGGGATCCAGTTTCCTGCGGCGTAGTATTCCGCAACCGAAGCCATAAGGCTGTTGGAAATACTGTGGCTCGGGATCATTGGTCCCACAAGATCCGGGTTTTCTTCTCCGGAGCTTTCTTCTTCAGCAAGGCCGGGGTTTTCGCTCTCTGTTCCGGATTGGGAGCTGTTTTCGGGAGAAGCGGTTCCGCTTTTGGTTTTGCCTTCGGAACTTTCGCTTTCGGAAGAAACTTCGCTCTGGTTTTCTGCTGCGGAATTCTCTTCAGTCACGGAATCGCCCATGATATATTCAAAATTAAACGGAACACCGCCGAAAGCGGAAGAAAACGCATTTTTACCCGCTTCGTTGCTGTATATCCAGTTTATAAAATCTTTTGCCGCGGCGGAAGAAGTTTCGTCCGCTTTGGGATTGACTGTAAGATAGTAACGGCTTCCGATAACAATTGAACTCTGGAGTTTTTCTGCGGTCATTCCGGCGGCGGTGATTTCATCGTCGGAAAGGGGAAGTTTCATCGGGATTATATCAAGGTTTTCGGAAAAACCTTCTGCGGATTTTTCAAAATCCGCCGTGTCAAAAGTTTCGCCGGGATAAAAAAGGGCATTTCCTCTTGTAAACAAGTCCACCGCGGTGGAGTAATTATAATCTCCGCCGGTAAATTCATCGCCCCGGCCGATGCTTCCTTCCGCACCGGAAATGTGGCTTGTATGAAGGTCAAGCACTTCAACGTATGCGGAAAGAATATCGTTCATTCCGGAAACGGCTTCTTCGGCGGCAGTCATAACTTCGTAGCGGCTTGCAAATTTCGCCGCAAGAGCGGTGCTCAAAAGATGTTCCATAGCTCTTGTACTTTCGCTGCTGAGAGAAAAAACACCGGTAAGGTTCAAAGCTTTTCCGTTTTTTTCCTTGGCAAAAGTATATTTGCTGCCGCCGATTGTAATTTCCGCAGCGGAAGGCGCAGAAATATAGGTATCAACGGCCGCAACAAAACCTTCAAATTCTGTGAAGGAACAGGTTTTTAAATCGTTTATAAGGTTTTCGGAATTCTCTTTACCGAAAAGAGCGGAAATCATTTCCTTATCGAAAATATATCCGTATCCCTCAAGAACAAGCGGGACACCATAGCTTCCGATACCGGCAGGATTAAGCTGAAGTCCGGCTGGAATACCGCTTACTACAGAAGAAAGTCCGCTGTCGTTAAGAAGGTCGGAAAAAAGTCCGCCGGAATGCCATTCGGAAAGGTCGGAATTGGTATCAACAACATAAATTACAGCGGAATTCGACTGCATTTCGCCCAAAAAATCATTTCCGGCAAGTTTGGCGGAAATTTTTTTGCCGGTCGCTTTGGAGTATTCTTCCGTAAGGCTCATAAGCATTGGTGCAAGGGCTGTGCTGTTATGATAAAGAACAAGTTCGTCTTCTCCGGAAACTTCCGGAACACTGTTCGGATCTTCGGGTTCTTCCCTGTTTCCGCAGCCGGAAAGGCTTAAAACAAGCAAAAGAGAAAGAACCAAAGATAAAAATCTTTTTATTTTCATTTTTTCGCTTCATTCCTTTCAGTATTTTTGAAATTAGTTTTTGCAAAAAAATCGAAAATATCAGCGCAATTTTTAATTTTGCTTGACACCTTTTATTTATAATGTTAAAATGTTTAATACAAATGCAGATGTGGCGGAATAGGCAGACGCGCTGGATTCAGGTTCCAGTGGTGGCAACACCTTGTGGGTTCAAGTCCCATCATCTGCACCAAATAAAAGGGAATGGCGTTGCCGTTCCCTTTTATTTTTTTATGTTAGGGACTTGAACCAAACCGGACGACGGCGTTAATAAAACGATTCAGTGAATCGTTTTTAGCCGGAGAGATTTGCGAGAGTAAACGAAGCGACCGAAAAATTCAAAATGATTTCGTCTTGTTTATAACAAGCGAGTGCCGAGCAAAGCATTAAGATTTTGCGAAGCAAAATCTTATCAAGTCCCATCATCTGCACCAAAATGCGATAGGAAAGCCATTTTTCCTGTCGCATTTTTTTATTATGCTTTAGTATGTACGCCGCGAAGCGGCGTACTACAAACTGCCCGCTACGCGGGTAAGTTTCCAAACTTACAGAAAAAATTTGTTTTGTTGTGCGAAAAGTTTGAATGTTAATAAAACAAAATCAAGTGGTAAATTTGCAAAGAACAAAATAGATTTTGCTAATTAAATTATTTCAGCATTTTTAAGGTGCAGCAAGCAACAAGCCCTTACAGGGCGTTCCAAGCCACCCCTTTTAGGGGTGGTCATGACTACTTTATATCAACTTTTATACAACTTTTTGACTACTTTGAAGCAGAATTTAATTAGTTTTGAACAAACAAAATATCGTGTCAGCCAGACCTATGAAATGGAGCTGAGCGGGGCAGTTTACAAAGGAACGGAGCGGGACGGAGTTTTATTTTACACAGATTTTACAAAACCCCGGTAACAGGTTTGATGTTCCTTTTGTATAGTAGTAACCGCAATGAAAAACTACTATTCAAAAGGAGCTTTTTTTATTATGAAAGCAAAAAGATTTTTTTCAATTTTTCTTTCCCTTGTTATGATATTCGCTTTTTCTGCCTGCGGCAAAAGCAAGAATACCGTTGTCACGGACGGTTCCACCTCCATGGAAAAAGTCATCGGCGCCCTCGGCGAATCCTTTGAAAATGAAAACAGTGACATTTCTTTTACCTATAATCCCACCGGTTCCGGCGCGGGAATAAAGGCTGTTACCGAGGGCACCTGTGACATCGGACTTTCAAGCCGCTATCTTAAAGATGAAGAAAAAGCAAAAGGCCTTTCTGAAACCGTTCTTGCTTTTGATGGAATCGCAATCATCGTAAATCCGGAAAATCCGGTTTCCGATCTTTCAATCGAAACCCTTGCGAAAATTTTTACCGGTGAAATCAAAAACTGGAGCGAAATTGGCGGAAACGACGGCGAAATCGTTCTCATCGGAAGAGAAGCTTCCAGCGGTACCCGCGACGGTTTTGAATCCATTGTAGGAGTTGAAGGTGTTTGCCAATACAGAAACGAACTCACTTCCACCGGCGACGTTATTACAACGGTTGCAGGAAACCCCAATGCAATCGGATATGCCTCTCTCGCTTCCGTTAAAGAAAGCGTAAAAGCAATTTCCATTGAAGGAATCGTTCCTTCCGAGGAAAGCGTTAAAGACGGTTCATATTCCGTTCAGCGCCCCTTTGTTCTTGTTACAAGAACCGATTTTCCTCTTTCCGAAAGCGCACAGAAATTTTTTGACTACGCCCTTTCTGAAGATGCCTATGAAATAATCTACGCAATGGGCGTTGTTCCCGCAAACTGAAAAATAAAAACGCAAAAGGCGGCTTTTGAAAAAAAGCTCGCCTTTTAAGCGCATCTGAAAGGTTTTGAACATGAAAAAACTGAAAAATCCAACAGAAAAAATAATCGAGGGAATCTTCCTCATCCTCGGGCTTATAACAGTCGGTTTTGTTTTGCTTATCACGGTTTATCTTATAATTTCCGGAATTCCGGCAATCCGGGAAATAGGGCTTTTTGATTTTCTTTTCGGAAAAACCTGGGATTATTCCAAAAATCTTTACGGAATTCTCCCCTTTATTCTCACCAGTATTTACGGCACCGCCGGTGCAATTATTCTCGGCGTCCCGGTGGGATTTTTAACCGCAGTTTATCTTGCGAAAATCGCTTCGCCAAGGGTGAAGTTTTTTATGGAAACCGCCGTAAGCCTTCTTGCGGGAATCCCTTCGGTTGTTTACGGACTTGTTGGAATGATAGTCCTTGTTCCGGCGATCCGCGAAGTTTTTGATTTGCCGGACGGTTCTTCGCTTTTTGCGGCGATAATCGTTCTTGCGGTTATGATTCTTCCTTCCATAATAAAAGTTTCAATGACCGCTCTGGAAGCTGTTCCGAAGGAATATGAGGACGCTTCCCTTGCTCTTGGTGCAACACCCATAGAAACTTATTTTAAAGTTTCCGTTCCGGCGGCAAAAAGCGGAATTGCCGCGGCGGTTGTTCTCGGGGTCGGCAGAGCCATCGGCGAAGCCATGGCGATAATCATGGTTTCCGGCAACGCCCCAAATATGCCGGAGCTTTTTGGAAGCGTGCGTTTTCTTACAACGGCGGTTGCAAGCGAAATGAACTATGCCACCGACGGAAGCCTTCATCAGCAGGCGATTTTTTCCGTTGCGCTGGTGCTTTTCCTTTTCATAATGCTGATAAACGCGGCGCTCAATTTCTTCCTTAAACGGGAAAAGGAGGACTAATATGACCGCAAAAAGAAAAACATATATCATCATAATGCGCGGCCTTATGTATCTTTCCGCCGCAGTTACCGCAGGATTGGTCCTTTTTATGATAGGTTACGTTATGATAGAGGGAATCCCGAACATCACCTGGGAACTTCTTTCAACGGAACCAAGTTACCTCAGCGGAAAAATCGGAATCCTGCCGGATATTCTCAACACCGTTTATATCGTCATCGCAACCCTTCTGATTGTTCTTCCGCTGGGAGTCGGCGCGGCAATTTATCTTACAGAATATGCCCAGAACAAAAAAATCGTTGCGGCAATTGAATATGCTTCCGAAACCCTTTCGGGAATTCCTTCCGTAATTTACGGATTGGTCGGACTTCTTTTCTTCTGTCAGTTTATGAGTTTTGGAAGATCGCTCATCGCCGGTGCGCTTACCCTTGTTATTATGAATCTTCCTACGGTTATGCGCACCACCCAGGAAAGCTTAAAGACCGTTCCCCAAAGTTACCGCGAAGGTGCTTTTGGACTTGGAGCGGGAAAATGGAGGGTTATCCGCACCGTTGTTCTTCCGGGCTGTGTTGACGGAGTTATCACCGGTTGTATTCTTTCCATCGGCAGAATCCTTGGGGAATCCGCCGCTTTGCTTTTCACCGCCGGTTTTGCCCATTCCCTCAACGGATTTTTTGAAGGACTCACAAGTTCCGGTTCCACCCTTACTGTTGCCCTTTATTTTTACGCAAAGGAACAGGGAGAATTTGAAGTTGCATTTGCAATCGCGGCAATTCTTATGGTTCTTACCCTTATAATCAACTTTGCGGCGGAAGCAGTAAGCAGATATTTTGAAAAAAGGAGAGCATTATGAGCGATATTATTACGGTAAACGACCTTTGCCTCTGGTACGGAAACACAAAGGCGCTTAAAAATATAAATATGGATATTCCGGAAAAGAGCATAACCGCCCTTATCGGACCTTCCGGCTGCGGAAAATCCACTTTTTTAAAAACTCTTAACAGAATGAACGATCTTATTCCGGGTGTTAAAATTTCCGGAAAAGTGTGCTATAATGAAAACGATATCTATGCGCCGGAAGTTGACGTGAACGAACTTCGGCGCAATATCGGAATGGTTTTCCAAAAACCGAACCCCTTCCCCATGAGCATCTATGACAACGTTGCCTATGGTCCGAGGACCCACGGAATTACAAACAAGGCAAAACTTGATGAGATTGTTGAGCGTTCCCTTCGGGATGCGGCAATCTGGGACGAAGTCAAAGACCGCCTTAAAAAGAACGCCCTCGGTCTTTCCGGCGGACAGCAACAGCGCCTTTGTATTGCAAGAGCCCTTGCGGTTGAACCGGATATTCTTCTTATGGACGAGCCCACTTCCGCCCTTGACCCCATTTCCACTTCGAAAATCGAGGAACTTTGCACCCAGCTTAAAGAAAAATATACCATTGTCATAGTAACTCACAATATGCAGCAGGCTGTAAGAATTTCTGATTACACCGCGTTTTTCCTCCTTGGCGACCTTGTTGAATTTTCCGAAACGGAAAAAATGTTTTCAGAGCCGCAGGACAAAAGAACGGAAGATTATATTACGGGGAGGTTCGGTTAATGCGTTCCAGATTCGACGAGCAGCTTGACCTGCTTAATGAAGAAATGATAAACATGGGCGCTTTTTGCGAAAGCGCCATTGCAACCTGCGCAAAAGCCCTTGACAGCGGCGATATTGCCGCGGCGGAAAAAGTTCAGGATATTTCCGTACAGATAAATCACAAGGAAAGAGAAATTGAGGCCCTTTGCATGAAGCTTATTCTTCAGCAGCAGCCCGTTGCAAGGGATTTGAGAACAATAAGCTCCGCCCTTAAAATGATTTCGGATATGAAGCGAATCGGCGACCAATCCGCCGATATTGCGGATATCATAACCGAAGCGAATATTTCATCAAGCGACGATACCTTCCATATCAACGAAATGGCAAACGCCGTTATAAAAATGGTCAACGGAAGCGTTGACGCCTTTGTTAAAAAGAACGTAAAAGCCGCAAAGGAAGTAATCGCAGCGGACGCGAACATTAACAGCCGTTTTGATGAAATAAAACACAATATTATCGAAAAACTCTGCGTTCCCGGAACGGACAGCGAATGTGCCGTTGACCTTCTGATGATCGCGAAATATTTTGAAAGAATAGGCGACCACGCAAAAAAACTTGCGGGCTGGGTGGTCTATTCCACAACAGGCATAAGAGAGGAAGATTAAAAGATGATTTTTTGCGTTGAAGACGACACAAGTTCAAGAGAACTTATGATTTATACCCTTAATTCCGCCGGCTTTGACGCAAAAGGCTTTCCGGAAAGCACGGAATTCTGGAAGGCAATCGAAACTGAAACTCCGGAACTTATAATGCTTGATATTATGCTCCCGGGAGAGGACGGAATCGAAATTCTTAAAAAGCTCCGTTCAAAAGCGGTAACAAAGGATATTCCGGTAATAATGGCAACCGCAAAGGGAACGGAATACGACAAAGTCATCGGACTTGATACCGGCGCGGACGATTATCTTGTAAAACCCTTCGGAATGATGGAAATGGTTTCGCACATAAAAGCTGTGCTCAGAAGAACCGCGCCAAAAACGTCGAAAAATGTTTTGAGCACCGGAAAACTTTCGGTAAACCTTGATGAGCATAGCGTTTTTGCAAACGGCGAAAAGGTCATGCTCACGCTCAAAGAATTTGAACTTCTGCGGATTTTCATGGAAAATCCGGGAAGGGTTTTCGGCCGGGACATTCTTCTTGAAAAAATCTGGGGAACGGAATTTTACGGCGAAACAAGAACCGTTGACGTTCATATCGGAACATTGAGAACAAAGCTCGGCGAATGCGGAGAATATATTGAAACCGTTCGCGGAGTCGGTTACAGAATGGAGGAACGCCCTTGACAAAAAGAATTTTCCATTCAATAATTTCGGTTTCCGCGGCGGTCCTTATTGCTTCCGTAGTATTGATTTTCGGCGTTTTTTATTCCCAATTTTCAAAAGACAGGCTGATTCAGCTTGAAAACCACGCAAAATCCGTTTCCGTCGGAATTTCCGTTTATGGAACGGAATTTTTACAGAATATCGACGAAAGCGGTTACCGCGTAACCTATATTTCTGAAACCGGCGAGGTGCTTTTTGATTCCGAAGGGGATTTTTCCGAAATGGAAAACCACCTTGAACGAGAGGAAATTGCGGAAGCGGCAAAAACCGGAAAAGGTGAAAGCAAGCGTCTTTCAAAAACCCTTTCCGAAGTTTATATTTACTATGCAAAAAAACTTCCGGACGGAAGCTTTATCCGCCTTTCGGTAACGAGAGATTCCGTTTTTGCGGTGTTTTCAAAATCTGCCGCGCCCGCAATTCTGATAATCTTTTTTGCTTTTTTGCTTTCGGTTTTTGCGGCAAAGCGGCTTTCGAAAAAAATCGTTGAGCCCCTGAACGCTCTTGATCTGGATAACCCCCTTGAAAACAAAAACTGTGACGAAGTTGCGCCCCTTCTCCGAAGGATTTCCGCCCAGCAAAAGGAACTAAGAAGGCAGGAGGAAAAACTCCGCAAAAAGAAAACCGAGCTGGAGACAGTTCTTGAAAATATGGACGAGGGAATTATTCTTCTTACTTTTGAAGGCAAAATCGTTTCCATAAACTCCGCCGCAAA
>JAGBAZ010000003.1 GCA_018110905.1 Oscillospiraceae bacterium
CAGGTTCCATCAAAGACGGCGACAAAGTAGTTATCTATGCTCCTGCATACGGAAAAGCTCTTTCCACTCAGAAAACCGGCAACTACAACGTAGGTGTTGACGTTGTTCTTAACGGCGAAGTTCTTTCCGGCTACGGCGAAACCGAAATCTGGACTGTTATCGCAAACGATGACGGCACTTTCAGTTTTGCAAACGGCGGCCAGAACATCGGTATGGCAGACAGCTATTCTTCCATGAATCTCGGTGCTGCTCACGATGACTGGGAACTTGTTCCTCTTGAAAACGGTCTTTACAATGTAAAGAACACCGGCAGAGGAAACTTTATTGAATGGTATGCAAAATTCAGCAACTGGAGCACTTATACTGCAAACAATGCTGCAACCGATGACCAGTTCCAGCTTGCTTTCTACGTAATCCCTGAAGAACCTGCACCCGAAGAGCCCGAAACCCCTGCCGTTCCCGACGGCAACTACGTAATCTGGGCACCCGGCCATAATATGGCTCTTTCTTCCAACTATTCCGGTTTCTACAACTCCGGTGTTGAAGTTGCTTTTAATGGCGATGTTCTTTCCGGTTACGGTGAAACCGAAATCTGGACTGTTACCAACAACGAAGATGGCACTATCTCCATCGCTTATAACGGACAGAAACTTGCTCTTGCAGATTCCTACTCCAGCATGACCCTTGGTGAAAAAAACGACAAATGGGTTCTTGAAGAAGCCGGTGACGGTCTTTATCATGTAAAGAATACCGGACGCGGCAACTATATCGAATGGTATAAAGATAAAAACAACTGGAGTTCTTATTACAAAATTTCCGACGAAAGCCTTTTCCAGCTTGCTTTCTATGCAATCCCCGAAGAAAATGAAGGCGGCAAAATCACTTCCGCAGATCAGCTTGTAAACGGAAAATACGCAATGGTAATTGAATCCGGTTACGCAATGGGCGCTCTTGACGGAAGCTGGATAACCTCTGTTCAGCCCGTTATTGACGGCGATAAAGTAACCGATGCAAAAGGCGGCGTATGGACCCTTGTTATTGACGGCGAATACGTAACTATCACCGATTCCAACGGTTCTTCCATTGCTCCCAAAGGCGGAGATGCCAATGGTATCAAATCCGGAAGCTATAAATGGAATTGGAAATTCAACGAAACCAACGGAACTTTCTCTTTCTATGGTACCGATAAAGATACTGTTGCTCTTGCAAGCAACCACGGAAGCGATTATAAATTCCGCGCATATAAACTTTCCACAATAAACGGAAATTATGCTTCCTCTTACAGCTCACAGTTTACCCTTTATTCCATTGTTGAAAAATCCGAAGAAACCACTCTTCCTTCCGATGGCGACAAAGTCGTGATCTATAACCTTTCTGCACAGGGCGTTCTTGCCGCAGAAAACGATACTCAGTCCATTGAAAGCGTTCTTGCAGAAATCACTGACGGAAAAGCAGCTCCCAAAAACGGCGGCGTTGTTTTCACCGCTGAAAAGAACGGTGAATTCTTCCGTTTCCATAACGAAACTTATGGTTACCTCTGTTCCAACGGAACCGGAAACAATGCTTTCTACAGCAAAGAAGCTTCCGATGATGCCGATTGGAAAATTACCGCAGGAAAATCCGGCGGCTGGAACCTTGAAAGCAGAACCGCTAAATTCAACGGCCAGTACAGCCAGTATCTTGAATACTATGCTGATTCCTACAAGACTTACAGCATGTATAATGTAACCGATTACGATATTTACGAATTCTTCTTCTATCCTGTTGCAGAAAACGTAAACGTAACCGAAGGTATTGTAAACGTTCCCGCAATCGATTTTGGAACTCTTTACGATGCATATATCGGCCTTGATTACACCTTTGACTTCATTGTTGACGCTGTTTTCGGCGTTGAAGGTGAACTTACCGTAAAAGCCGGCGAAATCGTTCTCAATAAAAACGATGACGGAACCTATACCATTCCGGCAGAAAATATCTCCGGCAATAAAATCACCCTTACCGTAAAAGGTCTTGACAAAAAAGGCGTTGAAATCAATGGCACCGCTGATGTAACCGTTAAAGACGAACCCGTTGTTGACAACGTTTCCCCCGCAGTCGGAACAGAAACCAAAGAGGACAAACGTCCTGAAATTTCCACCGAAATTATCAACGCAGGCGAAGATGCGGTTATCACCATGACCATTAACGGCGAAGAAGTTGAGGCTGTTTATAAAGACGGCGTTCTTTCTTACAAACCTCTTGCAGATCTTCCCGACGGCAGAACGACCGTTGTTGTCACCGTAGTACGTGCCGACGGCGTTACAACCGAAAAAGTCTGGAGCTTTACCGTTGGTGAAACCACTTACCAGCTTTATTTCGGCCAGCTCCACAGCCACACAACTTATTCCGACGGTTCCGGTTCCCTTGATTCTGCTCTTGAATATATCAAAGGACTTCCCGAATCCGCAAATGTTGACTTTGTTGCATTCACCGACCATTCCAACTATTTCGACAGTTCTTCCGCTGTTAACCCCGAAGGTGCTCTTTATGATATGAGCCTTGCATCTTCCGAAAGCCAGAAACTCTGGAATGATTATACCGGAGCAATGGACAAATTCAACAAAGAACAGAGCAATGTTCTTGCCCTTGGAGGATTTGAAATGACCTGGTCCGGCGGCCCCGGCCACATCAACACCTTCAACACCCCCGGTATTGTTTCCAGAAACAACTCCACCCTTAACAACAAAACCGCAGATGCAGGTATGAAAGCATATTATGCTCTTCTCAGCCAGCCCGAAGGCGTTGATTCCATCAGCCAGTTCAACCACCCCGGTTCCACTTTCGGTACTTTCACCGATTTTGCTTATTGGGATGCTCTTATCGACACCAGAATCCAGCTTGTTGAGGTTGGTAACGGTGAAGGTCAGATCGGCGCAGGCGGCTATTATCCCAGCTATGAATATTACACCATGGCTCTTGATAAAGGCTGGCACGTTGCTCCTACAAACAACCAGGATAACCACAAAGGTAAATGGGGTAACGCAAACGAAGCCCGTGACGTAATTCTTGCAGACGCACTTACCGAAGAAGCAATTTACGAAGCAATTCGCGCAATGCGTATGTATTCCACCGAAGACAAAAACCTTGAAATCGGTTATTCCGTAAACGGCAAGATGCTCGGTTCTTCTTTCGCAAACGAAGAAATTCCTGAAAATCTTAACATCGAAGTAACCGTTTACGATCCCGATGCTTCCGATTCCATCAGCAAAGTTGAAGTTATCGTAAACTCCGGTAAAGTTGTTTACACCTGGGACGATCCCGCAGACCTTGCAGACGGAAGTCTTGAAGCAACTCTTTCTCCTGATTACAGCTATTATTACATCAGAGTAACCGAAGGCGACGGCGACCTTGCAGTAACTTCTCCTGTATGGGTAGGCGAAAGCCTTAAACTCGGAATCTCTTCTGTTGAATGCGGAACTTCCACCCCTGTAACCGGTGAGGAACTCAGCATCAACACCACCCTTTTCAACAGCGAAAACGAAGACGCTACAGTTAAATCCCTTACTTACACCATCGGAAGCCAGGTAATCGGTATTGATGAAACCAAACTTAACATTCCCGCTTCTTCCACTGCTGCTGCAGAGTTCAAATGGACTCCTTCCGATGCAAAAGTAACCAAAGTAACCGTAACCGCTGTTGTTGAACAGGGCGGAACCGAATATACCTTCACCATGGACATTGAACTTGACGTTCAGGATGCAGGCAAACTTGTTTATATCGGTATTGATGCTTCCCATTACAATGAATATGTAAACGGAAACTATAAAGACAGCATGGGCAACTTCAGCGCTCTTGCAAGCGAAAACAACGTCCGCACTGTTCAGCTCAACACAAGTGCAGAACTTATCAACGCTTGCAAAAACGAAAACGGCAAATATAAAGCAGTTATTCTTACTGCTCCTTCCAGAAGATCTGCCGAAGCACAGTCTTCCAATCCTCTCAAGGTATATACCGATGAAGAACTTGCTGCTATTAAAGCATTCAACGAAGCAGGCGGCATCGTTATCCTCGCAGGCTGGTCCGACCATTACGAAAACTATCCCGATGTTCAGTCCATTGCCAATATGAAAGCTGAAGAACACATGGCGGCAACTCAGAACGCAGTTCTTGAAGCTCTTGGTTCTTCTCTCAGAATCGGTGACGACGCAACTTATGACGACAGTTATAACGGCGGCCAGGCTTACAGACTTTATTTCAACACTTATGGCGATTCCTTCCTTACCAAAGGTGTTGAAGTTGATCCGGAACATCCGCATGACAGACTTTATACCGAAGTATTCAGCCACTACGGCGGTGCTTCCGTTTATACCGTTGACGGAACTCTTCCTTCCACCGTTTCCCCTATTGTTTTCGGTCATTCCGGAACTTATTCCGTTGACGTTGACAAGGACGGTCTTGGCGGTGCTTCCATGTATAAATACGCCTGTGCAGAAGGCGACGACAGACTTATGATAATGGCTTCCGAACAGCTTCCCGGAAAAGGTCTTATCATTGTTTCCGGTGCTGCATTCATGTCCAACTTTGAAGTTCAGGCAACAATCGAGGACAGCGGTTCCGAAAAGAACTATTCCAACTATAAGATCTGCGAAAACCTTGTTGCATACATCAACCCCGTAACCGTAACTCCCATTGCAGAAGTAAATGCACAGACCGAAGTCGGTTACAAATATACCATTGAAGGTGTTGTAACTTCCAACGCTTCCGGTTATGATAAGGACACCGCATTCTTCGACTGCATTTACGTTCAGGACGAAACCGGCGGTATCTGCTGCTTCCCTGTTGCAGGAAATTACAAAATCGGCGACAAAGTAAGAATTACAGGTACCACCGAATTCTATCAGGGCGAACCCGAACTTCAGGTAACTTCCATTGAGGTTATCGGTGAAGGCAAAATTGAACCCAAAGAAGTAACCGCAGAACAGATCAACAACCGCGAAGTTGAAGGTCAGCTTATTACCGTCAAAGGTACTGTTGAAAGCTTCGAACTTGCAAACGGCCTTATCCAGACCATTATGGTAAAAGATAAAAACGGCGATGTTGTAAGAGTATTTATCGACGGTTATATCACCACCGACAAAGAAGTTAAGAATGTAAAGGTCGGCAACGATATCACCGTAACCGGTCTTGCATCTTATGACGATACTTTCAATGCTCCCGAAGGTCCGTTCCCGAGAATCCGTATTCGCAGCAGAGAAGACGTTGTTTGTTCCAAACACGTTCACGTTTGGGGCGAATGGGTAAATAAAGTTATTTTCAAAGTTCGCGAATGTGCATGCGGCGAAAAAGAATATAAATTCATCGGCGGCGGCAGCGGAAACGGCAGTGGCAGCGGAAACGGCAGTGGCAGCGGCAGCGCAAGCGGTAACGGCAGCGCAGGTGCAAACGGCGGCGGAATCGTGATTATCCCCGGAAGAGGCGAAAACGAATCCAACCCGAACACCGGTGCTCCCGCACCTTACTGCTCTGTGATTTCCGCAATTGCTGTTCTTTCCGCAGCAGCATTTGTTTTCAGAAAAAGAAAATAAATAAAACTTTAAAATACCTTTAGTATTAATGAACACACCTCGAAAGTATAATTGCTTTCGGGGTGTGTTTTTTATCCTAAAAACGGCTGAAACAAGGCAAAATCGGCCTTTAAAAGTCTTGAAAGTTTTATTACTATATGTTAAAATAAGATGTTCTATTATGTAATAAAATAACCTTTTGAAAGGAAGATAAAATAAATGGCTGAACAGATTCAGGAACAGGAACAGCAGGAACTTTCCGCAGAACAGCTTTCCGAACTTCTCCAGATCCGCCGCGATAAACTCACCGCTCTTCGCGAAGCAGGTAAAGACCCTTTTACCATCACTAAATTTAACGTAACCGGTTATTCCGGCACTATCAAAGAAACCTTTGTTGACCCTGCAGAGGGCGAAGAAAGCACCATGACCGTTTCTCTTGCAGGTCGTATCATGAGCAAACGCGGAATGGGCAAAGCTTCCTTTGCAGACCTTCAGGATAAAGAAGGCAGAATCCAGCTTTATATCCGTAAAGATATGGTTGGCGAAGAAGATTACGCAGATTTCAAAAAATGGGACATCGGCGATATCATCGGTGTTGAAGGTATTGTTTTCCGCACCCACATGGGCGAAATTTCCGTAAAGGCAACCAAAATCGTTCTTCTTTCCAAATCTCTTCTTCCCCTTCCGGAAAAATTCCATGGCCTTAAAGACCAGGAACTCCGTTACAGACAGAGATACGTTGACCTTATCATCAACCCCGAAGTAAAAGATACCTTTATCAAACGCAGCCAGATCATGCGCGAACTCCGTTCCTTCCTTGACGGCCGCGGCTTCCTTGAGGTAGAAACCCCTATCCTTACTCCTTTTGAAATCGGTGCTTCCGCAAGACCCTTCCTTACTCATCATAACACCCTTGATATGGATATGGTTCTCCGCATTGAAACCGAACTTTACCTCAAACGCCTTATCGTCGGCGGTCTTGACAGAGTTTATGAAGTTGGCCGTATTTTCCGTAACGAAGGTATGGATACCAAACACAACCCCGAATTCACCTCCATCGAACTTTATCAGGCTTTCACCGATTTCCGCGGAATGATGGACCTTGTTGAAGATATGATGAAAACCGTTGCAATGAACGTTTGCGGAACCCTTAAAATCAATTATCAGGGCACCGAAATCGATCTCGGTCATTGGAAAAGACTTACCATGATCGAAGCGGTCAAAAAATATTCCGGCGTTGATTTTGCTGAAGTTGCTTCCGACGAAGAAGCAATTGAGCTTGCTAAAAAACACAACGTCGAACTTCCGGAAGTTCCCACTAAAGGCGCTATCCTTGCTGAATTCTTTGATGCATTCGTTGAAGAAAACCTTATCCAGCCTACTTTCATCTACGATTACCCCGTAGAAATCAGCCCCCTTGCAAAACGCAAACCGGAAGATCCCGCATTCACCGAACGTTTTGAATATTTCATCAACGCAACCGAATTCGGCAACGCATTCAGCGAACTTAACGATCCTATCGACCAGAAAGGCCGTTTTGAACGCCAGGTTGCGGAACGTCTTGAACTTGACCCCACCAGCAAAGCACAGGTTGACTATGACTACGTAACCGCTCTTGAATACGGTATGGCTCCTACCGGCGGACTTGGCTTTGGTGTTGACAGACTTGTAATGCTTCTTACCGACAGCGCTTCCATCCGCGACGTTCTTCTCTTCCCCACGATGAAACCCACCGATAAATAAAGTTTTAAAAAGCGGCAGTTTGTACTGCCGCTTTTTTTGTTTATTTGTTCATAATTTTATGTTACTATAAAATTAATAAAGCAAAGGAAGTGATTTTTTGAAAAATGCCCTTAAAGTTATAAGTATCATTATGTTTCTGATTATGGGAGCGGCGCTTATTCTTTTTGTTTCAACGTTTTTCGGAAACGGCGGAGGCGGTTTTATTGACCTTACCAACGTTGTTCAATATTTTCTTTGCGCCATCGCTGCGATTTTCGGAATTATCGGAACCGTAACCGCTTATTTTGGTTGGAGGAACAAAAAATGATTACGCTTTTTAACCGAAAAGAAGTTTTTATAACTTATGATTCAAACGAACAGCTCCGGATACGCAACATTCTCCGCGATAATAACATTGAGCATTTTACAAAATGCAAAGGCAGAAACGATTGGAACCGTGGAAGAACCGGCTCTTTCGGAATAGATATGAGCTGCAACTATGAATATAAAATTTACGTAAAACGTTCCGATTACGAAAAAGCCGTTCTTGCAATAAACAAAAGATAAAGAAAAGCGCCGCTGCGGTGCTTTTCTTTTTTTGTCTTTTGATGTATAATATAGGAAATTCAGACCTTGAGAGGTATTTTCGATGGTACTTAATCTTATAAATTTCATCCAGGTTGCGATAGTCTGGATACTTATAATTCCGGAGCTTCTTTTTGCTATCCATAAAGAAAAAAGAGAAAACAAAAAGCCGGACGCCGCTTCCATCACCGAACAGTTCGGAAGATATGCTTCAATGCTCCTTATGGTGCTTCCGCTCGGAATATGGGAATTCGGTTTTGCTTCTTCCGAAGAAATGATAATTTATTTTGCCGGAAACGGAATTCTTCTTGCGGTTTATATCCTTCTTTGGGTACTTTTTTTCAAAAAACAAAGCTTCGGAAAAGCAATGGCTCTTGCGATTATAAATATTGCAGTTTTCCTTCTTTGCGGAATTCTTCTCCGCCATTGGTTCCTTGTTGTTTTCGCCGTTATTTTTGCAATCGGACACCTTGCCGTAACCGTTAATAAATTTAAGGAGGCGTAAGATGACCGATTATTCCCTTCTTTGCCAAAATCTTTTTTCAATAACCGAGGGCGTTCCTTACGAAACCGCAAATCTTGCAAACGCTTCCGCCCTTCTTTGGGAACATCTTCCGGATTTAAACTGGGCGGGATTTTATAAAATGACGGACGGAAAACTTGTTCTCGGTCCTTTCCAGGGAAAAACAGCATGCATAGAAATCGAAATCGGCCGAGGAGTTTGCGGAACAGCCGTTGCGGAAAACAAAACCCAGCTTGTTTATGACGTACATCAGTTCCCGGGACATATCGCCTGCGACTGCGCCTCAAATTCCGAAATCGTTGTTCCGATTCAGGTTAACGGAAAAATCTGGGGCGTGCTCGATATTGACAGCCCGGTTATCGGAAGATTTTCCGAAGAAGACAAAACCGGACTTGAGGAATTTGTAAAAGTTCTTGAAAAAGTTTTATAAAAAAGAAAAACGCCGTAGAAACGCGGCGTTTTTTCCTTTTGGCATTCATTTTTAACCGAAGGCCGCTTTTTTATGATTTTTGTTTTTCTATATGATATATTTTTATTGCAGGAGGTGAAAGAATGAAATTCAATCTTATCATTGATGAAACAAAAGAGGAAGAAATTACTGCGACAGTACACGGTCGCTCTTCCCTTACCGAAAAAATTGAGATTCTTGTTATGCAGCACAGCGGCGCGGACAGGATTCCCGTTTTTACCGAAGACGAAATAAAAGTCCTTCCTTTCCCTGAAATTGAATGTATTTTTTCCGAAAACGGAAAAACCTTTGTTACCGATTCTTTCGGAAAAAAATACCGCATTAAATTGCGCCTTTCCGAAATTGAGGAAGCTCTTCCCTCCTATTTTATCCGCATCAACAAATCCGCCATTGCGAACGAAAAGCGGATAGACCGTTTTTCCTCAACTATAATAGGCTCGGTTGACGCGGTTTTTAAAAGCGGCAATAAAGAATACGTTTCAAGACGCTGTTTTGCAGAAATCAAAAGGAGGTATTTTAAAAAATGAAAGCTTTTTTTAAAGAATTTTTTAAACGCGGTTTTATTTCCGCCTGGGGAGGACCTTTCGTCCTTGCAATTATCTATTTAATAGTCGGAAAAATTGAAAACATTGAAACCATTTCGGTAAATGAAGTTTCCCTTGGAATAATAAGCATAACGGTAATGGCTTTTACAGCCGGCGGAATCACCGCGATTTACCAAAGCGAAAAACTTCCGGTCATTTCTTCCGCGCTTATCCACGCGGCGGTTCTTTATCTGGATTATCTTTTCATGTATCTTCTTAACGATTGGATTCCGAGAAGCGAAATAGGAGTTTTCACCGCAATTTTTGCCGCAGGATTCGCCCTGGTATGGCTTTTTATTTACATTTTTACACGCAGAAAAACCGATAGCATTAACAAGCTTCGCAAAGAAAAAGTTTAATATTTTCCTTCATATTTTTCCCAAACGAAGGGAAATTTTTCCCGGACAAATTTTGCATAGGAGCAATCCGGAGTTTTTATCATTTCCTTTTCGGTAATATATTCAAAAATTTTATTATAATACCAATTTAGTTCCTTTTCCGATTTTTCTTCGAATTTTCCGATGATAAGCCTGCCTTCTTTTACATATTTCATAAATAAATCATAGGCATCCGGAACTTCGATACATTCAAAGACCTTTTCCGGCTTTGTTCCAAGCCTTGCACAGGGGATATTTTTAAAAGGAAGCAAATTTTCTTCCGGAACTTCAGCTGTATAGATATATCCCTTTACACCTTTTGAAACTTCTTCCAATGCATTTGGATAAAGTTCATCGTAAACCGGAACGCCGTTTTTTGAAAATCCGTAAGGAAACCAGTAATAAGGACGCTCCACCGCATTGCAAAGATAGAAAGCCGCAACAACTTCGATGGTCGAAAAATAAATATAAGGTCTATCATGATCCGCAAGGCGAGGCTCAAGAATTTCTATACCACCGATCCGGCTTCCGTGATAAAGCAGCATAAAATCACCTCTTCGGGAAAATTATATGCTTTGCTTTCGGAAAATACAAGACTTGTTTAAAAGAGCAAAAAGTGGTATAATAAAAATGTAAAAAAGATACCCGGCGATTTTTTCCGGGTATCTTTTTTATATTTTTTCAAAAATTTTTCATTTTTCTATAGACAAATCAAAAAATATAGTATATAATACAAGTATAATCTAATTGATAATCGTTCTCAATTAGGAATTAGCTAATTTAAATAAAAAGGAGATTTTAAAAATGAAAGATAGAATCCTTGAAGTCCTTAAAAACGCAGAAAAGCCCCTTCGTCCCGGCGAAATCGCTGCTGCCCTCGGCGAAGACAAAGACGCAGTTTCCAAAGCAATCAAAGAACTTAAAGCAGAAGAAAAAATTTATTCCCCCGTTCGCTGCTGCTACGCTGTTGTTGAATAAGATATAAAAAAATTGCCCTCCGCTTTGCGGAGGGCTTTTCTTTTTTTATTTTACAAAAAACACAAAAATTATTGCAGTTATAAGAGAAGCAAGAGTAAGAACCGCAAGGACCCCGGAAGTATAGAGCATTGGGTAGCTGGATTTTTTGCGTGCCTGTTTTGCAACAAGAGTTCCGATAATTCCGAAAACAAGCCCGGCAACCATAAAAATTATTTCGATTCCTTCCATGTTCAGTCCTCCGAAAGTTCCGCCCATTCGTCCATAAGGTCGTTTTGGCGGTTTTTAAGTTCTTCCATTTCCGCGCAAAGGGCGGCCATTTTTTCATAATCCGCACAAGTTTCCGGGTCTGCCATTTCCTTTTCGATTTCGGCAAGGCGCTCGTCCGCATCGGAAATTTCCTGTTCAACTGCTTTAAGGCGGTTGCGGCGTTTTGCATCTTCGCTTTTCTGCTGTTTTGAACGGTAATATACAGTTTCGTTTGCGGAAGGCTTCTTTTCTTCCTTGACCGACACGAAAATTTCTTCTTTAAGGCGCATATAGTCATCGTATCCGCCTTCATAGCAGGAAAGATGATCCGGGAACATTTCGATTATTTTGGTTGGAACCCGGTTCAGAAGATAGCGGTCATGGCTGACCATTATGATAGTTCCGGTATATTCCCGAAGAGCCTCATCAAGCGCTTCCTTGCAGGCAATATCCATGTGGTTGGTCGGCTCGTCCAGAAGAAGAACGTTGGCATCCTTAAGGGTAAGTGCCGCAAAACTGAGCCTTGCTTTTTCGCCGCCGGAAAGAACTTCGATTTTTTTGAAAACATTTTCGCCGGTGAGTCTTGCTCTTCCAAGAGCGGTGCGCAAAGTAAGTTCATCGGAACGGGGGAACATATCCCACATTTCGTCAAGCATTGTTTTTGCGGGATTGAGATAGCTGTTGTGTTGGTCGTAATAACCGGTACGGACGTTTCTTCCCCACTCAATAATTCCGCCGTTATGCGGCAGAATTCCAAGAAGAGTTTTTATAAATGTACTTTTTCCGACGCCGTTCATTCCCACAAGAGCTATTTTTTCGCCTCTTCGAACCTCAAGATCAACGGAAGGATTCAGGAGTTTTCGTTCAAAACCTTCGCCAACTTCGAGCGGAAGATTTTTTACGAAAAGGACATCTTTAACCGGTTCGCGTTCATATCCGAAACGGAATTTAGGCGGTTTCGGCGGCGGAACCGGACGTTCCTTTATCTCCATATGCTCAATTTCTTTTTCGCGTGCCTGGGCGCGTTTTGTTGTTGAAGCACGGACTTTGTTTCTTGCGATAAAATCTTCAAGTTCGGCAATTTCGCGCATCTGGCGGTCATATTCTTTCTGCATTCTTGCAAGTCTTGCGGCCTTTAAATCGAGATATTTGGTATATCCGGCATTATATCTTACAAGAGTTTTGTTTTCAACTTCGCAGACTATATTAACAATTTTGTCAAGGAAATATCGGTCATGGGAAACGGTAAGGATTGCACCTTTATAGGACATTAGATAATCTTCAAGCCATGTAAGAGTTTTGAAATCAAGGTGGTTAGTCGGTTCGTCAAGCATCAGAAGATCAGGACCTTCAAGCAGGAGCTTTGCAAGGGCAAGCCTTGTTCTTTCGCCGCCGGAAAGTCTGTCAACCGGGGTTTCCGGATCAAAACTGCTGAAACCCATACCGGTGAGAATCGTATTTATTTTTACGGAAACATTATAGCCGTCGTTTGCCTCAAAAAAGTTTTTCTCGTGCTCATATTCTGCAAGGAGATTATGATATTCCTCTGTTCCGTGCTCAAGAACAGCCATCCGGTGCTCAAGTTCGCTGATGTGTTTTTCCGCTTTGAGCACGGGTTCAAAAACCGAGCGCATTTCGGAAATAATCGTTCCGCCGAGAGCAAGGCCGCTGTCCTGGCGGAGGAAACCGATTTTTTTGCCGGTTCCTTTTGCAAAAGTTCCGGTATCATATTCAAGATCGCCTATGATAATATTCAAAAGAGTGGATTTTCCGGCTCCGTTTTCGCCGATAAGACCGATTCTGTCGTGGTCTTCGATTTTCAGATCAAGATTTGTAAGAACGGTTTTTGCTCCGAAACTTTTTGAAATTCCGTTCATATCGATTATCACGGAAAAATCCCCCTTTCATAAAATAATCCAATATATTATATCTTAAATCCTTCTTTTTTTCAATAGCACAATTTTATAATATAACCTATTAATATAAAATGAGTTATTTTATCGAAAATTGTTGCTTTTTCTTTCGGTTAATGATATAAATATATAGATACTTTTGTGATTTTTTAAGCAAAAGATTTTAGGGGGATTATTATAATATGAAAAAAGACCAACTCAGACTTAAAGGTACTCTTCCGATAATCGTCGGAATGTGCCTTATGCTTGCTCCGCTTGACCTTATCTGGCACGAAGTCGGAACTCTTCTTGATTTCTTCGGATTTCTTCTCATCACCGCGGGACTTTATCTTCTCCATAGAGAAACCGGCGGCTTTACCCTTTCCATTATGACCGCAATGGTATGCACCACCGCTTCTTTCATTATGCTCTGGAGCGAACTTGATCATCTTGTTGCTCTTCTTCCAAAAGCTGCATTCTGCGTACTTCTTTATCTTATGTGCACCAACTACGCAAAATATGCAAATGAAGCCAGCGACCACCACATGTCCCACCACTTTATCACCCACATGTGGATCGATATTATCGCAACTTCCATTGAACTTACCGGTCACGCAATGGGAATCCACGGACTTCCATCCTTCATTTTCCTTGCAATCGACCTTTACTGCGAAGCAATGCTTATGCTTCATATGTGGAGATTCTATAAAAAATATAACGGTTTCCACCTTGATAAACCCGTTTACGCCGAATAATTCAAGCAAACAAAAACAGCCTGCTTATGCAGGCTGTTTTTTTATTATATCTGATTATTCAAGGCTTCCCTCTCCGCCCATCATTTTGGTGAGTTCTTCGATTCTTTCGATAGGGAAAGGCGGATTTGCAAGGGGTTTCATTGCGATGGACATAAGCTTCATGGGGTTATCGTCTCCGGCAATTCGGTTGGAGCTCATTGCGCCGCAGATTCTGCAACGGTGAATAATTGCCCATTCGCCGTTTTTGCGTACCCAGACGGCAATAGGTTCCATAAGACCGCCGCAATCCGCTTCACGGTCGCCGGGTTCGTTATCAAGATGAACGCTGCAAAGGCAGTTGGGGCAATGGTTGCGGTGGTCGCTTCCGGCGCCTTCCGGAATAACTTCTCTTCCGCAGTTTTTGCAGACAAAGACCTCGTTGCAGGCATGGGTTTTATAGTAACCTTTTTCAAAAGATTTTCTCTTATTTTCTCTGTTCATAAGAGTCCTCCTGTAAATTCATTATAGATATAAAATATATCATTATTGCTTTTGTGTCAATTGAAATTTTGATTTTATGGTTCAAAAAAACTTTTTAAGGCATTTTTTCTTTTTCCGGAATAGAATGGACTGCATACCTTAAAAGGAGGTGTTTTGTTGAACAGATATAATTGTTCAGAAAATCAATCTTTTGATTTCCAATGCGGTTTCAACCGCTATCGCCCATATCCCCAGCCTTATCCGGCAGTATGCTGCTGCAACACCGGCGAATCTTATCCCGTTCCGGGTCCCCAGGGACAAATCGGCCCAAGAGGTCCCCAGGGTATTCCCGGTGCGGTAGGTCCGGAAGGACCTCAGGGAATTGCCGGTCTTCAGGGACCTGTCGGTCCTGCCGGACCACAGGGTCCCGCAGGAGAACCGGGCCCACAGGGACCCATTGGTCTTACCGGTCCCGTTGGTCCTCAAGGTCCCATCGGTTTGACCGGTCCTGCCGGACCTCAGGGTCCAGTTGGTGAAACTGGTGCAGCCGGTCCCCAGGGACCCATTGGCCTTACCGGTCCTGCTGGTCCTCAGGGTCCTGCCGGTGCAACCGGTGCAACCGGACCTCAGGGTCCTATCGGTCCGACCGGACCACAGGGACCCGCAGGAACTGTTCTTGGCTTTGCGGATTTTTATGCTCTTATGCCTCCGGATAACACCGCAACAATCGGTGCCGGAGAAGATGTTTCCTTCCCTTCGGAAACCGCTATTGGCGGAACCGGAATTTCAAGAGCTTCCGATTCTTCTTTTTTCCTTTCCGAAGTCGGCGTTTACCAGGTGTTTTTCCAGGTAAGCGTTACCGAAGCGGGTCAGCTTGTTCTTACTCTCAACGGAACCGAACTTCCTTATACAGTTGCCGGAAGAGCGACCGGAACTTCTCAGATTATCGGAATGGCACTTGTTGAAAATAACATCGCCAATTCCGTTCTTACCGTTCGCAATCCGGAAGTAACCGCCACCGCGCTTACTCTTACTCCTTCCGCCGGAGGAACCGAACCCGTTTCCGCACATCTTGTTATCACAAGGCTTCAGTAAACGATTTTAGTGAAAAAATTATCATTTTCGGGTTGACAATGTTCGATTAAAGTGCTAAAGTAATTTCTATATTGTAAAAGGCGTTGACGAAGACGGTCGGAACGGAAAACGCGCAGAGAACCGGTGGTTGGTGTAAACCGGCAGTTTCCGAACCAAGGACTTATCCCTTCTGAGCCGGGAACCCGAAAGGTTTTTTCCCAGTAGATGTTCCCCGTTTTTCCGCGTTAAGGAATAGGGCTTGCTGGAGCCTGAAGGCGGCAGTATTACTGCAATTTGAGTGGTACCGCGGATAAAAAGATTTTTTTACCCGTCTCAAGATTTTATTCTTGGGACGGGTTTTGTTTTTATAAAAAAGGCCGCAAAACGGTCGGAAAGGACATTTGATCTTATGAAAAAACAGACAGAAACCTCTCTTTTGGAGATAGCTCAGCGAATTCGTGAGATGCGTGAGATTGTGGGATTTTCTCCTGCACAGCTTGCTGAACGCACCGAAGTTTCGGAGGAACAATATCGAATTTATGAGAGCGGAAAAGCAGATCTTCCTTTCTCCTTCCTTCACAAATGCGCCCTTGCGTTCGGTCTTGAACTTACCGAACTTCTCGAAGGTCACGCTTCAAATCTTTCGCATTATACTGTTACAAGAAAAGGCGAAGGTCTTGTTACCGCAGAAGAAGACGGAATCAGCATCCAGAACCTTGCTCCCCTTTTCCAGAGAAAACTTGGTGCACCTTATTGGGTAACATATAAATATTCCGAAGAACTTCAGGACAAGCCTATCCATACCGCAACCCACGCCGGACAGGAATTTGACCTTGTTATAAAAGGTTCGCTTAAAGTCCAGATCGGCGACCATTATGAAATCCTTAACGAAGGCGACTCCATTTTCTATAAATCTTCCACTCCTCACGGAATGATTGCCGTCGGTGGAAGCGACTGCACCTTCCTTGCAATGGTAATGGCAGATAAAAAACCGGAAAAAGCCGATTATATCATTCCGAAAAAGCCAACCCACGAAAACGATCTTATCAGCAACTCCTTTGTTACTGCCGAAACCGATGAAAACGGTTATCCTACAAAACTTCATTTTACAAACACCGATCAGTTCAACTTTGCATTTGATATTGTTGATGAACTTGGCCGCCAGCAGCCCGACAAAGTTGCTATGGTACATGTTTCCAATGATCTTACCGAAAATACCTATACATTCCGCGATATGAAAGAACATTCCGCCCAGGCGGCAAACTATTTCACCTCTCTCGGAATCAAAAAAGGCGATACCGTTATGCTTGTTCTCAAGCGCCACGCCGAATTCTGGTTCGCTATCCTTGGTCTTCACAAAATCGGTGCAATCGCGATTCCCGCAACGGACCAGCTTCTTCAGCACGACTTTGAATATCGCTATAAAGCGGCGGACGTAAAAGCAATCGTCTGCACTTCTGTCGGCGATGCTGCGCACCAGGCTGAACTTGCGGCGGAAAATTACGATAAACCTATCACCAAAATCATCGTAGGCGAACCGAGAGAAGGCTGGCACGATTTCCGCGGCGAATATGAACTTTTCAGCCGCCGCCTTCACAGAAACGAAGATACTCCCTGCGGCGACGACCCTATGCTTATGTTCTTCACTTCCGGCACCACCGGATATCCGAAAATTGCAACCCACAGCTATAAATATCCCCTTGGACACTATGTAACCGCAAAATACTGGCACTGGGTACGCCGCGACGGACTTCACTTCACAATTTCCGATACCGGCTGGGGAAAAGCCCTTTGGGGAAAACTTTATGGCCAGTGGCTCTGCGAAAGCGCAGTCTTCACCTATGACTTCGACAGATTTGATGCAGCAAAGATCCTTCCGATGTTTGCGAAATATCATATCACCACCTTCTGCGCACCGCCTACCATGTACCGCATGCTCATAAAACAGGATCTTTCCAAATATGACCTTTCCTCCATTGAGCACGCAACCACCGCCGGCGAAGCACTTAACCCGGAAGTTTTCTATCAGTTTGAAAAAGCAACCGGACTTCGCATTGCGGAAGGTTTCGGCCAGACAGAAACCACCCTCACCCTCGCTAACCTTACCGGCGGACTTCTTAAGCCCGGTTCCATGGGAAGACCTACCCCCGGTTATAACATTGATATTGTTGACAGCGAAGGAAATTCCGTTCCCACCGGTGAAAACGGCGAAATTGTCGTAAGAACCGATGAATCCGTTCCCTGCGGACTTTTCCTCGGTTATCACAAAGACCAGGAAAAGACCGACGCCGCATGGCACGACGGAATGTACCACACCGGCGACGTTGCATGGCGTGATGAAGATGGTTATTTCTGGTATGTTGGCAGAGCGGACGACGTTATCAAGTCTTCCGGTTACCGTATCGGACCGTTCGAAATCGAAAATGTTATTATGGAGCTCCCCTATGTTCTTGAATGCGGCGTTTGCGCTGCTCCCGATGAAGTTCGCGGACAGGTCGTAAAAGCCTGCATCGTTCTTGTTAAGGGTGTTGAGGGCACCGATGAACTCAAAAAAGAGATCCAGGATTACGTTAAGACCCACACGGCTCCTTATAAATATCCGAGAATTGTTGAATTCCGCGAAGAACTTCCAAAAACTATAAGCGGAAAAATTCAGAGAAACAAACTTTGATTTTTCAGCGGCGGAAACAATTCCCAGCCCTGCTTTGCAAAGCGGAATATTTATTCAAAATTTTGAATTTTGCTTGACAATTAAATAATCAAGTGATATGATTCTTTTAAATATAAAGGCTTTGACGGAGAGTGCAGAAAACGTTTCCTGCCTCAAGAGAGTCGGCGGTTGATGAAAAGCCGATGACGGGTGTTTTTTGCTGTAGCTTCCGAGCCGAAGAGAAGAAAGCGTTTTTTCGCAAGTAGAACTCTTCCGCGTCAGCTGCGTAAGTGCTTAGGGTTTGTTTGAACCCGATGAGCGGTGTTTTGCAATAGCAAACGCAATTTGAGTGGTACCGCGGGTTTGTTGTTTTTAACAGCTCGTCTCAAAGAATCATTTCTTTGGGACGGGCTTTTTTGTTTCTTCCCAAAAGAAACGGAGGATTAAAAAATGGAAAAACAGCTTACGGGACTTGAATATAAGATTCAGGAGATGGCGGAACGTATCCGTGCTCTTCGCGAAATCACCGGACTTTCCACCGCCGAAATGGCGCAGAGAACCGGTGTTTCCGAAGAGGAATATATTGAATGTGAATCCGGCCAGCGCGACCTTAACTTTGCATTTCTTTACCGCTGTTCTTTAAGCCTCGGCGTTGATATCACCGATATTATCGAAGGCCAGAGCCCTAAACTTCGCGGATATACTGTTACAAGAGCCGGACAGGGTCAGAAGATTGAACAGGCCCACGGCATGATTTATTACAACATGGCTTCCGACTTCCGAAACAGGATTTCCGAACCGCTTTTTGTTGTAAATAAATACAGCGAAGAAGCCGAACACAGCCCCATTGCCCTCACTTCCCACGAAGGCCAGGAATTCGACCTTATCATTGAAGGAAGCCTTAAAATCCAGATCGGTGAACATACCGAAACTCTCAATAAAGGCGACTGCATTTATTTCGACAGTTCCACCCCTCATGGAATGGTTGCTGTCGGCGGAGCGGACTGCATTTTTTATGCGATAGTTCTTACCCCGCAGAAAGAAACTTCCACCCACAAAGCAGCTATCATTCCCAACGCACCACATCGTTCCGACGATACCGAGCGTGTTTATAACAAATTCATCACCACCGAAAAAGACACAAATGGCCTTTGCACCAAGATAAACTTCAAAAACGAAGAAAACTTCAACTTTGCCTATGACGTTGTTGATGCCCTTGGAAGAGAACAGCCGGACAAACTCGCAATGCTCCACATTTCCAACGACGGAACGGAAAGGCGCTTTACTTTCCGTGATATAAAAAAGGAATCCGGCAGAGCAGCAAACTATTTCAAATCCCTTGGAATCAAAAAAGGCGACAGAGTTATGCTCGTTCTCAAACGCCATTATCAGTTCTGGTTTGCAATACTTGCACTCCACAAAATCGGTGCAATCGCAATTCCCGCAACAAACCAGCTTGTTGAACACGACTTTGAGTATCGTTTCAATTCCGCCGGAATCAGCGCAATTATCTGCACCGCGGACGGCGAAACCGCAGAAGCAGTTGACAAAGCGGCAGCCAACAGCCCTTCTCTTACTACCAAAATCATAGTTAACGGAAGCCGCGAAGGCTGGTTCAATTTTGATGAAGATTACACCATGTTCTCAAGTTCCTTCCGCAGAAACGAAGAAACTGCCTGCGGAAACGACCCGATGCTCATGTTCTTCACCTCCGGAACTTCCGGTTATCCGAAAATTGCCGCACACAACTATAAGTATCCTCTCGGACATTTCATTACCGCAAAATATTGGCACTGCGTTGATCCGGAAGGACTTCACCTTACAATTTCCGACACCGGCTGGGCAAAATCCCTTTGGGGAAAACTTTACGGTCAATGGCTCTGCGAAGCACCGATTTTTGTTTATGACTTTGACAGATTCGATGCCGAAAAGATTCTTCCGATGTTCGCAAAATACCATATCACCACTTTCTGCGCACCGCCCACCATGTACCGCATGCTTATTAAACAGGACCTCAGTCGCTTTGACCTTTCCTCAATCAAGCATGCTTCCATTGCAGGTGAAGCGCTTAACCCGGAAGTTTTCCGCCAGTTTGAAAATGCGACCGGACTCCAGATAATGGAAGGTTTCGGACAGAGCGAATCCACCCTTATCATCGGCAACCTTTCCGGCGGCAGCCACAAGATCGGTTCCATGGGAAAACCTTCTCCCCTTTATGACGTTCATCTTCTTGACGCAGACGGAAACGAAGTTGCCGCAGGTGACACCGGTGAAATCTGCATCGATATCAGCAAAGGTCTTCCCTGCGGACTTAGTTATCAGTATTACGGAAGCCCCGAAAAAACCGCTGAAACCTGGAAAGACGGATTTTATCACACCGGCGACCTTGCATGGAAAGATGAAGACGGATTCTTCTGGTATGTCGGCCGCGCCGATGACCTTATCAAGTCTTCTGGTTACCGCATCGGACCGTTTGAGATTGAAAATGTTATTATGGAACTTCCCTACGTTCTTGAATGCGGTGTTTGCGCTGCTCCTGATGAAGTTCGCGGACAAGTCGTAAAAGCGTGCATCGTTCTTACTAAAGGCACCGAACCAACCGATGAACTCAAAAAAGAAATTCAGAATTACGTTAAAACTCATACCGCTCCTTATAAATATCCGAGAATTGTTGAGTTCCGCACCGAACTTCCGAAAACCACCAGCGGAAAAATTATAAGAAGCAAACTTTGATTTTATAAAGCGGAGGTGATTTCCTCTGGAATTCAAAAGACTTACACTTTTTGCCGGACATTACGGCAGCGGAAAAACAAATATTGCCGTAAACTATGCTCTTTGGCTTCGGGAGAAAAATCTTCCGGTAACGGTTGCGGACCTTGATATCGTAAACCCATATTTCCGCACCCTTGACAGCGAAGAAGTTTTCCGTGAGCACGGAATAAAACTTATATGCTCAAAGTTCGCAAACAGTAACGTTGATGCTCCGGCAATGCCAAAGGAAGTTTATGAACTTATCGACAGCCGAAGCGAATACGGCGTTCTTGATATCGGCGGAGATGACCGCGGCGCACTTGCTCTCGGAAGATACGTTCCTTCGATAATCGAGGAAAACGATTATGAGATGCTTCTGGTCGTCAACAAAGCCCGTCCGCTCACAAGAAACGTTCCGGATACTCTTGAAGTTGTTGAAGAAATGGTTGCTGCATGCAAGCTTCCTTTCACCGGAATTGTCAACAACACAAATCTCGGTCCGGAAACGACTGCGGAAGATGTTATTGCAAGTGTTGCCTATGCAAGCAAGGTTTCCGAAGCTCTCGGAATCCCGGTAAAAATGACCTGCTGCGACGAAAAACTATTTGAAGAACTGAAAGACAGAGTGGAAAACCTTTTTCCCCTTTCTCTTCAGAAATTATATTATCATTTAAATTCTTAACATAACGGAGGTGCAACGATTTTGGCAAAACTTACTTTTAAAGAAGAACTCTGCAAGGGCTGCGGTCTTTGCGTAAATGCCTGCCCCAAAAATCTGCTCCAGCTTTCGAGAGAAAGACTTAACCAGAAAGGTCATTCTCCCGTTGAGATCACCGAACCCGAAAAATGCATCGGATGCGCTTTCTGTGCAACAATGTGCCCGGACTGCGTAATTAAAGTTGAAAAATAAGGAGGCGGAAACATGCAGGAAAAAGTACTTATGAAGGGCAACGAAGCTCTTGCTGAAGCGGCGATCCTTGCCGGATGCCGCCATTATTTCGGATATCCGATCACTCCCCAGACCGAGGTTGCGGCATATATGTCCAAAAAAATGCCGAAAATCGGCGGAGTATTTCTTCAGGCGGAAAGCGAAATTGCCGCCATCAACATGGTCTATGGCGTTGCCGCAACCGGAAAACGCGCAATGACCTCCTCCTCCAGCCCGGGTATTGCTCTTAAATGCGAAGGTATCTCCTATCTTGCAGGTTCCGATCTTCCCGCTCTTATCGTTAACGTACAGCGCGGCGGCCCCGGCCTTGGCGGAATTCAGCCTTCCCAGTCCGACTATTTCCTTGCAACCCGCGGACCCGGCCACGGCGACTTCCACGTAATCGTTCTCGCTCCGGCTTCCGTTCAGGAAATGGCAGACATGACTCTTAAAGGTTTTGAACTTGCCGATAAATACCGCATGCCCTGCATGCTTCTTGCAGATGGCACCATGGGCCAGATGATGGAACCCGTTGTCCTTCCGGACCCTGTTGAACTAGATAATACTCCCAAGGATTGGGCCGTTACCGGTACCGAATGCAAACGCGAACATCATATTGTAAACTCCCTTTATCTTGCTCCGAAAAAACTCGAGGACGTTAACCTTGAACGTTACGAAAGATATAAGAAAATCGAAGAAGAGGAATGCCTTTGGGAAGAATTCATGATGGAAGATGCGGAAATCTGCATCGTTTCCTGCGGAATCACCGCCCGTGTTTCCAGAAACGCAATTCTTGAAGCCAGAAAACAGGGCATCAAAGTCGGTATGATAAGACCCATTACCCTTTGGCCCTTCCCCAAGAAACCCCTTCTCGCAGCCGCGGACAAAGTAAAATCCTTTATCTCCGTTGAACTTAACATGGGCCAGATGAAAGAAGATGTCGAACTTGCTATCCGCTGCAAAAAGCCCGTTTACGGCTGTACCAGAGTCGGCGGTATGATCACCACCGTTGACGATATTCTTGCTTCTATTAAAGAAGCAGAGAAAGGAGAGGAATAATCATGGCAGTTGTTTTTGATAAACCCAAATCCCTTACCGATAACGTTCTTCACTATTGCCCCGGCTGCACCCATGGTATTGTTCACCGCCTTGTTGCGGAAGTTATTGACGAACTCGGAATTGAAGGCAGAACCATCGGTATTGCTCCCGTTGGCTGTTCCGTTATGGCTTATGATTACTTCACCGTTGATATGGTCGAAGCCGCACACGGCCGAGCTCCGGCTGTTGCAACCGGCGTTAAACGTTCCGATCCAAGCAAAATCGTATTCACCTACCAGGGCGACGGCGACCTTGCTTCCATCGGTATGTGCGAAACCGTTCATTCCGCCGTAAGAGGCGAAAACATCACCATTATTTTCATCAACAACGCAATTTATGGAATGACCGGCGGCCAGATGGCACCCACTTCCCTTCCGGGACAGGTCACCCAGACTTCTCCTTACGGAAGAAACACCGAAACCCAGGGCTTCCCGATCCGCGTTTGCGAACTTCTCAGCGAACTTGACGGTCCGGCATATCTTGAACGCGTTACCGTAAACAACGTTAAAAACGTTCGCAACGCAAAAAAAGCTATCAAAAAAGCTTTCCAGAACCAGATCGACGGAAAAGGCTTCTCCCTTGTTGAAGTTCTTTCCTCCTGCCCTACCAACTGGGGTATGACTCCTCAGAAGGCTCTTGAATGGATCGACGAAAAAATGATCCCTTATTATCCTCTCGGAGTATATCGTGACAAGGACGGTGAAAACAATGGCTGATCATCAGATTATCATTGCCGGATTCGGCGGTCAGGGACTTCTTTTCTCCGGAAAAGTTCTTGCTTATGCAGGTCTTGCTGAAGACAGACAGCTCAGCTGGCTTCCTTCCTATGGCCCTGAAATGCGCGGCGGTACCGCAAACTGCACCGTTATCCTTTCCGATGAACCTATCGGTTCCCCTATTGTTGACCACCCGAATGTCGTTATGGTAATGAACAACCCTTCTCTTGATAAATATGAGAACATGGTTGCTCCCGGCGGAAAACTTTTCGTTGATTCCGCACTTATCAGCAGAAAAGTTGACCGCGACGACATCGACGTTTATTATATTCCCGCAACCCAGCTTGCAAAGGATATGGGCGCACCCACCCTTGCGAACATGATCCTTCTCGGCGCAATCGTTAAGGAAACCGGCTGTGTTTCCCCGGAGCACCTTGAAGAAGGACTTCGCCATGCGGTTCCCGCAAGACACGCCGATCTTATTGACCTCAACCTTCAGGCTCTCGAACTCGGCAAAAATTATACTCAGGCTTAATTGAAAGAAGGCTTTTGAAAAATGGAATTCACTTTTCCTGTAACATATACCGAAAATCCCAAAACCAGACCCGCTGATGAAAGCAAACTCGGCTTCGGACGCGCTTTCAGCGACCACATGTTCCTTATGAACTATACCGAAGGAAAAGGCTGGCACGACGGAAGAATCGTTCCCTATGCTCCTCTTGAACTTGACCCCAGCTGCATGGTCCTCCATTATGCTCAGGAAGTTTTTGAAGGTATGAAAGCGTACCGCTGGGAAGACGGCTCCATCCATCTTTTCCGTCCCTATGAAAACGCAAAACGTATGCAGAATTCCAACGAGCGTCTTTGCATGCCCGCTGTTCCGGAAGAAACTTTTGTCGAAGCCATAAAGGAACTTGTTGCTGTTGATGCGGAATGGGTTCCTCATAATCCCGGAACTTCCCTTTATATCCGTCCGTTCATCTTTGCAACCGACGCACATCTTGGCGTTCATGCTTCCGAAACCTATCTTTTCTGCATAATCTGCAGCCCTTCCGGTTCCTATTATCCCAACGGAATGAGCCCTGTTGATATTTACGTCGAAAGCCGCGATGTCCGCGCTGTCCGCGGCGGTACCGGCTATACCAAATGCGGCGGAAACTATGCAGCTTCCCTTCGTGCAGGCGAAGCAGCAGCAAAGAAAGGCTATGTTCAGGTTCTCTGGCTCGACGGCGTTGAACGCAAATATGTCGAAGAAGTCGGCGCAATGAACGTAATGTTCAAAGTCGGCGGAAAAGTTATCACCCCCGAACTGAGCGGTTCCATTCTTCCCGGTGTTACCAGAAAGAGCTGCATCGATCTTATCAGAAGCTGGGGAATTGAAGTTGAGGAACGCCTTATCACCGCAGAAGAACTCTTCGAAGCTGCTGAAAACGGAACTCTTGAAGAAGCATGGGGCTGCGGAACTGCCGCTGTTATCTCCCCCATAGGTTCCATGGGCTGGGAAGATAAAAAAATCACCATCAACGAAGGAAAAATCGGACCCACCGCGCAGAAGCTTTATGATACTCTTTACGGTATCCAGAGCGGTGTTGTTGAAGATACCCTCGGCTGGACTTTCAAAGTTTGCGACTGAACTGTATAAAAATCAAAGAGCACCGAATATTTATTCGGTGCTCTTTTTATATTATTATGTTATATTATTGACAAATCAATTAAAAAGTGGTTGAATAAGAATATTAATTATATTTTTTTGAATAATCTTTTTTCATAAATTTATATTTCCCGAAAAGGAGATGTTAAGATGAGGAACATTAAAATCAGCGACATTACCATGAAACAAAGCGGCAAAAGCACAGGCTTTACCCTTAGTTTCAGAGAGAAGATCGAGCTTGCAAAACTACTCGACCGTCTTGAGGTATCTGTCATTGAGCTACACCCCATCGAAAATCTCAAAATCGACAGTCTTCTTATAAAATCCATCGCTGCAGTGGTCAAAAACGCCGTTGTTGCTGTTCCGGTATCTCTTGATGATGACGGTGCGGAAAAGGTCTGGAACGCTCTTAAAGAGGCTAAAAAGCCCCGTCTTCAGGTTTCTGTTCCCACAAGCCCTGTTCAGATGGAATATCTTTCCCATAAAAAACCGGAAGCAATGCTTTCCGCAATAAAAAACACCGTTTCCGCCTGCAAGGCGCTTTGCGGTGACGTTGAATTTGTTGCCGGAGACGCAACCAGAAGCGATTCTTCCTTCCTTGAAGCGGCTGTTAAAACCGCAATTGAAGCCGGCGCTTCCACCGTCACTTTCTGCGACACCGCAGGTGTTATGCTTCCGGAGGAATTTACCGCATTCCTTGAAGGAATTTTTGCCGCTGTTCCGGAACTTAAGGATATTTCCGTTGGTGTTTCCTGCAGCGACGCTCTTTCCATGGCGGATTCCTGTGCGGTTTCCGCTGTAAGATGCGGTGCTTCCGAAATCAAGGCAACCGCCGTTGCAACCGATAACGTCCGTCTTGGAAAAATTGCAAAGATACTTAATGCAAAAGGCAGCACTTTCGACATTTCCGCTTCTGTAAGAATGGCGGAAATAAACCGTGTTCTTTCACAAATCGACCGTCTTTGCCACACCGAAAAAAGCAAAAATTCTCCCTTTGATGACAGCGTTCGTGAAGAGGGCGAATGGGTGCTCACCGAGCACGATGATATTTCTGCCGTGCTCAAAGCGGCGGAAAAACTTGGCTATGAACTTTCCGAAGAAGACGGAATCAAAGTTTTTGAAGCTTTCAAACAAATTGCCGTGCTCAAAAAGAAAGTCGGTTCAAAGGAACTCGATGCAATCGTTGCTTCTTCCGCTCTTCAGGTTCCGCCAACTTATAAGCTCGAAAGCTACGTCATAAACGCAAGCAACATTCTTGCGGCTTCCGCACATCTTCGCATAAGCAAGGGCGAACATCATCTTGAGGGCATCTGCATAGGCGACGGTCCCATCGACGCCGCGTTCCTTGCAATTGAACAAATTATCGGGCTTCATTATGAGCTTGACGATTTTCAGATTCAGTCCGTTACCGAAGGCCGTGAAGCAATGGGCCAGACCGTTGTAAAACTTCTTTCCGGAGGAAAACTCTATTCCGGCCGCGGAACTTCCACCGATATTGTCGGCGCAAGCATTCTTGCTTACCTCAACGCTCTCAACAAAATCGTTTATGAGGAGGAAAACGTATGAATCTTTCTTTCTCGACCCGCGGCTGGCAATCTCTCGGCTGGGAGGAAATGATCGAAATTGCGGATGAAATGCGTTTTTCCGGAATTGAACTTTATAATATTCACAAACGTTTTGATTTAATGGAAAAAGGTGCTCCGCTCCATAAATACAGCACCAGCGCCACCGCAAGATCTCTCCGTGAAAAGGGAATAAAAATCCCCTGCCTCGATACTTCTCTTGATATTTCTCTTGAAGCAAATTTCAATGACAGCATGATAAAAGGCACCATTGATACCGCACATAACCTTAAGGTTCCCTATGTCTGCGTTGTTGCGCTCAATGATAATGAAGAAATTATCAGAACCCGCCTTACGGATCTCATTGACTATGCACAAACTGCCGACGTCACTCTTCTTATCAAAACCAGCGGAATTTATTCCGATACCGCAAGACTGCGTTCCCTTATGGACGAATTTGCTTCGGATTATCTTGGCGCTCTCTGGGATATGCATCATCCTTACCGCACAAACGGAGAATCCGCCGATAAAACCATCCGTAACCTCGGCGCTTATGTTAAGCACGTTCATCTGCGCGATTCCGACGATGAAGAAACTTATAACCTCATCGGCGAAGGCAATCTTCCCATTGCGGAAATGATGCGTGCGCTTTCTTCCATCGACTATAACGGTTTTATCTCCCTTGAATGGAAACCGGAATGGATGGAGGATCTTCAGGAATATGAAGTTATCTTCCCCCATTTTGTAAACTATATGAACCGTTTTGAAAGCCCGAGAGG
>JAGBAZ010000031.1 GCA_018110905.1 Oscillospiraceae bacterium
GATCTAGCAGGGGTTCCTTTATATCAAAATTACAGCAAATTATTATTCCAGAATTTTAAGCGCACCGGTGGGACAGATATCCGCGCATTTGCGGCAGTTTTTGCAAACGCTTATGGTTTCCGGATCATCAAACTCAGGTTTGATAACAGTATTGAAACCTCGTCCGACAAGACCGAGAATACCTTTCTGCGCATCCTCTTTACACGCTCTTACGCAAAGATTGCAAAGAATGCATTTTCCCTGGTCCCGTTCGATAACAACAAGTTTGCGCTCAGTAAAACTTTGATGTTCGGAACCTTTGAATTTTTCCGGAACTATCGGCTGAAGATTTGCATAACGGATAAGTTTGCATTCCTTGAAATCATGGCAGCCGCATTCAAGACAGCGTTTTGCTTCATTTCTTGCCTGTTCTTCGCTGAATCCGAGAATTACGGAATCAAAATTTTTCTTCCTTTTTTCCGGAGTTCTTACCGGCATGACAGCTCTTTGAATTCTCTCTCTTCCGGAAAAATCTTTTTCCGTAACTTTTTTTTCGGAATAATAAGGTTCCGGAAATTCAATGGGAAGCCCATTAAGGTAAGCATCTATCGCCTTTGCCGCAAGGTTTGCTTCGGCAATGGCATCGACCGCAATGGAAGCGCCGTTATTGGTTGCATCGCCTGCAGCAAAAACACCCTCGAGATTGGTAAGCATGTTGTTTTCATTCGCTGCAACGGTTCCCCATTTTGTAAGCTCAACGGAATCAAGACCAAAGGCGCTGCATTTCTGACCGATAGTGGAAATAACGGTATCCACTTCAAGAGTTTCGAATTTTCCCTCAACGGGAACAGGTTTGCGCCTGCCTGAAGCATCGGGTTCTCCAAGTTCCATGATCTGGAGCTTTATTTCCTTCACTTTTCCGTTTTCACCGATAATCTCCGCAGGATTGGTAAGGAATTTGAAGTTCACTCCTTCTTCAATCGCTTCCTCAATTTCAATATCTTCCGCCGGAGCTTCCGCTCTTGTGCGGCGATATATTACGTAAACATTTTCGGCCCCGCACCTTACCGCAGTCCGGCAGGCATCCATTGCGGTGTTTCCGCCGCCCACAACAGCAACGTTTTTACCGATATCCGGACGCTTTCCAAGGTTGACTTCCCGGAGAAAATCTATTCCGCTGAGCACGCCTTCAAGTTCCTCTCCCGGGCATCTTATGCTGCTTCCCTTCCAGGCGCCTATGGCAACGAGCACCGCATCGGAATTTTTTCTGATTTCTTCAAAAGATATATCTTTTCCGATGCTCACGTTGTTTTTCATGAGCACGCCAAGTTTTTCTATCGCTTTGATTTCCTTTGCAAGAACGCTTTTCGGAAGGCGGTATTCCGGGATTCCGTAGCGGAACATTCCGCCCATTTCCGGCATGGCATCATAAATTGTAACAAAGTGCCCCGCAAGGCGAAGATAATATGCCGCGGAAAGTCCTGCCGGTCCGCCGCCGATGATAGAAACCACTTTTCCGGTTGCTTTTGCGGTTTCCGGTTTATAAGGTTCGGCGGAAGCAAGGTCATTGTCGGCCGCAAAAGCTTTAAGATAAGCAACCGAAAGCGGTTCTTCAACAAATTTGCGGCGGCAATGTTCTTCACAGGGATGGGGACAAACTCTTCCTACGGAGGCCGGAAGCGGAATTTTTTCCTTGATGATTTTCACCGCTTCCTTATCGTTCCCAAGGGCGATCTGTTTGAGATAACCCTGAACATCGGTGCGCGCGGGACAGTTGAGTGAGCACGGACCTTTGCAGTCGCCCGCATGGTCGCTCATAAGAAGTTCCAGCGCAACTGTGCGTGCCCGTTTTACTCTTGGGGTGTTGGTTCTGATAACCATTCCGTCTGTCGCAACGGTTGCACAAGCTCTTAAAAGTTTGCTCACGCCTTCCGCTTCAACAACGCAAAGACCGCAGGCACCGTATATTTTAAGATTTTTATTATAGCAAAGGTTAGGTATTTCAATTCCGTTCTGCGCGGCAATTTCGAGTATGCTGTCGCCGCTTTGTCCGGTGATTTCTTTTCCGTTCACGGTAATTTTAATTTCACTCATACTGCCGCCTCCTTACCTGACAGAAATTGCGCCGAAACGGCAGCTTTTTTCACACTGGCCGCAGCGAATACACATATCATTATTAATAATATGCGGTTTCTTGACTTCACCGGAAATTGCTTTTGCCGGACATTTTTTTGCGCAAAGGGTGCATCCGCGGCATTTTTCCTCGTCAATTGAGTAAGTTAAAAGCGCCGTGCATTCCTTTGCCGGACAGCGGTGCTCAAAGATATGCGCATCATATTCATTGCGGAAATAACGTATAGTCGTGAGCACGGGGTTCGGCGCAGTCTGGCCAAGTCCGCAGAGTGCGCCGTCCTTAACGGCTTCGCAAAGCTCTTCAAGAAGTTCGACATCGCCTTCTCTTCCTTTTCCGTTCACGATCCTTGTTAAAATTTCCTGCATACGTTTTGTTCCGATACGGCAATGAACGCATTTTCCGCAGGATTCAAGAGCGGTGAAATCAAGAAAGAATTTTGCCATTCCGACCATGCAGGTACTTTCGTCCATAACGACCATGCCGCCGGAACCCATGATGGCTCCGGTTTCTGCAAGAGCTCTGTAATCAATGACCGTATCCAGAAGGTTTTTCGGAATGCATCCGCCGGAAGGTCCGCCAAGCTGAACGGCTTTGATCTCTTTTCCGCCGCGAATTCCTCCGCCGATATCAAAAATCACCTCCCGAAGGGTCTTTCCCATCGGTACTTCAACAAGGCCGCCTTTTTTGATTTTTCCGGTAAGTGCAAAAACTTTTGTACCCTTGCTGTTTTCGGTACCCATTGCCGCAAAGGCAGCGCCGCCGTTGTTCAAAATCCACGCAATGTTTGCAAAAGTTTCGACGTTATTTATATTGGAAGGTTCGTCCATATATCCTCTTTGGGCAGGGAACGGAGGCTTTAACCTTGGCATTCCGCGTTTTCCTTCAAGAGATTCAATAAGCGCGGTTTCCTCGCCGCAAACAAAAGCACCGGCGCCGGCTTTAATACGCATATCGCAGGAAAAACCTGTTCCAAGAATGTTTTCACCGAGAAGATTAGCTTTTCTTGCCTGCTTTATCGCCTCTTCAAGATGTTTTATTGCAAGAGGATATTCTGCCCTTACATATACTATCATCTCTGCCGCACCGATGGCATAAGCCCCGATAAGCATACCTTCAATAAGGCTGTGCGGGTCGGATTCGATTACCGCACGATCCATAAATGCACCGGGGTCGCCTTCGTCCGCATTACAGATAAGATATTTTTTCCCTTCAGTTTTACTCTGGCGTGCGGCGTTCCATTTGAACCATGTCGGAAAACCCGCTCCGCCGCGTCCGGCAAGTCCGGATATTTTTATTTCTTCAATGACTTCTTCCGGCATCATTGTTTCAAGAACTTTTTTAAGAGCTTTATAACCGTCTTCTTCCCGATAATCTTCGATGGAAGTCGGATCGATAATTCCGCAATGGCGAAGTGCAATCCTCGTCTGACGGCTGAGGAATTCTTCATCATCCGGAGAAATCGTTATGCGGTCAACTTTCGAAAAATCTCCTGTTTCCGCCGCTTCAACAATTGCTCCGGCATCTTCTTCGGAAACACGCACAAGCCTTCTGAGAAGTTTTTTTCCATCGTAAATATCCACAATTGGTTCAAGGAAACACATTCCGATACAGCCGGTTTTCCCGATCTCGATTTTGCTCTTATTTTCAAGAGCATTTTCAATCGCTTTATGTACTTTCAAAGCTCCTGCGGCAATTCCGCAGGAACCTTCGCCGATAACTATACGCATCATGCTTCCTCCTTTTCACGCAGATTTTTAAGGATGGAAACCGCTTTTTCCGGAGTAAGATTGCCAAAAGCTTCGCCGTTTATCATAATTACCGGCGCAAGGGAACAGCAGCCAAGGCAAGCTACATTTTCAAGGGTAAAAAGGCCGTCTGCGGTGGTTTTTCCGCTTTCAATTCCAAGATATTCGGAAACCGCGGCAAAAACTCTTTCGCTTCCGTTAACGTGGCAAGCCGTGCCCTGGCAGGCCATAATGAGATACTTGCCTATGGGAGCAAGGCGGAACTGGGAATAAAAAGTTGCAACGCCCATCACTTCTGCCGGAGTTGTTCCAACTTTTTCGGCAATGTGATATATCACATCTTTCGGAAGATAACCATAAATTTCCTGTGCTTTCTGGAGTATTGTGATAAGGCTTCCGGGAATTTTGGCATATTCTGTCAGAATCGGCTCCAATGGTTTAAAGTTGCTTTGCGGAATATTCACGGCAAATCCTCCTTTTTTTAATATAGCTTTATTTTAACATATCTCCCTGTTTTTTTAAATATGTAATATTTTTCAAATAAAAAAAGCACCGCCGAAGCGGTGCTTTTCATTTGATGAATTATTTTCCTTCGGACATTGCTTTTGCCTTTGCAACAGCATCTTCGATGGTACCGACAAGAAGGAATGCGCCTTCCGGAAGGTTATCGTGTTTGCCTTCAAGAATTTCGTTGAAGCCGCGGATGGTTTCGGAAAGAGGAACGTATTTACCCTCGATACCGGTGAACTGTTCCGCAACGTGGAACGGCTGGGAAAGGAATCTTTCGATTTTTCTTGCGCGGGAAACAATGAGTTTCTGGTCTTCGGAAAGTTCGTCCATACCGAGGATAGCGATGATATCCTGGAGTTCTTTATATTTCTGAAGAATTTCCTGAACGGCACGGGCGGTTTTATAATGTTCCTGACCGACTACGTTCGGGTCAAGGATTCTGGAAGTGGAATCCAGCGGGTCAACTGCGGGATAAATACCTTTTTCCGCAATTGAACGGGAAAGAACGGTTGTTGCGTCAAGGTGTGCAAAGGTGGTCGCCGGAGCCGGGTCGGTAAGGTCGTCCGCAGGAACATAAACAGCCTGTACGGAAGTGATGGAACCTTTCTGGGTGGAAGTGATTCTCTCCTGGAGAGCGCCCATTTCGGTTGCAAGGGTCGGCTGGTAACCAACAGCGGAAGGCATTCTTCCGAGAAGTGCGGAAACTTCGGAACCTGCCTGGGTGAAACGGAAGATGTTATCTATGAAGAGAAGAACGTCCTGTCCTTCTTCGTCACGGAAATGTTCCGCCATTGTAAGACCGGTGAGAGCAACTCTCATTCTTGCGCCCGGAGGTTCGTTCATCTGTCCGAAAACAAGGGCGGTTTTTGCAAGAACGCCGGATTCTTTCATTTCATAATAAAGGTCGTTACCCTCACGGGTTCTTTCGCCAACGCCGGCGAAAACGGAAATGCCGCCGTGCTCGGTGGCGATGTTGCTGATAAGTTCCTGGATAAGAACGGTTTTGCCAACGCCTGCGCCGCCGAAAAGGCCGATTTTACCGCCGCGGGTATAGGGGCAGATAAGGTCGATTACCTTGATACCGGTTTCAAAAATTTCCGGTTCGGTTTTCTGTTCCGCAAAAGTAGGTGCGGGCTGGTGGATCGAAGCTTTGGGTTCGTTTTCGGTTTCCATTTCGATTCCGTCAATGGGTTCGCCGAGAACGTTTACCATTCTTCCAAGGGTAACTTTACCAACGGGAATTGTGATGGGCGCGCCGGTGTTTTTTGCTTCCTGACCGCGTTTAAGACCGTCGGTGGAATCCATTGCGATGCATTTTACGACATTGTCGCCCATATGCTGCGCAACTTCTACAACAAGGCGTGCGCCGTGGTTATCTATTTCGATTGCGTCGTTGAGCTTCGGAAGCTCGCCTTCTTCAAATTTGATATCAACGACCGGGCCGATAACCTGAACGATTTTACCAATATTGTTCACGAATTCGTATCCCTCCCTGATTATTTGCTCTTATAGAGTTCAAGCCTTGCGATGGAACGATAAAGAGCCTGTTCCGCTCTGTTTTTATCGATTCCTTCGCCGCCTCTAAGTCTTTCTTCCGCGCGTTTTTTTGCTTCTTCCGCACGCGCAAAATCAATGTCCTCCGGTTTTTCACCCGCTTCAACTATGATGACCGCGGTGTTGTTCTGAACAACGCAGTAACCGCAGAAAAGGGTTGTTCTTTTTTCCGTTCCGTCCGGAAGGTTAATAACAAGCGTTCCGTTTCCTACAGCGGCAGTCATGGGAATATGGTCCGCAAGGACAGCAAATTCACCCACTTCGCCTCTTGTTTTTACGATAAAGCTTTTTACTTCACCCTCAAAAAGAACGTTTACCGGGGTAATTACTTTTAAATTTATAAGTTTTTCACTCATCGCAGCAGACCTCCTTAACCTATTGCGTTGGCGCCGCTTACGATTTCGGTGATCTCCTGGGTGATTGCGCCCTGTCTTGCTCTGTTATAAGCAAGGCTGAGATCCGCGATAATTTCGTCCGCGTTGTCTGTTGCGTTTTCCATAGCCATTCTTCTGCTGGCAAGCTCACCCGCTGCGCTTTCGAGCAACGCGCCGTAAACGGCATTGTCGATATAGGACGGAATGAGCATATTTGCAAGATAGTTTGCGGAAGGCTCGAAAATCATGTTCTTTGCCGGTTCGCTTCCGAAAAGTCCGCTTTCGGGCTTATATTCGCCGATTGCGGTTTCGGTATCGATCTCGTCAGCCTTTTCGGCAAGTTCTTCTCTTGAAAGAGGAAGAAGTTTGATCATGGTGGGCTTTTGAGAAATCACCGAAACAAAGCGGTTATACATGATATAGATATTGCCGACCTTTCCGTCGAGGAAAAGGGTAGTTGCCGCTTTTCCGATGCTGTTCGCAACGCCAAGGCTTGCTTCGTCGCTTTCACCGATATAGGAACCGAGTATCTCATAATTTCTTCTCTTGAAATAATCAAGTCCCTTTGCGCCGGAAACCATTACAGCACATTCCCTGCTCTGTTTCATCGCTTCCGCGGTGAATTTGAGAAGACCGGAGTTAAAACCGCCCGCAAGACCCTTATCGCTTGTTACAACGATATAAAGATCTTTTTCACAGCCGTTGGGTTTAAAAAATGCGCCCGGTTCTTCCCTTTCAAGTGCGCCGGAAATCATATGCATGGTTTCGATCACGTAATTGGTGTAAGCTCTTCTGGCGTCAGCCTTCATTCTTGCGTTACGGAGCTTTGCGCTTGCAACAAGCTGCATGGCGTGAGTGATCTGTTTAGTGGAAGTGACACTTTTTATGCGACGTTTGATATCGCGCATTGAGTCAGCCATAAATACACCTCTGCATTACTTGTTTTCTTCAGCTTTGAAGGTTGCCTTGAATTCTTCGACAACGGCGGCAACTTTTGCCTGGAGCTCTTTGTCGAAGTTTTTGGTGGTTTTGATCTCCTGAAGGAGTTCGGGATAACGGTATCTTGCGAATTCGATAAGCTCTTTCTCAAAACGCTTGATGTCTTCAACAGGGATATCGTTGGTGTGGTTATCGGAAACCGCGAAGATGATGAGAACCTGATCCTCAACTCTCATAGGAGCATACTGATCCTGTTTAAGGATCTCAACAATGCGTTTGCCTTTTTCAAGCTGGGCCTTGGTCTCTTTATCGAGGTCAGCACCGAACTGTGCGAAAGAAGCAAGTTCGCGGTACTGTGCATATTCGATACGAAGGGGACCCGCGATCTTCTTCATGGATTTGATCTGTGCGGAACCGCCTACTCGGGAAACGGAGATACCCGGGTTAACCGCAGGGCGTACACCCTGGTTAAAGAGGTCGGTTTCAAGGAAGATCTGACCGTCGGTAATGGAAATTACGTTGGTCGGAATATAAGCGGAAATATCGCCCGCCTGGGTTTCGATTATAGGAAGAGCGGTGATGGAGCCGCCTTTTTCGAGTTTTGCAGCTCTTTCAAGAAGACGGGAATGGAGATAGAAAACGTCGCCGGGATAAGCTTCGCGTCCCGGAGCACGTTTAAGAAGAAGAGCCATGGAACGGTATGCAACCGCGTGTTTGGAAAGGTCGTCGTAAACGATGAGGACGTCTTTTCCCTGGTCCATAAAGTACTCTGCAATAGCTACGCCGGAATAGGGTGCAAGATACTGGAGAGGTGCTTTTTCGGAAGCGGTGGAAGCAACAACAAGGCTGTATTCCATTGCGCCGGCTTCGGTAAGTTTCTGTACCATCTGTGCAACGGTGGAAGCTTTCTGACCGATTGCAACGTAGATGCAGATTACGTTTTCGCCCTTCTGGTTGATGATTGTATCGATCGCAAGAGCGGTCTTACCGGTCTGGCGGTCGCCGATGATAAGCTCACGCTGGCCTCTTCCGATAGGAATAAGGCTGTCGACCGCTTTATAACCGGTCTGGAGCGGGCTGTCAACGGATTTTCTTTCGATAACGCCGTGAGCTTTTTTCTCAACCTGGCGATATTCTTCGGTGAGTATCGGACCTTTGCCGTCGATGGGCTGGCCAAGAGCGTTTACGACTCGACCGATCATGGCTTCGCCGACCGGAACGGAAACGATTTTTCCGGTGCAGCGGACTTTATCTCCTTCAACGATTTTGCTGTCATCGCCGAGAAGTACGCAGCCTATGTTATTTTCCTCAAGGTTCTGGACCATTCCGTAAACCTCGCCGGGGAATTCGATAAGCTCGCCTGCCATTGCGTTGTCAAGTCCATGAACCCTTGCGATACCGTCGCCGACCTGAACAACTGTTCCGAACTGGGAAGTTGCAAGGCGGCCTTCATAATTTCTGATCTGTTCTTTGATCAGTTTGTTGATTTCATCGGGTCTGAGATTCATTAACTTTTCATGCCCCTTTTATCATATTTGAATTGTTTTCAGCTGTTTTTTAAGGCCTTCGAATTTTGCTTTAACGGAAGCGTCGAGCATTTCGTTCCCGACATAAAGAACCATTCCGCCGATTATCGAAGGATCCACCGAGGTTTTGAGCACGATGGTTTTGCCGTATTTTTCGCCGAGTTCCCTTTTGACCTGTTCGATCTGGTCTTCGGTCATTTCGATCGCGGTAACGGCTTCCGCTTCAAGAATATTTTTCTTTTCTTTATATCCGCGTTCAAAGTCAAGGAACATATCCATAACTTCGTCCATGCGGTTTCTGTCGATAAGAGTCATAAGGAAGCTTATCAGATAGGTGTTTCCGCCGTCGAGGATTTTGGAAACGGTTGCTTTGAGTTCTTCGGAAGAAAGAATTTTTTCGGTCATAAGGCGTTCAAAATCCTTATCGGCTTTCATCTCCGAATAAAGGATTCTGAACTGTTCGTAAACTTCGTCCTCACATTTTTCCTCAAAAGCAATATCAAGAAGCGCTTCGGAATATCTTCTGACCGCAAGGCTCATAAGCTTACACCTCCTTGATCATGGAGATGGATTCGCTTATAAGCTGGGCGTGATCCTCTTTTGTAAAGGATTTTCCCGAAATTTTTTCTGCGGCGTCGATTGTCATATCGACAATGGAATCACGCAGTTCTTTTTCAGCCTGCGTGCGCTCTCTGTCAATCTCTTTTCTGGCGTTGGTTATGATGGTTTCGGCCTGTTCGCGGGCTTCCGCAACAATTTTTTCCTTCATCTGCTCGCCGTCTTCGGTTGCAGAATGAAGAATGGCCGCTTTTTCGTCATGTGCGCCTTTCATAATTTCAGCATATTCGTTTTCAAGTTTTTCCGCGTTTGCTTTTGCTTCGGTTGCGGCGGAAAGGTCTTTTTCAATAACTTCCTGCCTTTTTTCAAGCATAGCTTTTATTTTATCCGCAAAGAAAACTTTTACAACAACGAAGAACGCAAGAAAAGTAGCGCCCTGAATGATAACCTGCCTTATAAGACTGGCATCGATTTTTATAAGCCAGCTTTCCATATTGTTACCAATCTTTCCGTAGTATTTTTGATTTTAAAATCAGAAGGGTTTTACGAAGATGAGGAGGAGCGCTACAACAAGTCCGTAAAGACCGGTGGTTTCGGAAACTGCCTGACCCATGAGCATGGTGGTGGTGATTTTGCTCTGTGCTTCGGGCTGGCGGCCAACAGCTTCGGTACCTTTGCCTGCTGCAAAACCTTCGCCGATGCCGGGGCCGATTGCTGCAAGGCCTACTGCAAGGCCTGCGCCGATTGCGCTTGCTGCGTAAATAAGATCCTGTCCAGTGATGTTAAGTCCTTCCATGTGTTTTCTCCTTTTTAATATAGAATTTTAATTTAACACAAGTTTTAAATCCGAGGAATTCAAAAATCCCCCTGCCGCAGTTTTACGGCGAAATGAAAATCATAGAGAGCAAACAGAAAATGTAAGTCTGAAGGCATCCGCTGAAAATATCGAAATATCCGTGAACGAATATCATTGCGAAAAGCGGAAGGCAACAGAGAATTCCGAGCCCCATAACGAGTTTTTTCTTTCCTTTTTCAAGGTTTTTGATTTTTTTGTACTGCTTTGTAAGAAGCACCGCGCAGAGAACAACCGAACCGATAGCTATCCAGATCGGCATTACGTTTGAACCGATGAGCATTGAATAGATAAGGGTGCCGATTATAAGACCGCCCAAAAGGTTACCGAACATACGAAGGGTAAGAGAAATGGGGTTTGCAATCTCGCTTATAATGTTCATCGGAAGCATGATCGGGGTCATAAACGGAACCGGTCCGAGGAAGCCTTTGAAATATTCTTTCACTCCGTTCATCTTGATGTGATAATACTGCGAGATAACGCAGGTCATCAGCGCAAGAGCAAAAGGAGTTGCAACGTCTGCCGTCGGCGGACGAATCACGCCAAGTCCCCAGACACCGCTCAGGTTCGAAGTCAAAATAAAAGCGAAAAGCGCGGTGAAATAAGGGATAAAAGCCTTTGTGTTCGGTCCGATGTTCGATTCAACAAGGTTCCCCACAAGCCCGTAAATCGTTTCCGCAACGATTTGTTTTTTGCTTTCCGGTTTAACTTTAAGTCCGCTTCCAAGCCAGATGAACAAAACGGAAAGAGCACCGAGAATTATCCATGTCCAGACCATTGTGTTCGTTATTTCGAACCCAAAAATCGAAAAACCGCTCGTTACTTCCGGGATTGATACACTCATCCTATACCTCCTTTCCGGTTTTTCTGTGGATTATCCAATCGGTAAAAGCAAGAGCATAAATTCCGTAAGGAACGCTCAGCAAGCCGAGAATACATCCTATTATGCCAACATCCGGGTTCCTTATGGCCACAAAAACCGTAAGTCCCTTGATGATAAGGCGCACCATATAATTTGAAACTGTCATGCTTTGGGGATTTGCGCTTTTAATGCTTTTTCCAATTGTCAGCTCGTGCTGGCGAAAAAGAAGCTGGGCAACAGCTCCGCCGAGAAAAACGCCTTTTGCGGTTTTAAAAAAATCTCCGAAAGCAAGACCGATAATAATGAAGAAAACACAGAGCAAAACCGCCGCGATCCTTGCGTTTCCCGGTGTTATAATGCTTTCTTCTTCGTTTTCATATTCATTCATCATTCGATTCAGGAATTTCGCCATTTTGTTTTTCTTCCTTTAACCAAACGTCTTTGATAAGCTGATAGCTTCCTTTGTATCCGGAATAAATTCCGCATATGATTCCGATTGCGGTGAACCAATATCCGCCGTTTCCGTATTTTCCGTCAAGCCATATTCCAACGGACATCAGAAGAAGAATTGGACAGATTGCGGAAAGGGAAACCTGGAGCACCATTGATGAAGCTTTTATGATATCGCGCTGTTCTTTCGGTTTCATTCAAGATCACCTTCTTTTTCAAAAAGTCCGGCCTCCTCAAGAACTTTGCCAATTTCCTCTTCGGAAAGATTTTTAAGTTCATCTTCAAAACTTTCGGAAAATTCATTCTTTTCATTCTCAAAAAAATCCTCTTCCGGAAGCTCAAATTCCGCCTGCTGCGGTTCTCTTCGAAAACCTTCCTCCGACCAAAAAACCTTCGGGTCGTCTTTTTCTGCAGTCATTACCGAAACGGATGTCTGATTTTCTGCCGAATTTATAAATCTTATTGCAAAACGTTTTACCAAATTGCTTAAAACTAAAAAAACGCCGAGAAAAAGAAGAACTATCCAAAGTTTGTCCATAGGTCGTTTTTCCTTCTCCTTTGCGCTGAATTTTGAATATAAATGTTTAAAATAATAATATCATACTTTTATTTCTTTGTAAACAAAAAATTGTTATAAAATTAACGAAATTTTATTATAATAAATTATCAATATATCCCATATTATAGCAAATCACATTCCGTGTAAAGTCAAGATTTGTTAATCTTCTTGATTCGCCCTTTCCCCTGTGGTATAGTTTATCACAGAAGAAAAACGAAAGGCGGCGAAAAATTTGGAACTTACCGAAAAATGTGAACTTTGTCCCAGAAAATGCGGAGCAAACCGCCTTTACGGTAAAATCGGTTTTTGCGGCGGGGGGAAAGAAGTTAAAATTGCAAGGGCAGCCCTTCATTTTTGGGAAGAACCCTGTATTTCCGGCGAGGAAGGTTCCGGAACGGTGTTTTTTTCCGGCTGCACCATGCGCTGCGTTTTTTGTCAGAACAGAGAAATAAGCCGCGGCGAAGCAGGAAAACTTGTTTCCGTTGAACGCCTTGCAGAAATTTTTCTTGAACTTCAGCAAAAAGGTGCAAACAATATCAATCTTGTCACACCAATGCATTATGCTCCCCAGATTGTTTCCGCCCTTGATATTGCACGAAAAAACGGTCTTTTTCTTCCGATAGTCTGGAACACCGGCGGCTGGGAACTTCCGGAAAGCGTTTCCGCAGTAAAGGATTATGCGGATATCTGGCTTTCGGACTTCAAATATTTTGATAATTCTTTGGCAGAAAAATTTTCGTCCGCTAAAAATTATTTTGAAAATGCTTCCGTTTCTTTGAAAAAAATGGTCGAACAGACCGGCGAAGCGATTTTTGATGACAGAGGAATGATGAAAAAAGGCGTTATTGTCCGCCACCTTGTTCTTCCGGGACATACAGACGACAGCAAAAAAATTCTCCGCTGGCTTTGGGAAAATTTCGGAGACAAAATCTGGATAAGTATTATGAACCAATACACGCCTCTTTGCAGCGAGGAACGCTATCCGGAACTTTTCCGCAGCGTTACGGACGAAGAATATAATGAAGTTATAGACTACGCCGTTGAACTTGGGATAGAAAATGCTTTTGCCCAGGAAGGCGGAGCGGTTTCCGAAAGTTTTATTCCGCCCTTTGACCTTGAAGGCGTATGATATTAAAAAGCACCCCGAATGCAAAAAAAGCTATTGCTTTTTTTGCTTCGGGGTGTTATATTTGTATTCGTACGAAAAACAATCGTTTTTAAGGAGCGGACTTTTATGAACGATAACCATGTAAAGATCATAGTTGATGCGGATCTTCTTCCGGAAGTACTTCTTAAAGTTATTGAAGCAAAAAAACTCCTTTCCCACGGAAAGGCAAAAAACTCTTCCGAAGCGGCAAGAATGGCCGGAATAAGCCGCAGCGCATTTTATAAATACAAGGACGGCGTTTCCGTTTATAATGACGAAAGCCGCGACAAAATTGTCAACTATTATATGACCCTTATGGACAAGCCGGGTGTTCTTTCCAACGTTCTTGCAATCCTTTCAAAATACGGTGCAAATGTGCTTACTCTTAACCAGAACATTCCGATAGACGGCGCTTCGCCCTGCACAATTTCCTTCACCACCGGAAATCTTAAATGTGACGGCCACACCCTTCGGGAAGCGATACGTTCAATCGACGGAGTTATAACCTGCCGCAATCTTAAGGAGAGAAAATAAAAACATGAAAGTTGCTGTCCTCGGCCATGGAACAGTCGGTTCCGGCGTTTGCGAAATTCTTACGAACCGCAACGCGGAAGTTTCTTCCGCCGCCGGAAAACCGGTTGAGCTCGGCTATGTTCTTGATATAAAAGATTTGGGTGATGTTTCCTATTCCGATAAAATCGCAAAAGATTTTTCCGCAATTATTTCCGATCCGGAAGTCGGGATTGTTGCGGAATGCATCGGCGGAATCGAACCCGCCTATTCCTATATAAAATCCGCGTTGGAAAGCGGAAAAAGCGCCGTTACATCCAACAAGGAACTTGTTGCGGAAAAAGGCGCTGAACTTTTGAGCATTGCCCGTGCTCACAATGTGAATTTTCTTTTTGAAGCTTCCGTCGGCGGCGGAATCCCACTTATCCGTCCGCTTTATTCCGCAATGAACGCCGCCGGAATAACGGAAATTGCCGGCATCCTCAACGGCACAACAAACTACATCCTTACAAAAATGTTCCGTTTCGGAGCTGAATATTCCGAAGCTCTTTCCGATGCTCAAAAGCTCGGATATGCCGAACGGGATCCTTCCGCAGATGTTCTCGGCTGGGATGCCTGCCGAAAAATTGCAATCCTTTCCTCCCTTGTCTGGGGAAAGACTTTAAAGCCTTCCGAAATTCCGACAGAAGGCATTGATAAAATTTCCGCAGATGACGTAAAAATCGCAGAACAATGCGGTTTTTCGATAAAACTTCTTGCAAGGGCAAAACTACTCGAAAACGGAAAAATCTTTGCAAAAGTTTCTCCCGCGCTTGTTAAAAACGATTCTCCTCTCGCTTCGGTAAACGATGTTTTCAACGCGGTGCTCATCAAAGCGGAAACCACCGGTGAAGTTCTTTTTTACGGAAAAGGGGCGGGAAAAATGCCAACAGCTTCTTCCGTTATTGCCGATATAATCGAATGCGCAAAAACAAAAAACAATATTGAAAACGTTTTTTGGGAAGACGGTGCTCAAAGCGTTTTCGCCGGAACCGATTCCGCCGCGGAAAAATATTATATCCGGACCGACCACGATGTTTCCTGCATTGTTCCCGGTATCGAAAAAATTGCCGAAAACGCATATATCACTCCCGCTCTTACAGAAACCGAAATTTCGATGCTCACCAAAAAAATTGATGAGCACGGAAAGCTTTTGTCAAAGATACCCCTTTTTGAATAAAATATCATAAGGAAATTAAAAATTATGATCAAAATAAGAATCCCCGCTTCCACCGCAAACATCGGAAGCGGATTTGATTCCCTCGGAATCGCCCTGAATTTATATAATTACGTTGAAATGGAACCGGCGGAAGGCTGTTTTATCTCTTCGGCGGACGGAAGCAAAATTCCCACCGGAGAAGATAACCTAATCTATCTTTCCGCAAAAAAGGTTTTTGAAAAAGCAAAAGTTCCTTTCACCGGTCTTAAAATCATTGAGGAAAACAACGTTCCTTTTGCAAGGGGGCTTGGTTCAAGTTCCGCCTGCATTGTCGGCGGCGTTTTCGGCGCAAACGAGCTTTTGGGGAAACCTTTTTCCAAAGATGAACTTCTCAGCATCGCTTCGGAAATCGAAGGCCACCCGGATAACGTTTCTCCCGCTTTGCTCGGCGGTTTCACCGCGAACGCAATGGAAGAAAATTCTGTCAGGTACGTAAAATCCGATGTTGCCGAAAACCTTGTTTTCGCGGCTTTTGTTCCGCCTTTTGAACTTAAAACCGCGGATGCAAGAGCGGTTATGCCGAAGGAAGTTCCCGTAAAAGATGCGGTCTTTAATCTTTCCCGTTCCGCCCTGATAACCGCTTCTTTCCTTTCGGGAAAATTCGAAAATTTAAAAACCGGCTGCGGTGACAAACTCCATCAGCCCTATCGTCTTCCGCTTATTCCCGGCGGCGAAAAAATTATTGAAAAATCCTATGAAAACGGTGCTCTTGCGGCTTATATAAGCGGCGCAGGTTCAACCATGATGGCGATTTTTGACTGCGGAAAAGAAGAAGCGGAAAAAATTGCAAAAAACATTCTTTCTTCCGGCGATTTTGAAGGCTGGAAATATTTTATCCTTAATGCAGATAATTCCGGCGCAGCCGCGCTGTGATATATTGAGGTAGAAAAATGAGTATTATAGTACAGAAATTCGGCGGAAGTTCCGTTGCGGATGCGGAAAAAATTTTCCGCGTTGCGAAAATAATTACGGATACCTATTCCGCCGGCAACAGCGTTGTGGTCGTTGTTTCCGCCCAGGGCGATACCACCGATGATCTGATCGCGAAGGCGGCGGAAATAAGCCCCAATCCTTCCAAAAGGGAGCTGGACGTTCTTCTTTCCACCGGCGAACAGATTTCCATGTCCCTTCTTGCAATGGCAATTGAAAAGCTCGGCTTCCCGGTAATTTCGCTCACCGGCTGGCAGGTTGGTCTTCAGACCGACGCGACCCATTGTTTTTCAAAAATCCGCAGAGTTGATAAGGAGCGCCTTGAAAGCGAAATCGGCAAAAAGAATATCGTAATCGTCGCCGGATTCCAGGGGATAAACCGCTATGATGACATCACAACTCTCGGCCGGGGCGGTTCCGACACTTCCGCGGTTGCCCTTGCGGCGGCTCTTCATGCGGACCTTTGTCAGATTTATACCGACGTTGACGGAGTTTATACCGCCGACCCGAGAATCGTCAAGGACGCAAAGAAGCTTGATGAAATAACATACGATGAAATGCTTGAACTTGCAAATCTCGGCGCAAACGTGCTCCACAGCCGCAGCGTCGAAATGGCTAAAAAATACAGCGTAAAACTGGAAGTTCGGTCCAGCTTTGAAAACAAACCCGGAACTACATTGAAAGAGGTCGTTAAAGTGGAAAGAATGCTTATCCGCGGAGTTACCCGCGACAACAACACCGCAAGAATCTCCCTTGTTGAGGTGCCGGACGTTCCCGGAATTGCCTTCAAGATTTTCAGCATTCTTGCGAAGAAAAACATAAACGTAGATATTATTCTTCAGTCCATCGGACGCAACAACACCAAGGATATCAGCTTCACCGTTTCTCATGATCAGAAGGACGAGGCCATTGAAGCTTTGCAGGAAGTTGCGGAACTTTTCAAGGCGAAAGAAATCACCTGTGACGATGCCGTTGCAAAAGTTTCCATCGTCGGCGCGGGAATTGAAACCCACCCGGGCATTGCGGCAAAGATGTTCGAAGCGCTTGCGGATGCGGATATCAACATCAAGATGATTGCAACTTCGGAAATCAAAATTTCCGTGCTCATCGACCGCGACAAAGCCGAAAGAGCCGTTCAGGTTATCCACGACGCATTTGATTTTTAAAAAAGCGCCCCTTGTTAAAGGGGAGAGGGCCACAAAGTGGCGAGGGGATTCTCTAAAAACATTGATAACAAAAAAGCCCCGTGCTCAAATGAGCACGGGGCTTTTTTTATCCCTCCACCGGGAATTTTGTTATGATGTTTGCGCAGAATTTTCGTATAAGGTTTGCATCGATTGCGTTTATTCTTCCGTTTCCGTCAACGTCACCGAGAGAGAATTCCTCTTCGGTAGGAATAACAAGTTTTGCGGCGGCAAGGCGGGCAAGATAAACGTCTTTTACGTCAACCGTAAAGTCACTGTTACGGTCAAAATTACAAAAAGAACAAGTGAAAAAACTTTTTTCATATCCGTTCCCTCCTGTACGTGATCCGATAATTTATATAAATAAATATCCAATTTAATTATAGGTCTGTTTTTCTTTAAAAGCAAGGCTTATTTAAAACGGATTTTTCGCTTTGCTCAGAATTACGGTGATTTGTCTTTGCAGTCTTTCTCTGAAGATGTAACAACGGGCGCCGAAAAACATTGACTTCCCCATTAAAAAGTGTTATCTTATAAGTGTATAAATATGTCTTTTTGGGGGTGCTACCGTGGCGGTACACGAAGTACATATCGTAAAGGCGGAAAAATCGAAAATCGAAGAATACAAACGCATTTTCGACGATTCCAAACTTTATAAACATTACGGCGAAAACGTCTATGACTGGATGGGCTCCGCCCTTGCAAACGACGAAGTCTGGATCGCGGAAGACCGCAACGGCGAAGCAGTTGGCTTTATGTGGATGCAGATCGAAAGCGTTTACGCAAACATGCCCTATCTTGCTCTTCTCGGTGTCCGCAGGGATTATCGTTCCCACGGTGTTGGCCAGATGCTCCTCAAATATTTCATCGAAAGCTATGAATCCAAAGGTTACGACCGCGGCTTCATCGCAGTAAACGATTTCAACCCCCTTGCAAGAAGACTTTATGAAGATATGGGCTTCCACAAATTCATGCAGATGCCCGAAAGCCTTGACCCAAGCCACAATCTCTATCTTTTGATGAGAAAATCCCGCAAACACAACAGCAACGTTTAAACAACAGAGTTTTTTGATATTCGGAACGGAGGAAATTCAATGAGCTATCATCGCGAAGCACAATATATGGCAAACAAAATCGAAATTGTAAAAGCCGATCCCGCAAAAAAAGAGGATTACAAACGCATTTTCGATAACAGCCCTCTTTATAATCACTATTTCAAAAAGACCGATCTTCTTGATAAATGCCTTTCCGATGCCCTTAAAGCAGGACGCGCTTTTGTGGCTGTTGACCGCAACGGCGAAGCAGTCGGCTATATGGCAATGAGCACTTCCGACCCGATGGTAGATGGTCTTCCCTGCCTCACTCTTCTTGGTGTTAAAGACACCATGCGCGGAAGAGGAATCGGTCAGATGCTCCTCGGTTTCTATATCGAAGTTATGAGCCAGCTTGGTTTCAAGGAATGTGCTCTTGTTGTTAACGATTGGAACCCCAGAGCAAGAAAACTTTATGACTCCCTCGGTTTCAAACTCCGCAGAAGCTATGAAGACCAGATAATCGGCGGCTGGATGAACCATATCCTTGTTAAAAAACTCTGATAAACGGAAAAGATAAAGGCACCGCTTGCGGTGCCTTTTTTGTTTTACTTGCTTATTTCTGCCGCAGCATATATAATATATAGGTAAATCTTATTATCAAGAGGAGATGTTTTTCCCATGAATAAAAAACTTTTTGATTTTATTAAAAAAAGTCCCACCCCTTTCCATGCGGTAAAAACCGTTTGCGAAACCCTTAAAGAAAAAGGTTATTCCGAACTTTGCGAAAGCGAAAAATGGAATCTTGAAGCGGGAAAAGGTTATTTTGTCACCAGAAACGGTTCTTCCGTAATCGCTTTCCGTATTCCGGAAAACGATTTTTCCGGTTTTATGCTCACCGCTTCCCATTGCGACAGCCCCTGCTTCAAAATCAAGGAAAACGCCGAGCTTCCGGATAATTACTATGTCCGCCTTTCCACCGAAGGTTACGGCGGAATGCTTTGCGCAACCTGGATGGACAGACCTCTTGCCGTTGCCGGAAGGATAACCGTCCGCACCGAAAAAGGAATTTCCATACGCCTTGTTGATACCAAAGAACCCTGCGCAATTATCCCCAACGTTGCGATCCACATGAACCGCGAAGCAAACAAAGGAATGGCATATAATGCCGCAGTCGATATGCTCCCGCTCTTCGCCGAAAGCGAAGCAAAAGGTTCTTTCAAAGCTCTTATCGCAAAAACCGCCGGCGTTGATGAAAAGGATATCCTCACCACCGACCTTATCGTTTATAACCCCCAGCCCGGAACCGAATGGAACGGATTTATCTCTTCTCCGCGGCTTGATGACCTCCAGTGTGCTTTTGGTGCTCTTGAAGCATTCGTTTCCGCAAAAGATGCCGAAAACATTCCCGTTTACTGCGTTTTCGATAACGAAGAAGTCGGAAGCCAGACCAAACAGGGCGCCGCTTCCACCTTTATTGCCGCTGTTCTTGAACGCATAAGCGAAAGTCTTGGCCTCAGCTCTTCCGAACACTACGGAAAAATCGCAAACAGCTTTATGCTTTCCTGCGATAACGCCCACGCGGTTCATCCGAACCACCCGGAATTCCAGGACAAAAACCACGCTGTTTACATGAACAAAGGTATTGTCATCAAATATAACGCAAACCAGCGTTACACTTCCGATGCTGTTTCCGCAGCTATTTTTGCTCTTGTCTGCGAAGAAGCCGGCGTTCCTTTCCAGCGTTATGCAAACCGTGCGGATATGCCCGGCGGCAGCACCCTTGGCAACATTGCAAACACTCAGGTATCCCTCAACACCGTTGATATCGGCCTTCCCCAGCTTGCAATGCATTCTTCCTATGAAACCGCAGGCGCAAAAGACACCGAATATTACGTCAAAGCTCTCACCTGCTTCTATGGCAAAACTCTTGTCATGGAAAGCGACGGAGAATATTCTTTTAAATAAAGAGGTTTTTTATGGTTTTTATCTTCCCTTTGCTTGGTGCGGTTTTTTCCGCGCTTACCGTTTTAATAAGGAACATTTCCGGTCCGGATATGCTTTTTGACGGAATTTTTTATTTCTTCGATTACACCCTTCTTCTTGCCCTTTGCTACGTTGCTTTTATTGTAATTCTTTCGCTTTTTGTCGATTTAAAAAAGCCGAACAAAAAGTTCGATAAATTTTATAACTCGGTTATTTCCTTTACTCTTCGAATCGCCCTTTCCGCCTGCAACGTAAAGGTAAAAATCGAAGGCGAAGAAAAAATCCCGAAAGAACGTTTTTTGCTTATACAAAATCATAAAGCCATGTTCGACCCGGTTGTCACCCTTGCCTATTTCGGAAAATATGAAATCGGTTTTATCACAAAACCCGAAAACACACATCTTCCCGTAATAAACAAATTCATGCACCGCATCTGCTGTATTCCCATAGACCGTGAAAACCCGAGAAATGCAGTCAAATCGATCAATGCTGCTGCCGAAAACATCAAAAATGATGTTTGTTCCATGGCGATCTATCCGGAAGGAACAAGGGCAAGGGACGGCGAAATGCTGCCTTTTCACGCAGGTTCTTTTAAAATTGCAACCAAAAGCGGTGCTCCTCTTGTTGTAACCACAGTTGACAACACAAACCATGTTCACAAAAACGCACCTTTCAAACGCACAACGGTTACTCTCCGCGTCTGCAAGGTTTTTTCTCCGGAAGAAGTTTCCGCTTCATCAACTGCGGAACTTTCTGAAAACGCCAGAAAAGCAATGTGCGAATCTCTTGAATCAAACAAAAGCTGAACTTTATGCTCAAACAAAAAATGCCGTGCTCAAAAATGAGCACGGCATTTTATTTTTTCATTATCAGCCACGTCCGTCAATTATAATGATTCCGGAAGATTCATCATCATCGTCTTTCCAGCTGCTTCCGCCGCTTTCAAGAGCACCGTAATAGATAAGAACCTTATTCATTCTGTCACCGACATTGACATCTGTTTCGGCTTCAACAGACTGGTTGTAAACAACATTATAATCATATTCTGCACTGTAGTTCGGAACAAGCTGGAAAGTGATTCCAAGTTCAGTAAGCTTTCCTGTAACTTCTTCAACGGTCATTCCGAAGCAATCGGGCATCGGAACTTTTTCCGGTCCTTTGCTTACTTTAAGAACAACGGTTGTTCCCTCTTCAACTTCGGTACGGTATTTTACGGACTGTTCAAAAATCATTCCCTCAACATATTCATTGTTGTTTTCTTCTTCGAAAACAAGGTTAAAACTTGCATACTGGGAATTGTTTTCAACGTCGTTTTTCATTCTTCCGACAAAGTTGGGCATGGAAATAAGATATTCCTGGGTGGAAGGTTCCTGTTCTTCGGAAACGCTTGAAGAAGATTCTTCCGGATCTTTTCTGTTGCCGAATCCAAGAATTTCTGTGAAGCGGAAAAGGAAGGCAACAAGCCCCAAAAGTATGGCCATTGCTATAATTGTTGCAATTACTCCCCAGGGAAGGCGGATTTTCCTTTTTACATTTTCCTCCTTCTCTTCGGGATAATAATCTTCCGCTTCTTTAATGATTTCTTCTTCTGCCGCACCGAAAAGTTTTGTGTTGGAACTTGAAGATTCAAGAAGTTCCGCAGTAAAATCGTCGATTGAACGTGTGCGGTATTCGCTGTTAAGGGTCATGGCGTTCATTATGGCGTCGGAAACTTCGGAAGAAATATTAAAGTTGAGTTTTTCCGGAGAGCAGAGATGATCTGTCTCTTTTCTGGATTCCGCATCTGCAGGCATTGTTCCGGTAAGGGATTTATAAAGAACCGCCGCAACAGAATAAACATCTGTCCATTCGCCCTGCCAGCTTCCTGCACTATACTGTTCCGGTGCGGAATATCCTGCAGAAAGGTTTGGTTCAATTATGGAATCCTTAGAGAAAAGGGCTGCCGTTCCGAATCCGGAAAGCAAAAGCTGACCTTTCGCGTTTACTCTTATGCTTTCGGGTGAAATTCCCCTGTGAACAAATCCGTTGCTGTGAAGATATGTAAGAGCGGTAAAAAGCGGCATAAACAATTTTTTTACCTGCGGCCAGGTAAATTCCCCGCCGTTATGGCTTAAATAATCACCGTAGGAAATTGTTTTTATATATTTATAAACCGCATAGACCGTGTTATTTTCACAGAAAATGTTGATTACCGGCATTACATATTCCGTATGGCGGAAATTGCGAAGGGAATCAAAAAGATCATAATAATCTGCCATAAGGGTTTTGTACTGTGCTTCATATCCCGGGAAAGGAACAACTTCGCCGGTAAGGTCACTTCTTTTTGCGATCTTTCCTGGCAGATATTCCTGCACAAAAACTTTTTCTTCGTTTTCTTTATCAAAACCGATATATGTGATGGCCTCGCCGTTTATTTTTACAACTTTTCCAATAAGATATTTTCCGCCGATAACCGTTCTTACCGGAATGCAGTTTTCTTCCGTGGGTGCGTCTTCATCAAATCCGCAGCGGCATTTTCCGTTTTCATCAAGCACCGACATGCATCCCATACAGAGATAGCGCTCTTCTGTAATCAAAGCAAACGCCTCCTTTAAATTAAACTTGATTTATGGTAACACTTATTAACAGTGTTTTCTGTTTTAAAACATATCTATTCATAATATATAATATACTATTTTTTCTTTTGTTGCAAGTTTTTTGATGAAACTAATTTTATGACCTTTTGGAATATTTTATTCCGAAAAATAATAAAGCTCCGTTACTTTTAAAGATAACGGAGCTTTATTATTTTGGAAAGGAAAAAGATATGAGGTATAAAAGTTGTAATCAGATTTTTTTGCGCAGCAGAATCACAATGGTGATAGCTGCAAGCCAGAACATCTGGAAAGCCATAAGAACATACATTGCAAGGCTTCTGATGTTTCCGGTAAAGAGGAAAAGTGTTACAAGAACAAAACCGAGAATGATTCCGATCATTTCAAGAAGAGCCGCCGCAAAGGAGGACTGTCTTATGATTCCGCAGCAATTTATAAGGTCGGAAAGCGCATAAAGGCTTCCGCTGTAAACCGCTGCCGCAGGGGCTTTTTCTCTTTCTTCGGTAAGTTCCGCACATTTCTGCTGATATTTGGAAGAAAGAAGATTGAGCTGGCTTTCCGGATAACCGAAAAGTTCGCAAAGCTTCTTTGTGGTGATGTTGGGGTCGCTGCAGTTGATAACAAGGCGAACTCCGCGTTCCGCCATGATTCCGAGGGAACGGTAAACTTCTCTGTCTGCATGATAGCTGAGAACAAACATTGCCGTAAGTTCGCCGCTGTTTGCAAGATAAAGAATGTCTTTTCCGCTTCCCACGTATTTGTTTTCATAATCGTGGGAAGGAATATCGATTCCGTGGTTTATCATAAGTTCGCGGTTACCGATAAGAACGCGCTTTCCGCCGACCCAGGCGGAAAGGCCCATTCCGTCTTCGTAAATAATTGTATCGACCGGTTTAAGAAGTTTTTTATCTCCCTGAACAACGTTGATAAAAATACTTCCAAGGGTGCTTCTTGTGCTGCAGATTACAGAGGCCGCATCAAGAATAGCTTCATCGATTCTTCCCATCGCAAATGTCTTGATTCCGTGAAGTACAATGCTTCCTTCCGGGAAAAGCTGTTCGATGTCAAGAAGAACAGAATCGGTTTCGGCAAAAGTTTCCGCGGTGTATCCGCCCGCCATCATTCCGCCCTCTTTGTTAAGAGCCTTGCAGGAACGGAATACCGGAAGCGCACCGGCAATAGTTGCGGAAAAAGGCGTTGCAACACAAAGGATCGCCGCAAAACCGGTTATGGCATCGGAAATTCTTCCGGTAAGAAGGAAGGCTATTACGCCAACAAAAATAGAGCAAAGGAAAACAATGGGGGCAACAATTCTTGCAATGCTTTCGGTAGCATCGTCACGGTATGAAAGTTCAAGGAATCTTGTGAAGAATTTTGCTTTTGCGCTTGTGCAGAAACGGGGAGTTTCGTCCCTTTGACCGGTAAGCTCTCTTGCAAGTTCTTTGTTTCTTACGGGGAGCAAAGCGGATTTTCCCGTTCCTGTGGTAAGAACTTCAAAATTGTTTTTTATCCTTGCGGAAGAAAGAAGTTTTCCTATGGTGTTAAAGAAAAGTCCGAGAATTGTTATCGGGAAGAAAAGGTTTTCTCCGCCGGGGCTCATTGCGGAAGGATCTGCAATGAATGCAACGCCAAGCGCCGCCGCACCTATCACCGAACAGGTTGCAAAAGTATCGTTGCCCGCACGGAATCTTACGAGAGAAATAAGTCCGCCGCCAACCGCAACGTGGCATGTAAGAGCCGCAATGCAAACAATCGCAAGGTTAACTATCGGGAACACAATTCCGGATTCTCCAAAGGCAAATGCATCTGGAAGCGGATAGCCGAGCATCGGAGAAAGGCAAAGGGCAAGGCTTCCGAGGAAAAGAATAAAAATGATTATGCTTCTTATGATAAGCCCGGTGTGCTGTGCGGAAAGATTTTTTTCAACCGCTTCCTTCTGGGTTTCGTTTTCATAATCATCCGGATCATCGTCTTCCGGTTCATGCATATCCTGCATAAGCTTTTTGGCAATGTCCTCGTTGCTCTGTTCCGCAAATCTGTTTTTTATGGGTTCCGGAGCGGGAATTTCAGGAATATGTATTTCCTGATCGGTATGCTCCACAACGTTTTTCATAAATTCATTTACTTTGTCGTGGCGCTTGTCAATGAATTCTTTATACAGATCGTGGTTTTCGGAACTGGTAAGGTCTTTGTTTTCCTTTGCGGTTTTGGCATAACCAAAACCGGCAATTTCCTCTTCCTTGGGAATTTTGATTTCTTTCGGTTCTTCCTTGAGTTCGTCCTTTGTTTCCGTCGTTTTAACTTCTTCCGCTTTGTTAACAGCTTTTTCTATATCTTTAAGCTGTTCTTCGGTATGGATGGTAAAATCGCGCGGAACAAAACCATCGATTTTTTCTTTTGTGCTTGTTGTGCCGTGTGCAGGAACAGAATTTACTTTTGAAGAAATGCTTTCTTCTTTTTCTTTCTGTTTTTTGGATTTCTTTTCATTTTTCCAGGTTGCGGCACCGAAATACTGCGAAAGAGTATCGTCCACCTGAATGGTTCTTGTTGTTATGGGTTCATCTTTGAATTTTTTAGTATATGTGGGAGCCTCCGGCTCCTTTTTTTCTTCCGGCTGAACATTTTTCTGTCGCATTTCAAAAAAATCAGCTTTCGGTTCGGAAGAAACTGTTTTTATTTCGGAACCGGCGGAATTTGCCGGGCCGTTTTCTTTTTTTCGTCTGATCTCTTCGAGAATATCATCAACCGAATAACCGTTTCCTGCCATTTTGTTCCCCTTCCCTTTTGCTATATTTAAACGAAAGAATTATCTTGCTTTAATTCCAAGACGCTGTCTTGTAACTTCATACATCATTACAGAAGCCGCAACGGAAGCGTTGAGAGATTCTATCTTTCCGCGCATCGGGAGCGAAACGACAAAATCGCATTTTTCCTTAACAAGGCGGCTTACGCCTTCGCCTTCGGCACCGATTACCAGACCGATAGCTCCGCTTAAATCCGCGGACCAAAGGGCTTCGCCGTCCATATCCGCACCGAAGATCCAGACTCCGCGTTCCTTAAGTTCATCAATGGTTCTGGAAATGTTGGTCACCCTTGCAACCGGAACATATTCCACCGCACCTACGGAAGTTTTTGCAACAACATAGTTAAGTCCGACACTTCTGCGCTTCGGAATGATAACACCATGTGCGCCGCAGCATTCCGCAGTTCTGATAACTGCGCCAAGGTTATGTCCGTCCTCAAGTCCGTCTGCAATGATTATAAAAGGCGGCTCGCCTCTTTCTTCCGCAAGGGCAAAAATTTCGTCAACGGTTGCATATTTATGTGCCGCCGCCATTGCAAGAACGCCCTGGGCATTTGCGCCTGCGGCAAGTTCATCAATTTTGACCGGAGCAACCTCTTTTACGGGAATTCCGGCTTCTTTTGCCATTGCATAAAGTTTACCGAGATTTGTTGCGCCTTTTGCAACCATGATCTTATCTATTTCTCTGCCGGATTTTATTGCTTCGATTACGGCATTCCTTCCGCAGATTTTGTCTTTATCCGCTTCGTTTTCGCGAATTTCTTCTTTTTCTCTATATTTATCCATAATTTATTCTTCCTTCATCAAAGTGGAAATATTCACAACGGTTTCTATCCAATAATCGCGCAGCTGGGCGTTGATTTTTGTACCCTTTGCGGTGCGGACATAGTATTTTCGGGGTTTGCCCTCGCTCATATCCCACTCGCTTTTTAAAAGTCCCTGGCTTTCAAGCCGGCGCAAAAGCGGATAGAGCGTATTTCCGTCAACCGGGACCCCTTTTTCGGTCAGTTCCTGACCCAGGGAATAGCCGTATTTCGGCGAGGAAAGCTGATTTAATACGCCCAGAACGACAGTTCCGCGGCGAAGTTCCGACACAAAACCGGAAATGATTTCGTCATCGCTCAATTTTCCCCACCTCCTGTAAAAAACAGATTTTTTGGCTTATTTAAGCCATTTTTTGAATAGCAAACAGAGCGAAAAACAGAATGTTTTTCGCTTTTTTCCTGACTTTGCGGCCGAAAATTTTCTGTTTTTTTCCTGAAAATTTTCTTCCTTTTTCTATTTTTGTTATCCACTTTGGATTATACTGTATAACTAACTGTGTTGTCAATAGCATATTAAAATATTTTTAAAAATAATTGTTTTAAAATTCATTTTATTTAAAAATTGATTTTATTTAACTTTAATGTTATTTCAGTTTATTTTAAAAATAAAATACTGTGTGCCGCACGAATATGCACAAAAACGGGCAGAATAGGGGTTTCCCCTACCCTGCCCGTTTTTTTACGGAATTTTTTTGATTTTTAAAGATTTTTTTGTTAACCAAAAGTGCGATTTTTGGCTTATTTATGCGGTTTACCAGACTTTCAGAAGTCTTGGAAAACGCTTCATAACAATACCGCACATCTCGCGGATTTCGTCCGGAATTGTTCCCATCGGACCGTTTATCGGGTCATATTTGAACATTTTTCCCTCATATCTGAAGCGGCAGTTGTTTGCTTCGCCGGTTACGTAAAAACCGTCGTTTTCGCTCTTTTTAAAATCCTCCTCGTCGAGGAACAGAGTGAATTTTTCTTTATGCGGTTTTCCGTCATAGGGACAGCTGTCGGAACAGATTCCGCATTCGTCACAGAAATCGTTGACGTGGAGGATCTGGCGGCTGCCGTCGGAAAGTTTTATCACCCAGTTTGCTCTGTTCGGACAAACTTCCGCACAGAATTCGCAAACGCTGTCACATTCAAGGCAGCGTTCGCCTTCGGCGCATTTTTTGCAGTCCGCACAGAGTTTTCCGCGTTTTTCAAGGAAGGAAAGATCCTCGTTTTCGTTGTCCGGAACGTATTTATCAAAATGGCTGTGAGCGATTTTTTTGCAAAGGCGCTGTGCATCTGCAATAACTTTTGCAATATCTTCGGTTTTTCCAAAGTTTGCGTTGCCGACAAGATAGGTTGCACTGTCGATTTCATCGAAAAGGCTGTCGTCAACTTCCTCGCCGGTGGCGTTTATTGCGATATCCGCCGGAATTTTATCCTTTGCTCCGGTATCGATCACAGGGCGGATTCCGGTTTTTTCATCCGGTTCGCCAAGCTCCGAAACATGGCAGAGAAGCTGGCCGCTTCTTACGCCGCTTGGAATAAGATTCGGCGCAACAAAGATTCCTTCCTTCTTCATTGCAAGTATCTCGTCCATGGAAGCTTCCATTTCGCTTTCCGGTTTATCGAAAACAAGGGTTACCCTATCGACGGAAGAAAGCTTTTTTGCGCATCTTGCAGCCGCAACAGCGGAATGTCCGCCGCCGATTACTACTACGTTGCCCATAATAGTTTCTTCAAGGTCTTCCGGTTTACGTTTATAATCCGCAAGAAATTCGAGAGCGGAGATGTTTTTGCCGAAAGCAAACTTAAGATGATTCTGTTTTCCCGCTCCGATGGCAAGAACGATTTTTTCGAAGCCCTGTTCGCGAAGTTCCCTAAGGGAAGTTACCTCAACGCCAAGTTCCATTTCGATTCCGAGAGCCTGGATAAGGGTTGCGTCCCATTCGATATCCGCATCGTCAATGCGGAACTTCGGAATATATTTTGTTACGGAACCGCCGGGACGGTATTCTTTATCGAAAATTGTGACCTTTGCGCCCTGTCTTGCAAGGAAGCAGGCGGTGGAAAGTCCGGCTGGTCCGCAGCCGATAACGGCAATTTTTGCGCCCGCTCCGGATTTAAGCTGGGTTTCATCAAGAAGATCAAAACACGCATTCTTTGCCGCCTTATAATATTCTCCTCTGATATCAAGAGGGCCTTCGTAGAATCTTCTTGCACATCCGTTCATACATGGATGGCTGCAAAGAGTTTCAACTGTGAAAGGCATAGGGTTGCGTTCGATAATAACGCGGAGCGCATCAAGGCTTCTGCCGTTTTTGATAAGACGCATTGCAAGGGGAATATCTGCGCCAAGAGGACAAACCGCACGACACTGGGCTTTGGTGCAGTTGATATGCGGAATAGGGCCTTCGGCCTTTTTCGCCTTTGCGCCGGGAATGTTCTTATATCTTCCTCCGGAATAAACCTCCTTTTCGATATCGGGAAGATCGGAAGTAAGGATTCCGGAGAACTGGGCGTAATCGCATTTGGAAACGTCATCCGCAAGCTGTCTAAATCTTCTGAGACCGCCGGGACGAATGATATCGGAAACAAAGGTAACGGGCCAGATTCCGGCATTGAAAAGTTTTGAAGCGGTAAAATAATCTGCGCCGCCGGCAAAGCAGATTCTAAGTCCGCCGCCAAAATCGTTAGCGATTTTTTCAGCAAGAGAAAATGCAATCGGGAAAAGTGCGCGGCCGGTAAGGCGTCCTCCTTTGACGGGAGTTTCCTTCGCTTTTTCAACGCGAAGTCCGTCGCAGACTTTTACACCGAATTCAAGGCGGTTCATATCCGCTTTGTTCTGAAGGCGGAGGAACACAGGCTTGAGTTCATCATAAAGGGCGCCGCTTTCCATTTTTTCCTTGCTTATTTCAATATCATCATATCCGTTGATATCAAGGATTCCGCGAATAGTATAGTAACCCAGAAGATCCGGGCTTATTCTTATGAAAGTGTGGAGTTTCTTTTCTGTGATAAGATATTCCGCCGCTTCTTCAATTTCGGAAGCGGAAAGACCTTCCTTCGGAACAAAAAACGCAGAAGTGCAGACTTTGGGGCTGATATCGGAGATATAGGTGTTGTCAACGCCGTCCAGCTCGTCCATATGGGCTCTTGCCCAGTTTTCACATTCGCGCCAAACCGGAGTATATTCAGCGGATTTAAGCCCTTCGATGAAGCTGTTCATCTTTTCGGATTTGAGATCCTCAAGGCTTCCGCCCACGGACATGTTGAAAACAAAACCTTCCGGAACGCCAAGTTCAAAAGCAGTGCTGATGAGTTTTATGGCATACCATGCTTTTACATATTCGCCGAAAGCTTCCGCAACAGAAAGTTCGGAAGGGTGTTCCGAAGAAAAAGTTCTGTCGCCGATGGAAGCGCTTGGTTTTTCGGCCTTCTCGCTTTCCGGACAAACTGTTTTAAGTTCAAAAAATCTTGCACCGGAAAGATAAGCTGCGATTATTCCCTGAGCCGTCTGGGTAACGGGACCCGCCGCAGGACCAACCGGGTTTTCGATCCTCATTCCGAAAATCGGAAGTCTTGCCCTTCCTGCTTTATAAAAATCCTTTACGCCGAAAATCGTGCCGGTGGCGTTATGCTCCTCAATAAGAAGTCCCATCAGCTTTTCAAACGAAAGCGGTCTTAAATTTTCGCTCATAGGGCAAAACCTCCTGTTTAAGCGGTCAGAATTATACAGATTAATTTTAACATTTTTTCTTTATAATTACAAGGTGCAAAATTTTTCAGTCCAAAGGTTTTCGAAATTTTGGTTTTCTGTTATAATAAAATCGGAATATTAAATTATAAAGGAGAATTTTTTATGGACTGTCCTTTCTGCGGAACCGAAATGATACACGGATACCTCAATTGCGGAAACACAATTTGGAGCGAAAGAAAACACAGAATAAGCACCCTTCCCGATGGTAAGGAAAAATTTGCTTTGCATCTTGAAGTTCCAGTACTCTCTCCAAACCATGTGGAAAGTTATTGCTGTCCTAAATGCAAAAAGATAATCATAGATTCTTCCGACTACGAAAATAATTTTGACTGACTGAAAACAGAGGACTATTTATATGTGGAAATGCCCGAAATGCGGCCGCGAATTCAAAAAAAACGAACCAGGGACATTATTGCGGAAAAGCTCCCGAAACCGTTGATGAATATACCGAACAGCAGCTTCCAAAAGCAAAAGAACATATTGCAAAACTTCGGAACATTATAAAAAAATGCGTTCCGGAAGTTTCTGAATATATAGCCTGGAGCATGCCTTATTACGAAAAAAACGGACAAAAAATTTCTTTCGCCGCCCGCAAAACATATATCAGTTTTTATCTTGGAGCAGAACTTATTGAAAGCTTTGAATCGGAACTTTCCGGCTTTACCGTAAAGAAAAACGCACTCTATCTTCCCTATGACAAAACTTTGCCGGAAAAAGCAATCGAAAAAATGCTCAAACAAAAATTTTTTGCTGAATAATCCTTGACACTTACGCTGCGTGATAGTTTATACTCCTTTTTGTGAGGTGATGGATTTTGAAAATGCAAATCAAAGAATTCGCCGAATTTTCGGGAGTAAGTGTAAGGACGCTTCATTATTACGATGAAATCGGCTTATTAAAACCGGCTTTTGTTGATAAAGTGACCGGCTACCGCTTTTATGACGAAAGCTCCGTTCTCCGAATGCAGGATATTCTTTTTTACCGGGAACTGGATTTTTCTTTGAAAAGCATCGGCAAAATTTTATCCTCACCGGATTACGACGCAAAAAAATCTTTGGAAGAACAGCGGAAACTGCTCCTTCTCAAAAAAGAACGCCTTGAGCGTATTATTTCTTCCATCGATGAAGCTATGAAAGGAAAAAACATTATGAATGCATTTGATAACAGCGAATTTGAAAAATTCAAGGCGGAAGCCAAAGAAAAATGGGGCAAAACCGAAGCCTTTGAAGAATTTGAGACCAAAAATAAAAACCGCGGCGAAGCAGAAAACAATCTTCTCGGCGGAGAAATGATGGATATTTTCCGCAAACTCGGTGAAATAAAAAATCTTTCTCCGGGTTCCGAAGAAGCACAAAGCCTTGTTAAGACCCTTCAGAATTTTATCACAAAGCATTACTACACCTGCACCGACGAAATTCTTTCCGGTCTTGGAAAAATGTATGTAGGCGACGAGCGTTTTAAGAAAAACATCGACAAAGCCGGCGGCGCCGGCACTGCGGAATTTGCCGCAAAGGCCATTGAAATTTACTGCAGCAAATCATAACCACTAGTAAACTAGTGGTTTGCTCAGACCCTAGAAGGGTCAGTACTTGCTGACCCCTCGAAGGGGTACTGAGGGTTAACCATCGCATCACAATTACAGGCAGCCACTAAAGTGGC
>JAGBAZ010000032.1 GCA_018110905.1 Oscillospiraceae bacterium
AGATAGAACAAATTTGCCTGTTTACAGGCGGCCGGGCACAAATATGCAAAAGAAGAAAAATTTGATGCGTCTTAAGACGCGGCCGTACTATGCCCTTCAAGGGCTGGTGCAAACCACCGGCTCAGCCGGTGGTTATGATTTTCTGTTCAGTTTGTTTTCCATCTGCGCCTTATATTTTTTGCCGACATTAAGATCGGAATTATAATTCGATGCCCTGACAACTGTTTCCGAACCAAAGCGGCTTCTTATGGAATCCATGGCTTTATCAAGACGCCTTTCTTTTTCCTTGGTTTCGGTTGGGAAAAAGGAAAGCTGGGTGTTGTCTTCATCGGTTATCTGAGTAAGGGAAATCCCAAGAAGCCTGAGCGGCGTCTTTTTATCCCAAAGTTCTGAAAACAGTTTTTTGCTTACGTTATAAATTTCCGTTGTTATATCAGTTGCTTCGTCAAGGGTGTGCTGATGAGAATGGTTTTTAAAATTGTTTCCGCGAATCGTTACACCGACGCAGAAAGCTTTTTTATCGTCTGCTCTCATCCTTGCGGAAACGCTGTCCGCAAGGGCAAGAAGGATTTTATTGGCTTCTTCCGCCGTAACAACGTCCTCTTCAAGGGTCGTGGAAATGCTGTATCCCTTGGCTTCCTCGGGCTCCTCAAGGACCGGAGAAGGGTCGATTCCGTTGGCATAATCATGTATCTGTTTTCCGATTTTGTCGCCTATAAGGGATTGTACGCTTGTTAAATCAAGCATTGCAAGATCGCCAATGGTTTTTATCCCGGCACACTCAAGTTTGTCCGCGGTGGAATGGCCTATGCTGAAAAGTTCGCCCACCGGAAGGGGCCACATTTTTTTCGGGACATCGTCATAAAAAAGAGTGTGGACTTTGTTGGGTTTTTCAAAATCGCTTGCCATTTTTGCAAGGATCTTGCAAGGACCGATTCCCACATTTACCGTAAATCCAAGTTCCCTGTAAATCCGGTCCTTGATTTCATAGGCTGCGGCTATGGGGTCGGGATAGAGCATATTGGTGCCGGTCATATCAAGAAAACATTCATCAATGGAATATTTTTCAACAACGGGGGTGTATTCCCGGCAGATGTCCATAAATGCTTTGGAGCATTTTACGTAAAGGCGGAAATCCGGTTTTGCAAGATAGAGATCCGGACATTTGCGAAGAGCCATTCCGATGGGTTCCCCGGTTTTTATTCCGAATTTTTTTGCCGGAATTGATTTTGCGAGAATAACTCCGGTGCGTTTGTCCCGGTCGCCGCCGATTGCCGAAGGGATAAGGCGGATATCGGCTTCGCCGTTTTTAACTCTTTTTGCGGCTTCCCAGGAAAGAAAAGCGCTGTTTACATCGATGTGAAAAATAATTCTTTCCATAAAAAGCCTCCTTAACTATGATGACATTATTATACAACGAGAACATATGTTTTTGCAATAGAAAAAATCAAGGGAGCCGGAAGGCTCCCTTTGAAAAATCACACATAATGATATCTGTTTTTGTACTTTATAAGGCAGAATATTGTTACCATAAAGGAAAGAAGTTCTGAAACGACCATTGACCACCAGATTCCGTCAATTTCCCAGAAAATCGGAAGTATCATAACCGCCGCAACCTGGAAAACAACGGTTCTGAGGAAAGAAATAACAGCGGAAATAAGCCCGTTGTTGAGTGCGGTAAAGAAACCAGAACCGAAAATATTTATTCCGCAGATAAGGAACGCAAAAGCGCTTATAAGAACGGCCCTTTTTGTCATTTCAAACAAAACGGCATCATAACCGACGAAAATTCCGGAAAGGACATCTGCAAGAAGAATTGCAAGTCCCATGAGCACCGCCCCTGCGCCGAACATAAGAGTCATGCTTTTTTTGAAAAGGTTTTTAAGTTCGTCATGATTCTGAGCACCGTAATGATATCCGATTATTGGAGAAGCACCGGTTACATAACCGAAAAGAATTGCGACAAAGATCCAGTTTGCATACATGAGCACGCCATAGGCGGCAACACCGTTTTCACCGGCAAAACGCATAAGCTGGAAGTTATAAAGCATTGAAACAATGTTTCCGGAAACGTTTGTAACAAATTCGGAAGAACCGTTGGTGCAGGTTTTCCAGAAAACACGCCAGACAAAAGGTCCTTTTCCAAGGCGAAGAAGGCTGGAATTGTGCTTTCTCAAAAAATAAACAACAGGAATAACAGCGCCGATAAACTGGCTTGCAATTGTCGCAAGAGCGGCTCCGGCGATTCCCCATTCGAAAACCGCCATAAAAAGGAAATCGAGCACCATGTTTCCGCAGCCTGCCGCAATGGTCGTATAAAGTCCGTATTGGGGCCTTTCTGCGGTTATAAAGAAAATCTGGAATGCGTTCTGGAGCATAAAAAACGGAATTCCGGCGAAAATTATTGAGCCGTAAATAACGCAGTTTTCAATCATTTCTTCGCCTTCGGCGCCGAGAAGAATCGAAACCGGGCGGACGGTTGTAATTCCGAGCACGGCAATTGCGATTCCGAGCACGAGGCTTACATAAATGAGCATGGAAAAATATTGGTTTGCTTTTTCTTTTTCGCCTTCGCCGAGAGTTTTTGAAACAATTGCGTTTCCGCCGGCACCTATCATAAAGCCAAGGGCGCTGAGCACTGCGATGAAAGGATAGATAAGGTTAAGGGCGGCAAAGGGCGTTTTTCCGACAATGTTTGAAACAAAAAGCCCGTCAACAATTCCGTAAACGGAACCGAAGACCATCATTGCAACGGAAGGAAAAACAAAACGCAGAAGTTTTTTGTAATCAAAATGCTCACAAAGCTGGATCCTCATTTGTTTTCTCCTTTAACTTTTCCGAATTCTTCCTTGAGAAGTTCATAATGCTTCTTGCTTATGCGAACGGCTTCAGCTTGTTCTTCTTCGGAAAGACGGCTGAAAGCGTTTTTTTCCGCGGCTATCATTTTTTCAATGGTCCGCATTGCAAGAAATTTTCCTTTTTCAGTAAAAACAAGAAGCTTTTCGCGAAAATTTTCCGGAGAAGGGGAGATATCGATAATTCCCTCTTCCGCGAGTTTTTTTGCCGCGGAATTTATCGTCTGTTTGCTTTCGCACCAATCCGTGCAGATTTCCTTTTGGGTGCAGGGTCTTCCGAAGGCGGAAAGGGTCCAGATTATCATCATAGCGCCTTTTGAAAGAGAAAAACTTCCGAGAACAGCATCGTATTCATCGCTTATTTTTCTTCTTGTGTTTTCGTATTCAGCATAATATTTGTCAGGCATAAAATCTCCTTTGTAATAAACAGTCCGAAATCATACTGTTGTATTATAGTACGATTTCGGACTGTTGTCAACGTTTTATTGACAATTTTTTCGCAATGTGATATATTTTCAGCATAAGCTTTCGGAGTTTCTATATCAAACGTCCGGGGGCATTTTTTATCTTTAAGGGGATTTTTATGAAAAAAAGGGTTTTTTATAAAGAAATTGCCTATGTTTTTGCAATTCTTTTCATAGCTTTGGGTGTTGCTCTTGCGGCAAAGGCGGGTTTCGGAGTTTCGATGATTGCCGCGCCGACCTATACTTTTCATCTGTGGCTTTCGCAATATACAGATATTATCACTCTCGGAACGCTCGACTATGTTTTTCAGGGAATAGTAATTACCGCTACTGTTATTATAGTGCGGAAATTTAAAATATCCTATCTTTTCAGTTTTGCGACCTCTGTTTTTTCCGGATTAGCCATAGACCTTTGCTTCTGGATCGTTGCTCCGCTTCCGGCGGAAACCATTGCGACAAGAATAATTCTTTTCTGCGCAAGCCTTATCAGCTGCGCCTTCGGAGTTTCGTGCATATTCCATGCCTATGTTTCGCCCGCCGGTCACGAACTTTTTGTAAAAGAAGTTTCCTCCCGTTTCGGCAAAGACATACATAAAATCAAAACCGGATACGATGTTTCTTTTCTTGCTTTAAGTGTGGCGCTGAACCTTATCCTTTTCGGTGGTTTTGTGGGGATCGGAATCGGAACGCTTGTCACAGCCCTTGCAAACGGCCCGCTTATTGCCGCTTTTGCCCGTTTTTTTGAAAAGCATTTTGAATTCAAAGCCGCAATTCCGAAACTTGAAAAATATTTTGAGAAATAAAAACAAAGGGAGCCTTTTGGCTCCCTTTGCTTATTTTTTATGGTCCACAAAATCTTTGTCAACGTCGATAACGGCAAAAAATCTATCGTCCGTTTCATGGATTTTATCTGCGATTATCGAAACGATCTCCTCGTCGCTGTATTTGTAATTATATGGAATGACAATATCAAAAATTACGTTTGTGTGGGTCGGGCCGCTTACCATTCTGAAATCGTGGAAAGTTATCTGTTCATCAATTTCGGAAATTATTTCGCCGACCTTTGCTTTCATCTGGTTGGTGAGTTCGTCCCGGACATCAACCGGATCCATGTGTATGGTCGCAAGACATCCGGTTTCGCGCATGATATCATGTTCGATATTATCGATGGTATCGTGGATATCAACAAAGTTTCCGTCGGAAGGAACCTCCGCATGGAGGGAGATAAAAACTCTTCCGGGACCGTAGTTGTGGACTATCATATCGTGGATCCCGATCATTCCGTCGTGTGAAAGAACGATATCCTCGACGGATTTGCAGAATTCTTCGTCCGGAGGAGTTCCGAGAAGGGAATCTATGGTTTCCTTTGCGGAAGAAATTCCGGCAAACATGATGAATCCGGCAACCGCAAGACCGACCCATCCGTCTATAAGAATTCCGAACTTAAAGGTAAGAATTGCGGAAACAAGAACAGCAAGGGTGGAAACAGTATCGGAAATACTGTCCGTTGCGGTGGCTTTTAAAGTTGAAGAATCGATTTTTTTGCCGATGGAACGGTTATAGATGAACATATAAAATTTTGCAAGGATAGAAATTCCGAGAACCCAGAATGTAAGCGCGGAATATTCGACTTCCGCCGGGTTTATAATTTTTATAACGGAATCTTTTCCGAGTTCGAAGCCCATCATAATGATGACCATCGAAATTATAAGGCTTGCGATATATTCAAATCTTCCGTGACCGAAAGGGTGGTGGGGGTCCGGTTTTTGTGAAGCAAGGCGGAAGCCGATAAGGCTTATTACCGAAGAACCTGCGTCCGAAAGGTTGTTGAAAGCGTCCGCAGTTACCGCAACGGAACCGCTGAGAAAACCTGCGATAAATTTTCCGCCGAAAAGAAGAATGTTTATTACAATACCGACAATTCCGCAAAGATAGCCATAGGCGGAACGCACTTTCTGATCCTTATAATCTTTGTTGTTTTCAATAAAAATTCCTGCAAGGAGCTTTATCATAAAAAATCTCTCCGTATGTATAAAATAATGCCGTCCGCTTGGGACGGCGTTTTTATTTAATATCTTCCGCGGTAATCGGCTTCAACAGCTTCAACGCGTTCGGTATATTCATCTTTTTCCATCATTCCGGCTTCATAAAGGCTTTTAAGCTGGTCAAGACGGTGCTTGCGTTCGCCTGCGGCATCTTTTACATGCATTTGATGGACCTGACGGCTGTATTTTGCGTCCTTTGAATGGTTTGCCGTTTGTGAAAAGGAATCACCGAATGTGTTTTTGAACATATTGATAAGCGGAACCGCTATCAAAGAAAAAATTGCGATTATTACAATAGGCAAAAAAATTATGATATCACCCATAAAGCGGTCACCTCTTTCTTATATTATATTTTTATTTTAACATATTATTTGCGGTTTGAAAATATCTTTGCCTCAAAAACATAAAATTTTACTTGTAAATGCAAATTCTTTGTGATACAATTACTTTTGTTATGGGGGCGTAGCTCACCTGGGAGAGCGCGACATTCGCATTGTCGAGGTAACCGGTTCAAGTCCGGCCGTCTCCACCAGAACAAAAAATCCTTCGGCTTTGCCGGAGGATTTTTTTAAAAGGAGAATGAAAATGGAAAGAACACAAAAGACCGAAATCGTCAATATGTGTATGATATATAAAGACGGTCTTGTGCTGGTTCAGGATAAAATACATGACGAATGGGGAGGAATAACTTTTCCCGGTGGCCATGTGGAAAAAGATGAATCTTTTACCGATGCGGTGATACGTGAGGTTTTTGAGGAAACCGGTCTTACAATAACTTCCCCGAAGCTTTGCGGAACAAAAGACTGGGTAAATGATGACGGTTCACGCTATATGGTTTTGTTTTATAAAACCGATAAATTCAGCGGAGAAATCAGGTCTTCCGTGGAAGGCGAAGTTTTTTGGATTCCGCTTGAAGAAATGCTTTTGTTGGAAAACAGGCTTTCTCTCGATATGAAAGATATGGTAAAAGTGTTCGTGGAAGATTCGCTTAGCGAATTTTTTTATTATAAAGAAAACGGAGAATGGAAATATTGTCTTAAATAAAAAAGCCCGCATCTGCGGGCTTTTTTGTTTCGTAATTATTTAAGTTTGTTTCCGTCGGAAAAAGCGTTGCCTACTGCTTCACCAAGAACGATATATTTGTGGTTTGCGGCATCATAGGTGATGGGGCGAAGTTTTGCAGGGTCGATTTTGCCTTCTTCGTTAAGAACGCTTTCATCAGCGCAGACATTGATAATTTTGCCGACCATTGCGTGGGTTTCGGGGTCATAGCTTTCGAGCTCGCACTCAACGGCCATGGGAAGTTCGTTAATAAGCGGGGCGTTTACAAATTCGGATTTTGTTGCATGAAAACCTGCTTTCTCGAATTTATCCGGAACTTTATTTCCGGATTCAACACCGACATAATCACATTCAACAACATGGGCGGCATCAGCCATACTTACGGTGAAAGCTTTGGAAACAAGAACGTTTTTAGTGGTTTTGTGGTTGGGACTTATGCACATGGTGATCTGGTCGGAATCGGAAATCCCGCCCCAGGCGGCATTCATTGCGCAGGGAACGCCGTTTTCGTCATAAGCTGCAAGAATAAAAACCGGCATAGGATAAACCATGGGTTTTGCGCCGAAATTTTTTCTCATATCTATGTCCTCCTAAAAAATAAATTACAGTTCAAAGGGAAGAGAAGCGGCGGCAACCGCAAAAACAATTGCCGGAAGAAGGTTCGCAACGCGGATCTTTCTTCCCCAGACAAGGTTAAGACCAACGCAGAAAATAAGAATTGAACCTATCATAGAAAGATTTGCAAGGGCTTCCGGTGTCATAATCGGTTTTATGAAAGCGGAAAGTGCGGTGACGCTTCCCTGGAGGACTGCAACGGGAATTGCGGAAAAAGCGCAGCCTTTTCCCAGGGAACAGGTCATAACCATTATTATGATAAGGTCAAGAATAGCTTTTGTGACAAGAACGGAAGGATCGCCGAGGATCCCGTCCTGGATAGCGCCGACAATTGCCATGGCGCCGATGCAAACAGTGAGAGAAGCGGTTACAAAACCTTCCACAAATTTTTTATCCTTTGCATTTCCGCTTTTGATTTTGAGCCATTCGCCGAAAGATTCAAAACGGTCTTCGAGGTTTATCGTTTCGCCTACAAGAGCCCCGAGGGCAAGGCAGGCGATAATCAGCATTGTTCCGCCGCTTGTTACTGAATTTCCGCTTACGGTTAACATTCCTTCAAGCGCGCCGGCAATTCCGAGAAAAAGCACGCAGATCCCGCAGGATTTGCAAAGGGTATCCTGATGCCTTTCGGAAAGAGATTTACCGAAGAGCAAACCGAAGATACCGCCGATTATTATTGCGCCGACATTTATAATTGTTCCGATTCCGGGCAAGAGCTATCCCTCTTTTACAAATATAGAATAAATACAAAATCTATTTTGCGCCGGCAAAGACATTTTGTCAATAGAAAAATATTTTTCAATTAACAGTTTTTTTCTGTTCACTAAACCGGGGTTATATGATATAATAATTTTGTGTCACCTTATGACACTTTTTGATAAATTATGGGCGTTTCAGACTCCGAAAAGAAAAGCCCTGGAATATAAAAAGGGGGAAAAGGTATGAAGTTTACTCAGAACGCAAAAACCGTTCTTGAAAGACGTTATCTTGCCAAAGAAAACGGCAAGGTTGTTGAAACCATCGAAGAACTCTTCACAAGGGTCGCTTCCACTGTTGCGGGTGCGGATGCGGCTTACGGCAAAACCGAAGAGGAAATCAGAAACACCGAAAAAGAATTTTATGATATGATGACAAACTGCGAGTTTATGCCGAACTCGCCCACTCTTATGAATGCGGGCCGTCCTCTCGGCCAGCTTTCCGCATGTTTTGTTCTTCCTGTTGAGGACAGCATGGTCGGAATTTTCGATACCGTAAAATATGCGGCTCTCGTTCATCAGTCCGGCGGCGGCACCGGTTTTTCCTTCTCCCGCCTTCGTCCGGAAGGTTCTATCGTAAAATCCACCGGCGGAACTTCTTCCGGTCCGGTAAGCTTTATGAAAGTTTTCAATGCAGCGACCGAAGCTGTTAAACAGGGCGGAACCCGCCGCGGCGCAAACATGGGAATGCTCCGCATCGACCACCCGGATATTCTTAAATTCATCGACTGCAAAGCAAACAATAACGAGATCAACAACTTCAACATTTCCGTTGCGATCACCGACAAATTCATGGAAGCTGTTGAAAACGGAACCGAATATGAACTTGTTGCGCCCCATACCGGTGAAGTTACCGGTACTCTTGATGCAAAAGAGGTTTTTGAAAAAATCGTTGATGCAGCATGGCGCAACGGCGAACCGGGAATCGTATTCATCGATGAAATGAACCGTCACAACCCGACCCCCGCACTCGGTGAAATTGAAAGCACCAACCCCTGCGGCGAACAGCCCCTTCTTCCTTATGAGGCATGCAACCTTGGTTCCATCAACCTCGGTCTTTGCGTCTGTGAAGAAGAGGGAATCCTTTCCATCGACTATGATAAAATCACCGAAATCGTACACAAAGCTGTCCATTTCCTTGATAATGTAATTGATGTTAACCATTATCCGCTTCCTGCAATTGACGAAATGACCAGAAAAACCAGAAAAATCGGTCTTGGCGTAATGGGCTTTGCGGATCTTCTCCTCAAGCTCGGCGTTCCTTATAATTCCGTGGAAGCCGAAAGAGTTGCCGAAGAAGTTATGAGCCTTATCCAGAGCGAAGGCACAAAAGCTTCCATCGAACTTGCTCTTGAACGCGGAACTTTCCCCGCATGGGAAGAATCCGTTTTTGCGGACAGATATGAAATCCGCAACGCAACTATCACCACCATTGCCCCCACCGGCACAATTTCCATTATTGCGGATGCTTCCGGCGGCTGCGAACCTCTTTTCGCCTATGCTTTCACCAAAAACGTAATGGACGGCGACAAGCTCCTTGTCTGCAATGATCTTCTTGTTGAAAAGCTTAAAGAACGCGGTATCTATTCCGAAGAACTTATCCAGAGAATTGCCGACGAAGGCACCCTTGCACATATCGAAGAAATTCCGGAGGATATCAGAAGAGTTTTTGTCTGCGCACATGATATCACCCCTGAATGGCATATCAGAATCCAGGCGGCATTCCAGAAATATACAGACAACGCCGTTTCCAAAACCATCAACTTCCCCAACAGCGCTACCCGCGAAGAAGTTAAGGAAGCTTATGTTCTTGCATATAAACTCGGCTGCAAAGGTACCACCGTTTACCGTGACGGAAGCCGCGACAGCCAGGTTCTTACCATCGGAACCCAGAAAAAAGAGGAAGAAAAACCTGAAGTTCCTGCAATGAACACCATTATCCCGAGACCCAGACCCAACCTTACCTGGGGCGCAACCGAAAAGATGAAGATCGGCTGCGGAAGCCTTTTCATCACTGTTAACCGCGATGAACACGGAATCTGCGAAGTTTTCACCAGCACCGGAAAAGGCGGCGGCTGTCCTTCCCAGAGCGAAGCAACCGCAAGACTTGTTTCCATTGCCCTCAGAGCGGGAATTTCCCAGGACGAAATTCTTTCCCAGCTTAAGGGAATCCGCTGCCCCAGCACCGTTCGTCAGCCCGGTCTTAAATGCACTTCCTGTCCTGATGCTATTGCAAGAACCATTATCAAAATGAGCAAAATGCTCGGCAACAACGGTTTCAATTCCGAAGCAGAGGAGGAACCCGCACCAAAAAAAGCTGAGGGCGAAAAGCCCGCAAACAAACCGGTACTCGGAGCCGATGACAAACTCCATTGTCCGGAATGCGGAAAACTTCTTCGCCATGAAGGCGGCTGCACCATCTGCGACTGCGGTTTTTCCCATTGCGGATAAGTAAATAAAAAATAAAAACGGTCTGCTTTTGCAGACCGTTTTTTACATCAATTAAATATGTTATATTATATATACATATTTAATTGTGCAAATTTTTTCTTGACAAACCAAAATCAAAGTGGTAACATATCATAACATAAGGGAGTAGTTGGCGCGCCGAAATGGATTCGGAGCGTTATGTTATTCGTCATCACGCCGAAAAACGGCCGGATAATGTATTAAACGACAAGACTTTTTATTACAAAAACCGTAATGAAAGGCCTTGTATTTTTTTGCCTTCGTTACGGAAAAACGGAGGTTTTTTTAATATTATGATGTATGTTCTTCTCATCATCGGATTCATCCTTCTCATCAAGGGTGCAGATTTCTTTGTTGACGGTGCTTCTTCCGTCGCAAAACTTTTAAAAGTTCCCTCGGTAATAATAGGCCTTACAATTGTTGCAATGGGAACAAGCGCGCCGGAAGCCGCGGTAAGTATTTCCGCAGGCATTGCCGGAAGCAGCGATATCGCTCTGAGCAACGTAATCGGTTCAAACATTTTCAATCTGCTTATTGTTGTGGGTGTTTCCGCAATAATCTGCCCCATGACTACCGAAAAAATCATTATGCAGCGCGATATCTGGTGGAGCCTTGGTGCAACCGTTGCGGTCCTTATCATGATGATAGACATGAAGGTTTCCACTATTGAAGGCATTATCCTTTTTGCGGGTATGATCGCTTACATTGTTGTTCTTGTTCTTGCGGCAAAGAAAAACCGCGACGAAGGCGACGAGGTAAAAGCTCTTTCTCCGCTTAAAAGCGTTCTTTTCATTATCGGCGGTCTTGCCGCAATCGTAATAGGCGGCGACCTTGTTGTTGATTCTGCCTGTGATATTGCCGCAGCTTTCGGAATGAGCGAAGCGCTTATCGGTCTTACGATCGTTGCAATGGGAACTTCTCTTCCGGAACTCGTAACTTCCGTTGTTGCCGCAAGAAAAGGGGACAGCGGTCTTGCGCTCGGTAACGTTGTCGGTTCCAACATCTTTAACCTGCTCTTCATTCTCGGCTCAGCTTCCGCTCTTACCAGCATAAACGTTGCTTCTGAACTTTTCATCGATACCGCAATTCTTATAGGCGTAACTCTTATGATGTATTTCCTTTGCCGTTCCAAAGAAAAAACAAGCCGTCCGGAAGGAATCGTCTGCGTTCTTGTTTATGCCGCATATATGGCTTATATAATTCTCAGATAATCGGAGCATATAATGGAAAAATACGAGGTATCTTATAATAAAACTCTCATAGGTTTTCTTTGGGTGAACGAGGATTATAAATACCGTTATGAACCTTTTTATGAAGGTGTTGAAAGGGTAAAAGAGACAGCATGTCTTCTCCGGGTTATGGAAGAAGGCACGGACGGAGAATTCAGAGATCCGATCCCGTTTTTTCAGGAAAGGATCCGTTATATGAAACATTGGAAGCTTGGAGTTATCAATTACCAGACCGACAAATTTGTTATCGCAAGAATTGAATAACAAAAAAGGCACCGCAAGGTGCCTTTTTTGTTATTTATGTGCCTATTATGCGCTTTAAACAACCGATGAAGGAAATAATGCCATTTTTGAAAAATAAAATGCTAAAATAAATCAGCAATTAAAAATCAAGGAGTTTTGTTATGGAAGCAATAAAAACAATCGGTTTAACAAAAAAATATAAAGATTTGATTGCCGTTGATAATCTAAATCTTGAGGTCGGGCATGGAGAATTGTTTTCGCTATTGGGAATAAACGGAGCGGGCAAAACCACAACGATAAAAATGCTTTCATGCCTTATAAAATCAACCAGCGGTGATGCTTTTATCGAAGGAAACAGCATAATAAAAGACGGATTGAAAGTTAAAGGCATAATAGGAGTTTCACCGCAAGAAACTGCGGTGGCCCCCAATCTTTCAGTTAAGGAAAATCTTGAGTTTATATGTGAAATCCACGGATTTTCGAAAGAAAAAAAGGCAGAAAAAATTGAGGAACTGTCAAAACAGCTCGGTCTTGAAAATATTTTACATAAAAAAGCGGGAAAATTATCCGGCGGTTTACAGCGAAGATTGAGTATCGCAATGGCGCTTATAAGTGAACCTTCGGTACTGTTTCTTGATGAACCGACCCTTGGGCTGGATGTTATTGCAAGAAGCGAACTTTGGGATATTATAAACGGTTTAAAAGGAAGAACGACGGTTATATTGACAACGCATTATATGGAGGAGGCGGAATCACTTTCTGACCGCATAGGCATTATGAAAAACGGAAAGTTGCTTGCGGTTGGAACGGCGCAGGAACTTATAAAGATGACTGCATCAAAAAGCTTCGAAGATGCATTTATTTCAATAGTTAAGGGGGAGAAAAAATGAAAACGCTCGCTTTTTCAAAAAGATGCGCAAAAGAGATTTTGCGCGACCCTTTGAATGTTTTTTTTGGGCTTGGTTTTCCGCTTGTGCTTCTGTTTCTTTTAAGCGCAATACAGGCGAATATTCCGGTGAAACTTTTTGAAATAGAAAGACTTGCGCCGGGAATCGCTGTGTTCGGCCTTTCGTTTATGACGCTTTTTTCTGCAACTCTTGTGTCAAAAGATCGGGAAAGCTCATTTTTGCAAAGATTATATACAGCTCCGCTTAAACCGGCGAATTTTATTCTCGGTTATATGCTTCCGCTTTTGCCGATAGCTATTGGACAAAGCGCATTCTGTTTTCTTGCGGCAATCTTTTTAGGATTACCTGTTACGGTAAACATCATTTTTGCGTTTTTTATGATTATACCGGTTGCCGTTTTTTATGTCGCGCTTGGACTTTTATGCGGCTCTGTGCTGAACGTAAAACAGGTGGGCGGAATTTGCGGAGCTTTGTTGACAAATCTTTCCGCATGGCTTTCGGGCGTTTGGTTTGACCTTGAACTTGTGGGCGGAGCGTTCAAAAAAGCTGCGGATTTTCTGCCGTTTCTTCATGCTGTGGAACTTGAAAGAGCCGCGATAAACGGAAATTTTTCGGAAATTTTCCCGCATATTGTTTTTGTTTCCGGATATGCGGTGCTTGTGGCCGCGTGCTCCGTTATCCTGTTTTTAAAACAGATGAAAAATCAGTAAATATAAAAAAAGGCACCGCAAGGTGCCTTTTTATTTTTGGGCTTTTCAGCTTTCCGCCATCATCTGAAGATTATAGTAAACGCCTTGTTTTGCCATAAGTTCTTCGTGGTTGCCCTGTTCAACAATTCCTTCATCGTTGAGCACGAGAATTGTTTTTGCGTTTCGAATGGTGCTCAAACGGTGTGCAATGGTGAAAACGGTTCTTCCTTCGGAAAGACGCTCAAGGCTCTTCTGGACCATTCTTTCGCTTTCGTTATCAAGGGCGGAGGTGGCTTCGTCAAGAATGAGCACGGAAGGGTTCTTCAGGAAAACGCGGGCAATGGAAATTCGCTGCTTTTGTCCGCCGGAAAGTTTAACTCCGCGTTCGCCGACATAGGTATCATATCCGTCCTCGAGGGAAGTTATGAAATCATGGGCTCCGGCGAGTTTTGCGGCTTCGATAACTTCCTCTTTTGTTGCGTCGGGTTTTCCATAAAGGATATTTTCAAAAATGCTTCCGCTGAAAAGATAAACGTCCTGCTGAACAACGCCGATGTTGTTGCGAAGGCTTGAAAGAGTGATGCTTCGGATATCTCTTCCGTCGAGGAGGATCTTTCCTTCGGAAACGTCATAAAAACGGGGAATAAGGTTCGAAAGGGTTGTTTTTCCGCCGCCGGAAGGGCCGACCAAAGCGATGTTATCGCCGGGAGCAACATGGAGGTTGATTCCGGAAAGAACGGTTTCGTCCGAATCGCTGTATTTGAAAGCAACGTTTTCAAGGGTGATTTCGCCGGTCACGTTTTCAATGGGCTTTGCATCGGGAGAATCGGTGATCTCCGGTTCAACGTCCATGATTTCATAAAAACGCTCGATTCCGGTAAAGCCCTGCATAAAGGTTTCGGTAAACTGGGCAAGACGGGAAACAGTGTTGAGAAGAACGGTTGTATAAAGAAGATAAGCCGCATAGTCGCCGGCGCTTATCTGGCCGTTCATAAGGAAAATTCCGCCAACGGCAACAACGGAAATATACATGCAGCCGTCAAAAAGGCGGATCACGCAATGGAGCTTTCCGAGAGCTTTATACGCTTTGCGTTTTATTTCAAGGAAAATCTGGTTATTCTTCTTGAATTTTTCCTTTTCGATGCCCTCATTTGCAAAGGACTGAACAACGCGGATTCCAAGAAGGCTGTCTTCGATCTGTGCGTTGATTTCGCCGATCTGGGAACGTTCGCTGTAAAAAGCATGTTCAAGTTCGTGGCGGAGTTTGAGCACAAAGAATCCGAGAAACGGGATCATAAGGAAGATGAAAATCGTAAGCGGAACGTTTACGCTCATAAGGATTATAAAGGAAGCGACAAATTTTACAATTCCGATGAGTATTTCTTCCGGAGCATGGTGGGAAAATTCGGTAACATCAAAAAGGTCTTTCGAAAGGCGGCTCATAAGCTGGCCGACTTTGTTGTTGCTGTAAAAACTGAAGCTAAGGTCCTGAAGATGGGAGAAAAAATCCCTTCTCATATCCGCTTCAAGATGCGCGCCCATAAGGTGACCGATGTTTACCATAAAATAGTTTGCGGCGGTATCGATAACTCGAAGAAGAAGATAGATTCCCGCAATTTCGAGTATCATCTGAACCGAAAGGCTCATAACGTCATCCGTTGCCGCATTGGTTATGGTTCTTACAATCATCGGAAGAACAATATCACAGATGGTTGTGAGAATTGCGCAGAAAAGGTCAAGAACAAGGGTCGGAAGATAGGGTTTATAATAGGGGAGAAAACGGCGCAGAAGACCGGCTTTTCCCAATTTCTTTTCCATGATAAAAACTTCCTTTCGTTATGGTTGAAATCAGCCGTGAAGGCGGTTGTTTGCTTCGGAAACGCAGTCGCGAAGATATCCCTGAAGGTTAAAGGATTCTCCGGTTCCGATCGCAACGCATTCTTCAGGGTTTTCGGCAACTTCACATTTAAGATTAAAGCGTTTTGCAAGATATTTATCAAGTCCGTGAAGTCTTGCTCCGCCGCCGGTAAGAAGGATTCCGTTGGTTTTAATGTCACCCGCAAGTTCCGGCGGAGTTTTTTCAAAAACTTTCTGAATTGCGGCAGCAAGCTGGTTGGCGATATCATAGAAAATATCGGAAAGTTCCTGCCAGGTTATGGTAACTCTTCCGGGAAGACCGGTCAAAAGATTTCGTCCTTTAACTTCAAAGGTGCGGTTATCATCAAAACTCCAGCAGGTGCCGATGTTCTTTTTAACTTCCTCCGCCATTCTTTCGCCGATAAGGATTCCGTGGCGAAGGCGGATATAGCGGATTATTTCTTCATCAAAACGCTGGCCTGCAATTTTTACGGAATGTTTGCAAACAACGCCGGAAAGGGAAAGAAGCGCAATATCGGAAGTTCCGCCGCCGATATCGACAATAAGTCTTCCTTCAGGTTTTGAAATATCAAGCCCGGCACCCATGGCCGCGGCAACGGGTTCTTCGATAAGAAAAACCTTTCTTGCGCCGGCCGCAAGGGCGGCATCAACAACTGCGCGCTGTTCAACATCAGTGATTATTGAAGGAACGCAGATTGCAACACGGGGTTTAAGATAGCTGTCGCCGCAAACTTTTTTCAAGGCGTGGCGGATAAGCACGTTTGTAAGGTTATAATCGGAAATAACTCCGCCGCCCATGGGGCTCATGGCGGAAATATAACCCGGGGTGCGTCCGACCATCTTATAGGCGTTTTCACCGACGGCAAGAACTTCGCCGGTGTCGTTGTTTACGGCAACAATGTTCGGTTCGCGGAAAACAACTCCGCGGTTGGTTTCATAAACGATTATTTTTGTGGTGCCAAGATCTATTCCAATATCAGCAGGCATTATAGCCCTCCTATTATTTTAATATTAAATTATAGTGTAAATCCAAAAGCTGTCATTGTCAATTAAAAGAATGTAAATTATTCTTTCATCATAAACCGAAGGTTCGTGAACCTTCCGCTTTTGCGGTTGTTATCGACCATTGTCATAACAGCCTTTGCGCTTCCGACGATTATAAGGAGTTTTTTTGCCCTTGTAACGGCGGTGTAAAGAAGGTTGCGGTAATAAAGACGGGAATTTGCCTCGAAAAGGGGAAGAATAACCGCTTCAAATTCGCTGCCCTGGCTTTTGTGAACGGTTACCGCATAGGCATGGTCAAGTTCGTTTGCGCTGTCAAAAGGATATTCCGCAACTCTGTCATCAAAACGGATAGCCATCATTCTTCCGATGGGATCCATTTTTTCAATGATTCCGATGTCGCCGTTAAAAACTCCTCTTCCGATTTCGCCGTCATCTTTTGACCATGTCATATCATAGTCGTTTTTTGTCTGCATAACTTTGTCGCCTTCACGGAAAAGGTGGCCGCCGTGGCGGAATTCCTTTTTCTTTCCGTCCGGTGGGTTAAGCCGCTTCTGAAGTTCGATATTAAGATTCCATGTTCCCGCTTCGCCGCGTTTTCCGGGACAGAGGACCTGGATATCCCAAAGGGGAGAAAAACCGTAAGCCTTTGGAAGACGCTTTTCGCAAAGCTGACAAACAGCTGAAGCGCATTCCGCTTCGGTTTGGCGCGGAAGAAAGAAAAAGTCGTTGTCCTTGGATTCAAGATAAGGATATTCTCCGTTAACGATATCGTGGGCGTTGGTAACTATCATGCTTTCCGCCGCCTGACGGAAAATCGTATCAAGTTTTATGGAAGGAAGAATATCCGAACGGATAAGGTCATGAAGAACATTTCCGGCTCCGACTGAAGGAAGCTGGTCGGAATCTCCGACCATAACAAGCCGGCTGTGGAAAGGAAGCGCCCGCAGAAGGGAATCGAAAAGAAGAGTATCCACCATCGACATTTCGTCAACTATAAGGGTATCGCATTTGAGCGGATTTTTTTCGTTTCTGCGGAAAACGGGTGTAAGCTCATTTCCGGAATAATCAACTTCCAGAAGTCGGTGAATCGTCTTCGCTTCGTGACCGGTAAGTTCGGAAAGGCGTTTTGCCGCCCTTCCGGTTGGCGCGGCAAGCATAACTTCGTCGCCCTGCTGTTCAAGAAGCTTTATAAGCGCGTTAAGAGTTGTGGTCTTACCGGTTCCGGGACCGCCCGTAAGAACAAAAACGTGGTTCTGAACAGCGTTTTTTAAAGCTCTTTTCTGCAGTGAATCGTATTCGATTCCAAGTTCTTCTTCAAGAAGTTCGATGGTTTTGTCAAGGGAAGCGGAACTTTGTTCTTCCGACCCCATAAGCATCATTTTAAGGCGTCCGGCGGCGGAAGTTTCCGCAAGGAAAAGGGAAGGAAGATAGATATATCTTCTTCCGTTTCGGTAATATTCGTCAAGTTCCTCTTTCTGAACAAGTTCTTCAAGAGCATCACCCATTTCCTCCGCTTCGCCGAGAAGTCCTGCGGAAGCTGCCAAAAGACTTTCTTCCGGAAGGCAGGTGTGGCCGTTATCAAGGTTATGAACAAGAACGTGCTTAATTCCTGCTTTAAGGCGGCGCTTATCCTGCGGGTCGCCTTTTTTGGTGAAAATAGCGTCGGCTTCAGCAAATTCAAGGCCAATTTCCGGGTCGCAGAGAAGATAGGGGTTGTCCTTTATAAAATCAATTGCGTTTGTGCCCCATTTTTTCCAGGCGCGAACGGCTATCGCGGCGGAAAGCCCGAATTCCTGCAGGGCGGTCATAACTTTTCTTGCGCCGAAAGCCCGGAGATATTCAGCGTTTATTTCAAGGGCAAGTTTTTCGGAAACACCTTTTACTCTTGCAAGTTCAAGGGGGGTGTTTTCGATAACATCAAGGGTATATTCACCGAAGGCTTCGACAATGCGTTTTGCAAGGGCAGGACCTATTCCTTTAAAGGAACCGCCGGAAAGATATTTGCGTATGGCGGTTGCGGAAGCGGGAAGACGCCTTTCGCAAACGTCGGCCCGGAACTGGGTTCCATAGGTAGGATGGGACGCGAAAGTGCCGGTGAGGGAAACTTCCTCGCCGGCTTCAACTTTGCCGAGCTCGCCTACTACGGTAACAAGCTCGCCCTGCATATCAAGATCAAACACAACAAAACCGCTTTCCTGCTTATAAGCAACAATTCCGTCAACGGTGCCGCTTATCTGCTGGGGTTCCTGTTTTTCGTTTTTATCAAGCATGGGTCTTTCTCCGTCCTTTAATAATAAACTTATTATAGCGTTTTTTATTCTTTCTGTAAACCTTCCCGGAAAAGAGAAAAAAGTTCTTCTTCGCCGCGGAAAAGACTGCAGTCAAACCGCCGCTCAAGCTTTTCGCAAATTTTAAGAGCCTCTTCGGAAATACCTTCGCAATCGAGAAAAACTTCTCTTTTCATGCCGTCGGTTTCCGCAAGAATGCTCCGCAAAGCTGGTTCGATATCTTCTTCCGGTGCGGAACCGATTTTTGCAACAACAAAAACCCTGTGTTTTATTTTCCTGCGGAGAGGATTTTTTAAAAGCCATTCCGCCGCTTCTACCATTCCAAGGGAAGCAAAAAATGTAATAACAAGTACTGCCAATGCATCAAAAAACAAGAAAAATTCCTCCTTTCGGTCAATGCTATTTTATGAAAAAACAGAAAAATCCGTGAATGTAACATAAAGCAAAAGTTTTGCGTAGAATAAAGCATACCGGAAAATCGGAGGTTTTTTGAAAAATGAAAAATTCGTTTTACATAGCCGGCGGCGACCTTCGGTCGGTCTATCTTGCAAAAGAACTTTTTAATGAAGGTTGCGATGTCAAAGTTTTCGGGTTGGAAGAAGCGGACCTTCCTAAAGAAATAGAACAAATAAAAAAGACGGAAGATTTTGAAAAAGCAGAGAACCTTGTTTTGCCTTTGCCTTGCTGTGACAGTGAAGGTTTTCTTAAAACAGCCTTTTCAAAAGAAAAAATCCGGCTTTCGGAAATTGTCGAGCATCTTCCGGAAGGTTCGGTGCTCATGGGCGGGCTTTTGCCGCTTGAGATAGTTCTTCTTGGGGAAAAAAGAAAAATCAAAGTGACGGATTATTACCACAGAGAAGAATTTGCAGTAAGAAATGCCGCATTAACAGCGGAAGCCGCCGCAGCAAAACTTATGGAAATGCTTGCGGAATCGGTGAGCAATGTTCAGGTGCTCATTCTCGGGTACGGAAGGATAGGAAGGCTTCTTTCCGCGATTTTAAAAGCTCTTGATGCAAAGGTGACCGTTGCCGCAAGACGCTTTTCCGACCTTGCCTGGATAAGAAGCGAAGGAATGACACCGCTTGAATTTCGGCTTCTTGATGAGAAAATTTCTGATTTTAAAGTTGTTTTCAACACCGTTCCGGCACCGGTGCTCACAAAGGAAAAACTTGTGCTCATGGATAAAAATGCGATAATAATCGACCTTGCTTCGGAACCTTGCGGAACGGATTTTTCCGCCGCAAACGAACTTGGAATAACCGCAAAAAAGGCTCTTGGACTTCCGGGAAAATTTGCGCCCAAAACCGCAGGGGAAATTCTTAAAGAAACCGTGCTCAACATTCTTTCGGAAATGGAGGAAAATTCCGATGCCCGATAAAAAAAGACTTGGCTTTGCCCTTTGCGGCTCATTTTGTACTTTTAAAAAAGTTCTTTCGGAAATGGAAAAACTTTCTGAAATCTATGATATAACCCCGATAATGTCCGAAGGAGCCGCTTCGATCGACAGCCGTTTCGGAAAAGCGGAAGATTTCCGGAAACGTATCACGGAGATTTGCGGAAAGGAACCCATAACCACAATTGCCGGGGCGGAACCTATCGGTCCAAAGGCTCTTTTGGACATTCTGCTTATCGAACCCTGCACCGGAAACACCCTTGGAAAACTTGCAAACGGAATAACCGATACGGCGGTTACAATGGCGGCAAAAGCCCACCTTCGGAACGGAAGACCTCTTGTTATCGCGGTTTCAACAAACGATGCCCTGGGCGCTTCCGCACAGAACATAGGAAGGCTTATGAACGCAAAGAACGTCTATTTCGTGCCGATGGGTCAGGATTCTCCGGAAGGAAAGCCAACTTCGATGGTGGCGCATTTTGAAAAAAGCGCCGAAGCGATAGAATCCGCCCTTTCCGGAAAGCAATTCCAGCCGTTTTTCTGCTGAACTGAATAAAAGCTCCGTTTTTTTCCAATGCTTTGGTTGCTTCAAAGCAAAAATCGAAAAAAGAACGGAGCTTTTATTTTATGAAAAAACTTGTTGCTGTTTTGATATTATTCTCTCTTGTTTTTTCCGGAACGGAAACCTTTGCACTGACCGGAAAGGAAGCCGCAAAACTTGATTTGACAACGCCCTGCGGTTTTTCCGCGGAAGAACTTTCGAAAGGGCTGAGGAAAGAACTTTCTGCCCTTGCTGAAGAATTTGTTGCCGCGGAAGAAAATTATGGCGTAAACGCCCTTTTTCTCTGTGCCGTTTCCGCCCTTGAATCCGGCTGGGGAAAATATTGCTTCCGCAAAAACAATATCTTCGGCTGGAGCGGAAAGGATTTTGAAACAAAGGCGGAATGCATCGATTTTGTCGCTTCGAAAATTGCGGAACATTATCTTTCCGAAGAGGGTAAATATTACAACGGAAAAACGGTTTCCGGCGTTAACGTCTGTTACAACGGAACGGATTTTTGGAAAAACAAGGTTGCGGGAATCATGGCAATGATATGGCGCGATATTTCAGCGGCAGAAACCGACTGAAACGTTTTTTGAACAGTTTTCGGGAGAATACTGCCAGAAATCCATGTGACCTTTTGTAATAAAATATTCCGGCGCTTTCGGTTCGTTTTCGGAATCGAAAGCATCAACGATGATAAGCTTTATCTTCATTTTTTCGGGGATAAGGCTTTTTATATATACCGAAGCCTGCTGGCCGGGTTTAAGCCTTGGACAGCTTTCCGCAAGCCCGGCGAGGTTGGGCGCAAGTTCCACAAAAACCCCGTAATCTTCGACAGAACGGATTATTCCGGAAACGGTTTCGCCCGGAGCGAAATTTGCCGCGTTTTCCTCCCATGTTCCCAAAAGTTCCTTGTGCGAAATACAGATCCTTCCAAAAGGATCCCTTCCGGAAACGACGGCGAAAATTTCCATTCCGCTTTTAAAACGGTCGGAAGGGTGGCTTATGCGGGAAATGCTTATGGAATCAATGGGCAAAAGGGAAGAAATTCCGCAGCCGATATCCGCAAAACAGCCGAAATTTTCCATATGGGTAACGACTGCCGGAATTATGTCACCGGGAACGAGCTTATCAAGATAGTTTGCGGTGCATTCTTCCTGAACTAATTTTCTTGAACAAACCGCCGTAAGGCGGCCGTTTTTGTCTTTTTCAAAACCGGTTATGATAAAACAAACCGGCTTGCTGACCCGGGAAATAAGGGCGATATCCCTTGTTTCGCCGGTTTCGATTCCGATCGCGCCTTCGTTTCTCGGAATAATTCCGCGCATTACGCCAAGATCGAGAATAAGGTCGTGCTTTGCGGTGCAAACCGTTGCAAAAGCTTCGAGGATGGTTTTGTTTTTCTGCGCCTCTTTGAGATTTTCAACGCTCGAAAGAGCGTTTTTGTTTTTTACTGTTTCTATAAGCGAGCCTTCCGGCAGATATTCCGTCATTTCTCTTCCTCCAAAATTTTTTATGGAATATCTATATTCGGAAAAAGGCGGAAATATGAAAATAAAAAATCCCTCCGCAAAAAGCAGAGGGAGGAATTGACAATATTCAGCGCATACAGCCGTTTACGAATTTCATGGGTACATCCATGCGTTTTGCCACCTGTTCAGGAGTCATGCCGCTTTCAAGAAAACGCCGGCAGACGGATTTTATATTTTCACCGACTTCGATGATGTGCTTATCCGGGTCATAAATCCGGACCACACGTTGTCCCCAGGGATGTTCAATTATCGGGTGAACATATTCCACATCGAAATTTTTGAGTTTTTCAGTAAACTCATCGAAATTATCCTCTTCAAAATAAATTTCAAAGTTGCAGCCGCCGAAAGAAATATCATCGGTGTCAATGAATTCTTTCCAGCTTTCAAGGGTTTGCAGAACAAGGCCGCCGGTAAGGGTTTTATTTGCTCCGAAATCCATAGTTACATGAAGTCTGAACACTTTTTTATAGAATTCAACGGATTTATCCATATCGGTTACTATAAGCATTGGATTTTTGAGTTTCATTATCTGCACCTCCGCAAATTTTATCCAAATTTATTTTATCAGCTGCCGTTTTAATTTTCAATAAGCAAAAATCCCTTCTGTTGCAAAAATCTCTTTATTATGTTATATTAATAAATTAGGGAAATATTGTCCGGAAAGGAGCAGGTTATATGGATGTCAAAATCGGCGATATACTTTTGATGAAGAAAAACCACCCCTGCGGTTCCGCAAGGTTTGTTGTTCTGCGCTCCGGAATGGATTTTAAACTCCGGTGTGAAAAATGCGGCCATGAGGTCGAAGTTCCGAGAAGCAAAGCCGAAAAAAACATTAAGCAGATAATCCGGGAGGGCGCCGATGTTTGATAAACTGGAAGATATTGAAAGACGCTTCCGCCAGGATTGCCTCCGGCTTTATGAACCGGAAGTTATAAACGATAACGAACTTTATACAAAACTTCTTAAGGAACAAAGGGAGCTTGAACCCGTTGCGCTTAAATACCGCGAATATAAAGCCGCAAAATCACATTTTGAGGAAGCGGAAGCAATTCTTTCGGAAGAAACCGACCGGGAACTTCGGGAAATGGCGAAGGAACAGCTTGAGGAAAGCAAAAACCTTATGGAATCCTGTGAGGAAGAACTTAAAATTTTGCTTATTCCAAAAGACCCGAACGAGGACCGCTCCGTAATCATGGAGATCCGAAGCGGAACCGGCGGGGAAGAAGCGGCGCTTTTTGCCGCGGACCTTTACCGTACTTATTCCATGTATGCGGATTCAAAAGGCTGGAAAACCGAAGTTATCTATGCGAACGCAACGGAGCTTGGCGGATATAAGGAGATTTCCTATTCCGTCGAGGGCGAAGGCGTTTTTGGAAGGTTCCGTTTCGAAAGCGGAACCCATAGAGTCCAGCGTGTTCCGGTAACGGATTCCCAGGGGAAGATCCAGACTTCCGCCGTAACCGTTGCGGTTCTTCCGGAAGCGGAAAACGTTGAAATCGAAATTGACCCGAACGACCTTAAAATCGATACCTTCCGCTCAAGCGGCGCCGGCGGACAGCATATCAACAAAACAAGCTCCGCAATCCGAATCACCCATATCCCAACCGGAATGGTGGTTGAATGTCAGGACGAGCGAAGCCAGTATAAAAATAAAGATAAGGCGATGAAAGTGCTTCGCAGCCGCCTTTATGAACAAAAACAGCGCGCCGCAGACGAAAGCCGTGCCGCCGACCGAAAAGCCCAGGTCGGAAGCGGCGACAGAAGCGAACGCATAAGAACATATAATTTCCCCCAGGGAAGGGTAACCGACCACAGGATCGGACTTACCATTTATAAAATCGATTCCGTTATGAACGGCGGCCTCGATGAACTTATCGACCCGTTGAGGGCACATGATCAGGCGGAAAAACTCCGCGGAGAAGAGGATTGAAAGAAAACGAATGGAAACTTTGCTTTTTGATTCAAAAAACGAAGGCGCGGTTGAAGCCGTCGCGAATATTTTAAAAAACGGCGGACTTGTCGCAATTCCGACTGAAACGGTCTATGGCCTTGCGGCGAATGCTTTTGATGAAAAAGCCTGCGCGAATATTTTCAAGGCGAAAGGACGCCCGGGAGATAACCCCCTTATCGTTCATATTTCCTCCTTGGGTATGCTCGGGGATATTGTTGAGGAATTTCCGGAAAAAGCAAGGCTTCTTGCGGAAAAATTCTGGCCGGGTCCTTTGACCATGATCATGAAAAAAAGCGAAAAAATTCCGGATGTAACAAGCGCAAATCTTCCTTCCGTTGCGGTTCGCTTTCCGGCTCACCCGGTTGCAAGAAAAATAATCGAAGAAGCGGGTCTTCCTCTTGCGGCGCCTTCCGCAAATCTTTCCGGAAGTCCCAGTCCAACAAGTTTTGAGCATTGCGTCCATGACCTTATGGGCAGAGTTGATGCCATAATTGACGGTGGTGCTTCCTCCGTCGGAGTTGAATCCACTATAATTTCCTTTGCGGGAGAAAAACCGGTGCTCCTTCGCCCGGGATACGTTACCCTTGAGCAGCTCCGGGAAACCATCGGCGAAGTTGAAGTTTCCCATGCGGTGCTCGAAAAACTTGAAGAGGGAGAAAAAGTTCTTTCTCCGGGAATGAAATATAAGCACTATGCGCCGAAAGCACAGGTCACCCTTGTTAAAGCAAGTTCGGAAGATTACATAAATTTTGTAAACGAGCACGCGGAAGAAGGGATTTTTGCTCTTTGCTTCGATGAAGAAGCAGAAAAACTTTCTGTGAGCACCGTTTGCTACGGTTCGGAATTTTCCGACGAGGAACAGGCGGAACATATCTTCGAAGCCCTTCGCATAATAGATGAAAGCGGTGCGAAAAAGGTTTTTGCACATTCGCCAAAGGTGACGGGAATCGGCCTTGCGGTCTATAACCGCCTTATAAGAGCCGCCGGTTTTGATGTTATCGAACTTTGAGCACGACATAAAAAGGAGTGACGGAAAATGGCAAATATCATAGGACTTACCGGCCAGACCGGAGCAGGGAAAAGTTCCGTTCGGGAAATTTTGCGCCAAAAAGGTGCCGCGGTTATCGATGCGGACACCGTTGCACATGATATTACCGACAATAACGTAAACTGCATCTATGATATAGTAAACCGTTTTTCCTGCCTTGTGCTCAATGAAAAAGGCAAAATCAACCGAAAAGCACTTGGAAAACGGGTGTTTTCCGATAAAAAAGAACTTATGGCGCTCAACAAAATCATCTTTCCGTATATCCTTGAGGCAATTGAGCACGAAGTGCTCGGACATATTGCAAAAGGCGCAGAGAATGTTGTTATCGACGGCGCAACGGTTATCGAAAGCGGCTGCGGAAAAATGTGCGACGTGCTCGTTTCCGTTGTTGCGGAAGAAGAAACCCGAATTACCCGTATAATCAAGCGTGACGGAATTTCCAAAGCGGATGCGGAACGAAGAGTTTCCGCCCAAAAACCGGAAGAATTTTATACCGAAAACTCCGATTTTGTAATAAGAAACGACAGCACCCCTGCGGAGCTTGAACGTAATGTCAATTCCGTGCTCAAAAACATGGTGTTTATAAAAGAAAAAGTTTCCGCGGAGGACTGAAATTGGGAAAAGTAATAAAAAATGCCGTTCTTGGTCTTCTGGTTGTCGTGTTTTTATTGTTTGCCGGTGTCATGATGAACAAAAGCGCAAAGCTGCTTGAACATTGGGCATATCCCACCGGATACAGCGAAATTGTTGAAGAAAAATCCGCCGAATATGGCGTTCCGCTTTCTGTAATTTATGCCGTTATCCGTACCGAAAGCAATTTTGAACCAGATGCGGAAAGCTGGGTTGGTGCCAGGGGACTTATGCAAATTACAAAAGACGCTTTTGAATGGATAGATTATTACCGTGGGGAAACGGGCGCTTCCTGGGACGATATGTACGTTCCGGAAGTGAACATCGACTATGGCGTCTGGCTTCTTTCCTATCACTACGGCCTTTTCGGTGAATGGGAAACGGTTTATGCCGCATATAACGCAGGGCCCAACGCCGTTAAAAAATGGCTTTCCGATGCGGAATATTCCCTTGACGGAAAAACTCTTGATAGAATTCCTTACGAGGAAACCTCGAATTACCGTGAAAAAGTCAGCAAATACCGTGAGGATTATCAAAGAATTTACGGTTTTGACTGATTTTAAGATATAAAACCAAAAAACTAACATAGAAAAGGAGAAACAACAATGAGCGAAAAAGAAAAATCCGCAGGACAGCTTCTTAAAGAAAAGCTTTTCCGCAGCCCCAAAAACGCAGGTTCGACCCTTTCCGAAGAAGAAATCAAAGCCGCTTTTGATTATTGCGAACCTTATAAAGAGTTTATCAGCACCTGCAAAACCGAACGTGAATTTGTCGATTGGGTAATTCCGGTTCTTGAAAAAGAAGGATTTGTTCCTTTCGAAGCAGGTAAAAAATATGTTGCCGGCGATAAAGTTTATCTCAACAACCGCAACAAAGCTTTCCTCTTCGCAAAAATCGGCAGAAAACCCATCGAGGAAGGTATGCACATCGCAGCCGCTCACATCGATTCTCCCCGCCTTGACCTTAAACCCAACCCTCTTTATGAAGATCAGGAACTTGCTCTTTTCAAAACCCATTATTACGGCGGAATCAAAAGATATCAGTGGACCGCAATGCCCCTTGCTCTCCATGGCGTTATCATCAGAAAAGACGGCACTTCCGTTACCGTAACTGTTGGTGAAAAAGACGATGAACCCGTTTTCTGCGTTTCCGACCTTCTTCCTCATCTTGCAAAAGAACAGATGGACAGAAAACTCGGCGACGGAATCAAAGGCGAAGAGCTCAACATCCTTGTCGGTTCCATGCCTTTCCGTGATGATGAAGTAAGCGAAAAAGTTAAACTCAACATCGCTTCTATCCTCTTTGAAAAATACGGAATCGTCGAAGAAGATTTCCAGTCCGCAGAACTTACCATTGTTCCCGCAGGAAAAGCCCGTGACATCGGTTTTGACCGCGGCCTTATCGGCGCTTACGGCCATGATGACAGAGTCTGCGCTTATGGTGAACTTACCGGTATCCTTGCTTCTGACCCGGAATACACCGCTGTTGCATGCTTTGCGGATAAAGAAGAAACCGGTTCCGACGGTCCTACCGGTATGAACAGCAAAATGCTTGCATATTTTGCAGAAGACCTTGGTAAACCCTACGGCGTTGCAGGCCACACCATTCTTGAAAACAGCAAATGCATTTCCGCAGACGTTAACGCAGCTGTTGATCCCACTTTCCCCCAGGTACATGAAAAAATGAATGCCGCATACCTCAACTACGGAATCGTCGTTACCAAATATACCGGTTCCGGCGGCAAATATTCCACCAACGACTGCCCCGCAGAATTCTGCGCAGAAGTCCGCGATATCTTCGACGGCGCAAATGTTGTCTGGCAGACCGGCGAACTTGGCAAAGTTAACGAAGGCGGCGGCGGCACTGTTGCAAAATATATCTCCCGCCTCCAGGTGGATACCATCGACGTTGGCGTTCCGCTTCTTTCCATGCATGCGCCTATGGAAATCGCAGCAAAAATCGATATTTACATGATGCACAAAGCTTCCGAAGCTTTCTACAACGCAAAATAATTTGATAACAACGAAAAATCCCGCTCGAGAGAGCGGGATTTTTTTGTTTGTTGTTTTTACAGCAGGGCGGGGCTTGCTCCCGCCGAAAGTTAAAAAATTTTATGTTTTTCTTTTTATTATTGCAACAAAAAGGGCTTTTTTATACACTATTATTATAGAAAGGGGCGTTTTCTGTGAAAAGATTATTTTTGCTGATTCTGGCTTTGCTCATGCTTTTCGGTTGTTCCGATGAAAAAGAAGAACCGGGCAATGCCTATCCGATTATGATGCAGTATAATGGTATAATGTATTTTCACAGAGGGTACTGTATTAATGAAACAGACGAAAGTTTTGAACTTTTTGGCGAGATAAAAGAAGTGCCCGCCAATGAGATTGAGAATGATTTTGAAGGAAACGAAGCAGGCTTTATCTATAAAAATACAGAAACCGGAGAGCTTTGGTTTCAATATAAAGATTGGGATGAAACGGTAAGTGGTGAAAAAGAACCGTTCCTTCTTTTGGTTCCGGAAAAATGAAATAAAGATTTTTAAAGGAGGTGCTTTTTTATGAAAAAACTTTTTGCGATGATTTTGGTCTTGCTTATGCTTTGTGCATGCAATGCTGAACAGGAAATCCCTTCTGCGGAAAATGCAAAGGAAATTGGTACATTTAACAGAATCCTGGCAACAAAAATTGACCCGGAAAGTGAATATGCAAAAAGCGGACTGGAATTTGTCCGCAAAAACGCGGAGGAAATGTTCGAAAAGGAAGTAAGACCGGGAGTACTTCTCGGTTAT
>JAGBAZ010000033.1 GCA_018110905.1 Oscillospiraceae bacterium
AGATAGAACAAATTTGCCTGTTTACAGGCGGCCGGGCACAAATATGCAAAAGAAGAAAAATTTGATGCGTCTTAAGACGCGGCCGTACTATGCCCTTCAAGGGCTGGTGCAAACCACCGGCTCAGCCGGTGGTTATGATTTGATAACCGGACATTTTAAATATCTTTCAAAAGTTCCTGCGGAACTGTATCTTTCGCTTAAAACATAAATATGGTCGGGATCATTTGGATTTTGGAAAACTTTTCTTCCGGTAAAAGCCTTGCTGTAACTGTCGTTCGGGCAGTTTGTTTCAAAATCGTTTTCGGGAAGTTTATCTATCCCGATGAAATCGAGATTTCCGATATGAACAGCATTTTCCGGAAGTTTATCCACATAAACTCTTTCGCCGTTTCCACCCCATTGAATACGGAAAAGTTTTCCGCCAAGAGCAACATGGCAGCCTTCAAGAAGCTCGGCACTTATGAATCTTATGTATTGCTCTTTAGGCCAATTGAGATTTTCGGAAGTCATAAGGATATAAACAGCTTCGGTGTCGGTTTGGCTTGTATAAACCGTTCCGAAAGCTTCAAAATCCGCTTTGAGCTGGAATTCATCGGTCGGAGTTTTATCCGTTACGGAAGAAATTTTTCCGGATTCGGAAAATCCTTCGGGAAGAAAAGTTCTTCCGTCGCCCATTTGGTAAACAGTGCAGTAAGGCTCATCTGTTCCGTAATGGCGTTTGGATTCGCCTTCCCAATAATAGATTTCTCCGCCCACCATGATTTCCGGACAGATCTCATTGGGATAAGGGAAAAAAGGTGTGTTTCCGGGTTCTGCCGGCTCCGGTGCAAAAGAACAGGAAACAAGGGAAAACATGCAAATCAAAGAAAAAATTATGCAGAAAAAACGTTTCATAAAAACTCCTCCCTAAAAAAGGTTTCCGTACATATAGTGTAATATTTTTTCAGTTTGGTTGCAAGAAAATTAATTTTTGTGCAAAACCGCAAAATAACCGCAAATTTTTTTGAAACCTTGTGATATTGTAGAGCAATGGTAAAAGTGATATAATTTTTATTATAAAAGAAAAATATTTTGTGCGGAAAGGCGGTTGATGTCGCGTTATGAAGAAAAAAATACAAAGCGGCAAAATAACCGCTGTTTTTGTTGCTGTTTGCTGGATCGCTTACAGTTTTTCCTATATCGGAAGGCTGAATTTTTCCGCTTCCATGGCGGAAATGACAAATTCCGGAATTCTGCTCAAATCCGAAGCCGGCGCAGTTACAACCGGTTTTTTCATCTGCTACGGTCTTGGTCAGTTCCTCAGCGGCTGGCTTGGTGATAAAGTTTCGCCGAGATATCTTGTTTTCACAGGTCTTGCCTGTTCTTCGCTGATAAACTTGGCCATAAGCTTCGGTCCGCCAGTTGCTTTGATGACCGTGCTCTGGAGCGCAAACGGACTTTCCCAGGCACTTCTCTGGGCGCCGATCTGCCGAATCGTTTCCGACAGAGTGCATACCTCCAGGCGCCAGAAAGCCTGCACAGCCCTTGCCACAACAATGGCAGGGGGAACGCTTTTTGCCTATATTCTTTCCGCGCTTCTTATCAGTGCAAAGGGCTGGAGTGCATCTTTTGTTTGCGGTTCAGTCTGCACTATCGCTGCGGCGATAGTCTGGATAATCGTTACGACAAAGATTGAAAAGGATACCGAAAAGAACGGTGAAATTGAGGAAATTTCTGTCCGTATTGATGAAGACAGCGGTGAAGCCGTTCCCCACGATGAAATTCCGAGCAATTTTATAAAACTTCTTGCGGTTTCCGGTCTTATGACCCTTGCGGTGGCTTCGGGCGTTCAGGGAATTTTAAAAGACTGCATGTCCACATGGGTCCCGACTTTTATCAGCGATATGTTCGAAATGAATTCCGTTGTTTCTATCCTTACCGGAACTCTTCTTCCTGTTTTCGGACTTTTCGGACCTTATCTTGCAAACCGGATCATGGCGAAAACGAGGGACGAACTTTCTTCGTTGTTTATCCTTTTCGTTATTTCTTCCGCGGCTCTTTCGATGCTTGCCCTTTTCGGAAGATTTTCGATGGTAGTTTCGATCGTTGCCCTTGCAGTGACCTATGCCTGTTCCCTTGGACAGAATATGTTCATTGTCGGAACGATTCCTATGTATTTCAATAATGTCGGAAAAGTTTCGATGATAACCGGAACTCTCAATGCGGTTTCCTATCTGAGCACGGCGGTGCTCAGCTGGATAACCGGTGCCCTTGTTGATACTGCCGGATGGGGAATAGTAATGACTCTTTGGCTTGTTCTTTCGGCGGTGGCGGCGGTTTCCGTAATTTTTGCAAAACGTCGTTGGAACAAATTCAGAAGAAATCTTTTCTGATAAAATTACGAAAAAATTCAAAATTCTTCTTGACAGAACGGATTTTGTATGGTATCATATCAAATGCGGCGAAAAACTGCATTTGCGTTGCTAGCTCAGTTGGATAGAGTGACTGACTACGAATCAGTAGGCCAGGGGTTCGAGTCCCTTGCAGCGCACCAAATAAAAGGACACCGAAAGGTGTCCTTTTTTGTTATGTAAAAAGGGACCGAACCCCTGAATGGGACGACGGCGTTAAAAAACGACCCGGTGGGTCGTTTTTTTGTTTTAATAAATGACTTCAATGAA
>JAGBAZ010000004.1 GCA_018110905.1 Oscillospiraceae bacterium
ATGTCGTTCACGACATTACCTCCTTCTGTTTCTTGATACGGCTGCCAACCTGTATCTATTCTATCAGAAGGAGGTACTTTTATCTTGAAGATCTTTTATTCCACCGACTCAGTCGGTGGTTTATTTTCGCTAAAGCTACAAATAAAAAAGCACCGCTGTGCGGTGCTTTTTTTATACGGAAGTTTTTGCTTTTTTCTTTTCCGCAAGATACCAGGGGAAATACATAAAGAACCAGACAACGGCAAGAAGCGGGATAAAACCGATGAAATAAAAATCTTTTCCGAAAATCGAAGCAAGAATTTTTAAAACCGGGTTTCCGGCTGTTCCGTTGAGGAAAAAGAAATTGGTATCAAGAATTTTGTTGAGGAAGAAAACCGGAACACATTCGCAAAGAACGATTGCGAGAACTTTCGGAAGCCTTCTGAAATCCGGTTTGAAGCCGCCCGCAAGCAGAAGAAGCGGATACATAAGGAGAAGAAGATGTACCGAATTTGAATGAAGGCTCATGAAATTCCAGTAGGGAAGATTGGTCCAGGTCGGCATCAGAAGCGCCAGCGTTGCCCCCGGAACGCAAAGGGCATAAAGTATTTCGGAAGTGAGTTTGTCACGCTTAAAAGAATTTATAACGCAGACAAAGATATTTATGCTGCAAAGATGAAGGGGAACAAATTCCCATTCCCATTGTCCCGTTGCGGCGCTTAAAACATGTTTCCAAAGTTCGTCCGCAATAAGAAGGGCGGACATTATATAAAGAAACTTTTGCCTTCCTTTTTCGTCGAGCTTATGGTAAAAAATCATCGCTGCGGCTATAATTGCAATAAAAATTGCCGTTACAAAAAGATGCGTTGGTCTGAAATGTTCAAAACGGATATAATCCGGATTAATTTTATCCATTGTGGTTTTTGTGAACCAGAATTCCGACATTCTGTCGCCTCCTTTTTAACCTTGGATATTTTATCACAAATTACAGCTTAAGTAAACATATTAACAGGCGTTGAAAAAAAGAAGAGGCTGTGATAAAATTCTATTATGATTTTTTAAAGAGGTGTTTTTGCTTGTTCCGGGAACTTTTAAGAAAAAACAAAGCCCTTTCTAAGGAAGAATGTGTTGCCGTTTTGGAAGAGGAAACCCGCGGCGTTCTTTCCGTCATCGGCGACGAAGGCTATCCTTACGGAATGCCAATGAACCATTTTTATGAACCGGAAAGCGGAAACATCTGGTTCCATTGCGGGAAAAAAGGCCACAGGCTTGATTCTATAAAAAAAGAACCGAAAGTTTCCTTCTGTGTTTTTGAAAAAGGAACAAAAGCCGAAGGCGATTGGGCTTTTTCCGTAAGAAGCGTTGTGATCTTCGGTAAAATTGAGATTGTCGAAGATATTAAAACAATTTCGGAAATAACCGCAAAACTCAGCAGAAAATTTACCTCCGACGAAGAATATATCAAAAGCGAAATCGAAAAATTCGGCAAGGAAACCCTTCTTTTAAAACTTGTGCCGGAACATATTTCCGGAAAAACCGTTAAGGAATCCTGAAAGGAGAAAAAATGGCATATAAACGCGAATGGCAAAGACCCCTTGAACTTGACAGACCAACATGGGACATGCTCCGTGAGAACAATATCTATACAGACAGCCGAAGAGATTTTCGCTGGCGCCATTGTCCGGATAAGGAAAACGGAGTTATCCATGCGGCAGTCTATACCGTTATGAGTTATGAATACGCCGACGATGTTCAGGAAAAGGATTTTCCCCTTTCTCCGGAAGGTCTTTCCGAAGCTAACGAATGGATAGAATCCAAATTCCGTGAATTTGTTGAAGAAAACCCGGACAGATATTGAAAAAATGGAAGAACAGAGATTTATATATGTTGCGTTTTTCCAAACGCCGTCAAAAATGGGAAAATTTATCCGGGGCGTAACCGGTTTTTCATATAACCATGTGGCAATTTCCCTTTCGCCGAAGATGAAATATCTCTATTCCTTTTCCCGCCATTACAAAAACGCGCCTTTTTATGGCGGGTTTACTAAAGAATCCGTTCTCAGATATTACCACAAAGGCAAAATCGCGCTGATAAGGATTTGCGCCGTTCCGGTTTCGGAAGAAAATTATCAAAAAGCGAAAAAACGCCTTGAGTTTTTTGCAAACCATTCCGAAGAACATATCTATAACATGATTTCCGCCGCCTGTTTTCCTTTTAAAACAAGGGTAAGGATAAGGCATTCCTATACCTGCGTGGAATTTGTTTTGAGCATGCTTAAGAAATATGTGGAAAGCCCCGTGCTCAAAAACAAAAAGTTCTGTTCCATAAAGGAACTTTCCGAACTTCTGGAAGGCTATGCCGTTTTTGAAGGAAGTGCGGAAAAATTCCTTGAAGATGCCGGTTGGGAAGGTGATACTTTCCCGGAAGAAAAAGGAAAGTGGTTTTATTGGAAGAAGACAGCCATCAATAACGGAAAACTTGTTTATCGCTTTGTTAAAAGAGAAAAATAAAAAATCCCATCTTTTGGGAGTACTTCATAAAGAAGTACTCCTTCTTTTTTGCCGGAGAAAATATAGCCGGGCCGAAAAAATAAAATGAAAACCGTTGCCGACTCCGAGCGGCAACGGCCGCGATTAGAAACCACAGTCCTGCCGGCGGTGCGTTTTAGTCCCCTTTTGGAAGGGGACAGCGTTTGCGGGAGCAAACAGCAGGGGATAGAAAAACTTTTCTTTCAGGCCGAAGCCCCGTTTCTTTTGGTTTTCCAAAAGAAATGGGGTTGTATCTATATAAAAGCGGAACGGTCAAGTCTGTTCCTTACAGTAAAAACGGGCGGATAGTATCCGCCCCTACATTTTTATCTGCAGCTTTTGGTGTGAAAAATCGCATGTTTGCAAAAAATGTGGACAAAAAAAACAGCAACACTTCTTTGCGAAATGCTGCTGTTTCGGTGGGATTTTATTTTTTTCTTTAAAAATCAAAGAAGGCTGTCTCTTCTGCAGGGGGAAGTTACCTTCGGTTTTTCCTCAACTTTTGCGGAGGAAGAAAGTTCCTCAAGCATTTTTTCGGAAAGCGGAATTGCCTTATGGCAGCGGGGACAAAGATAGGTAGATCTGTTGTAACCGGCGGGAACGATTACGGGTTTTCCGCAATAGGGGCAAAAAACTTCGATGCCCTCGTTTTCATCGTCATCCTGGAGGTAGATGGACATTTTCGGGAACCACCTTTCGCAAATTATATTTTACAAAATCAGTATATCACAAGCTTCGGCGGTATGCAAGAAGCAAATCCACCATTTTTCCGTAACTGCGGACTCCGTCCTGCTGGTCGTTGAGCTTGAGATATGCATCGTTTACTTTGTCGGAAACTTCCGCAACTTTAGTATCATGGGCAGAAACATAATCATTCTGCGCCGCCATATCTGCGGAAAGATAATCCGGATAGCGAAGCCGGAGTTCATACCAGCCCTCATAATCCGCGGCGTAAAGCGCGTTCATTGAATAAAGAAGCGCAAGGCAGTTTCCGCTGTAGCGGAAATAATCGGAATCGCTTTTTTCGCAGGCAAGATAGGCGATAAAATTCGCCTCCGCTTCGTTCATAAAACCGCGAAGGTGGCTTTGTTCATGCATCATGGTCGAACCCCGGAGAAAATCCGGACCTTCGGTACAGATGTTGGCTTCAAAGGTATAGGGAGAATAAACCCCGGAAATCAAAAGATAGGACATAACTTCGGAAAAGAAAACCGGCTTCGGCGTTCCGAATTTTCCGAATCCCATTTTCATAAAATCATAATTTCCGGCAAATTTTTCAAATTCGGCCTTTGCTTCCCTCGCCATGCTGAAATTTTTTTCATCAAAAACGGTGATATTATCTTCGCCGCGATAAAGTTTTGAACCGGCTTCGGTCGCCTCATTGAGAAGATGCTCACAGAGGTCGTAAAGCTCGCTTGCGGAGGTTTTTTTCACTTCGAGCCCGGTCTTTTCGGCAAAGCCTTCCCGATAATAATTCGTTCCGCTGAAAATGCAGAAAAGGAAAAACACCGCGCAGGCAACGGAAATCATCTTCATGAGCACGTTTTTGAAGTATTTGAGCACCGCCTCGGTGCCTTCTTTTCCTTTGAGCACCAGTTTTACAAGCCAATTGATAACGAGCAGAACGAGCGAGCATATTCCCGCTTCCATAAAGGAAAAAGGGAAAATTCCGGTTATGCTTCCGAAAATTCCGCCAAGATTCCGATAAACAATGTTATAATAACCGTCCGCAAAGCCGGGAATAAACCTTGCAGCCGCAAGGAGGAGAAATCCCAGCGGAAGAAGCATTATAAAATAAAAATAAGGTGATTTTAAAATCGGTTTAAATTTCATAAAATTATTTAAAAATGTAGGGGCGGATATTATCCGCCCGCTTTTTTATTTATTTATGTCGATGTCGTCCAGCTCAACAAGAAGCTTTGCATAAACAAGCATGGTATCGAAAAGAAGTTTTGCCGGGGTGGATTCATCGGACTGGTGAATGCTACCGCGGAAAAGACCGAAGGGGCTTTCGTAATCCGGGTCCTCCGGACCAAGGGCGCAGGCGTTGGGAAGATGTTTTGCATAGGTGCCGCCGCCCATGGTATAGGGTTTCCAATGGTCCTTATGGAAAACGCTGTTGATAACGCGCATGCAGGTTTTTACCTTTTCGGATTCCGCAGGGGAATATGCGGGTTTTGTATCCGCAACCGCATGGACTGTTACGTTATAAGGTTCAACAGTTTCGATGATTTTTGCAAGAAGTTTTTCGCCGTTTTCGGTTACGGGATAGCGGATATCAATGGAAAGATCGAGGATTCCGCGGTCCATTGCGATAACTCCGCCGACATGGGTGAGTTTTCCGCTGGGTTCGTCCTCAACCGGAACGCCAAGAGCGGCGCCGTTATAATCGGAGTTGACAAGCTTCAGGAATTCCATCGCGTTTTTCGCTTCGCCTTCAAGAATTTCAGCATCAAGAAGTGCGTTCGCAAGAACGCCGATGGCGTTGATTCCGTTTTCGGGAATGGAAGCATGAACGGAAGCGCCGGTTGCGGTAACTTTTACAAAATCGCCTTCCGCCTCGACGGAAATTCTTGCGTTATCCTTAAGTTTTTCAGCAAGGCATTCTGCACAGACATTTTTGAGGGTTGCAACTGCTTTGTCCGCAACAACGTTCTTAACGGTTCCGCCTTTGAAATCAACGATTTTCTCATCGCTGCAGGGGATAGCAAGATAGAAGCGGAGTCCGCCTTTTTCGCCGTGGCAAATGGGATAGTTTCCGTCCGGAGTGAAGGAAACGTCCGGAAGTTTTTCGGAAACTTCGATGTAATGGAGAAGGTCGTTCATTCCGCATTCTTCCTGACCGCCCATAAAAATTTCGATTTCGCGTTTGGGCATAAGTCCAAGATCTTTAAGGCAGCGGACCGCAAAGATCGAAGCCCAGAGGGGGCCTTTGTCATCAAGGATTCCGCGGCCAATCAGAAGGTCGCCGTCAACGGTGAGTTCATAGGGCGGATAGTTCCAGTCGTTTCCGCAGGGAACAACGTCAAGATGTCCGAAAAGACCGATCTTTTCTTTTCCTTCGCCGATGTTTGCAACAAGGCAGTAGTTATCGAGGTTTTTTACCGGGAAACCATAGCCTTCAACAATTTCCTTTGCCGCGGCAAGAACATTGGCGCTTTCAATTCCAAAGGGATATTCTCCTTCGGAAACGCCGGGAGTTGCAACGGAAGGCACCGCGATTATTTTGGAAAGATCTGCGATGAATTCTTCTTTGTGGTCTTCGATCCACTGTTCAATGCGTTTTTCATTTTCAATGCTCAGCATTTTTATCAAAACCCCTTTCGGAAAGAAATTTTTTGTTTGAATCCATTCTATCACATTAAAGCGAAAAAGTGAACAAAAGAACTGTAAAAACTTTGTTAAAAAAAGATTGCGTATTTATTGTTTAAAAAGCCTTTAGACTTGTTGACAAAGAGATATATAGTGATATAATTTAAGCAAATGTTTATTATTTAAACTTTATTTTAGGGAGGCGTTTTCCGTGACCCAAAGGGAAAGGCAGATTCTCCAGCTTATTGAAGCAAACCCCATGATCCAGCAGCAGGAAATTGCCGATAAACTCGGCATAACCCGCTCTTCCGTGGCGGTGCATATTTCGAACCTTACAAAAAAAGGCTGTATTGCCGGAAAGGGCTATGTTCTCCGTACCGGAAGCTATGCTGTTGTTGTAGGCGGAGTAAACATCGATATCGGTGCCCGTTCTTTCAAGCCACTTGTGGCGGAAGATTCCAACCCCGGCGAAGTTATGACAAGCCTTGGCGGTGTCGGAAGAAACATTGCCCACAATATGAGCCTTATGGGAATCGATGTAAGGCTTCTTTCAGCTTACGGCGACGATATCAACGGAGAAAGGGTTGCAGCATCCTGTTCCGAACTCGGAATAGATCTCAGCCATGCTCTTCGTGTTCCGGGCGCGGCAACTTCCACCTATCTTTACATAACCGATCCGGATGGCGAAATGGCCCTTGCGGTTTCGGATATGGAAGTTTGCAAGCGCATAACCCCGGAATATCTTTCCGCAAACCTTGCGCTTTTGCAGAATGCCCAGGTTGTTGTTGCGGACGCAAACATTCCGGAAGAATCCCTCAAGTTCCTTGCGGAAAATCTTTTTGTTCCGCTTTTTGTGGATACAGTTTCCACGGCAAAGGCAGAAAAGGTAAGAGCTATCCTTCCTAAAATCCACACCCTTAAACCGAACAGAATTGAAGCGGAGCTTCTTTCCGGAGTTAAAATCGAAACCGAAGAAGATGCCGAAAAAGCAGCAAAAGCCCTTATCGAAAAAGGTGTTCGCAGGGTTTTCATTTCCATGGGCGCAAAAGGCGTTTTTGCCGCAACCGCAAAGGAAAGCGTATGGCACGGAATAATTCCCGGAAAAATGGTGAATACCACCGGCTGCGGAGATTCCTTTATGGGCGCTTTGGTCTGGGCTTATCTCGAGGGTATGAACCTTGAGGATACCGCCGCCGCAGGGCTTGCGGCAGGTTCCATAACAATGGAATCGGACGAAACAATTAATCCGCTCATGAGCGCGGAAATTCTTAAAAAACGAATGAAACGAAAATAAAATCAGCAAATTTTAAAAAGGAGAAATTTCAATGAACCTCAACAAATTCCTTGACGTAAACGCAGAAGTTGCACAGGCTATTGCAGAAGGCAAACCCGTTGTTGCTCTTGAATCCACCATCATCAGCCACGGCATGCCTTACCCTCAGAATGTTGAAACCGCTCTTAAAGTTGAACAGATCATCCGTGAAAACGGTGCTGTTCCCGCAACCATCGCAATTATCGGCGGACGCCTTAAAGCAGGTCTTACCCCGGAAGAAATCGAATATTTCGGCAAAAAAGGCCAGGCTATCCATAAAGCTTCCCGCCGCGACCTTGCTGTTCTTTGCGCAAGAGGCGAAGACGGTGCAACCACCGTTACCACCACCATGATCATCGCTCATATGGCAGGAATCAAAATTTTTGCAACCGGCGGCATCGGCGGTGTTCACCGCGGCGCAGAGACCACCATGGATATTTCCGCAGACCTTGAAGAACTTGGCCAGACCCCTATGATGGTTGTTTGCGCAGGCGCAAAATCCATTCTTGACCTCGGCCTTACTCTTGAATATCTTGAAACCAAAGGTGTTCCGGTAATCGGCTTCGGCACCGAAGAACTTCCCGCATTCTACACCCGTTCTTCCGGTTTTAAAGTTGACTATGAAATCGATACCCCCGCAGAACTTGCTGCAGCATTCAAAGCTTCCAACGATATGGGCCTTAAAGCAGGTATGCTCGTAACCAACCCCATTCCCGAAGAATATGCAATGCCCCTCGATGTTATCAACAAAGCCATCGATACCGCAATTGCAGAAGCAGAAGCAGCAGGAATCAAAGGCAAGGAAACCACTCCTTTCCTTCTTGCAAAAGTTTCCGAACTCACCGGCGGCAACTCCCTTGCTTCCAATATCCAGCTTGTTTTCAACAACGCAAAAGTTGCTGCACAAACCGCTGTTGAATATTGCAAACTTTGATTTTCTGTATAAAAAGAAAACCCGCTCGCAACAGAGGCACTTCTCAAGGAAGTGCCTCTGTTTTTTGTCCGCAAATTTTGCCGGTATCGGATTTACAGCAAAAAATCTTTCCAAAAAAAGCGGATTGCCGCATCCGCCTGCGGCGGATTCGCAATGACAAATTACTGTCATTCTGAGCAAAGCGAAGAATCCGTTTTTTTCCGCTTTATAGTGCCGCCTGAAAATAAAAAGGAGCACCTCAAAAAGAAGTGCTCCAAAAAATGTTTTTTCTTTTTTTAAATCTTATTTAACGATTTCTCTTGCAACAAGAACGCCGCTTGCAGAAGCATGGGAAAGGGAATGGGTTATTCCGCTTCCGTCGCCGATGATATAAAGACCCTTATAATCTTTTGTCATAAGGTCGTTTCCGACTTCGACTTCCATATTGTAGAATTTTACTTCAACACCATAGAGAAGGGTATCGTCATTGGCGGTTCCGGGTGCAACTTTGTCAAGAGCGTAGATCATTTCAACAATGCCGTCGAGAATACGCTTCGGAAGAACAAGAGAAAGGTCGCCGGGGGTTGCGTTAAGAGTGGGCGTGATAAATGCTCCGTCGATTCTGTCCTGGGTGGAACGGCGTCCTCTGATAAGGTCACCGAAGCGCTGAACAATTACACCGCCGCCAAGCATGTTGGAAAGGCGTGCAATGCTTTCGCCGTAACCGTTGGAATCTTTGAAAGGTTCGGAAAAATGTTTTGCAACAAGAAGAGCAAAGTTGGTGTTTTCGGTCTGTTTTGCCGGGTCTTCATAGCTGTGACCGTTAACGGTGATGATTCCGTTGGTGTTTTCGTTAACAACGGCGCCTTTAGGGTTCATGCAGAAAGTTCTGACAAGGTCGCCGTATTCTTTGGTGCGGTAAACAATTTTGCTTTCGTAAAGTTCATCGGTAAGATGGGAGAAAACTTCTGCCGGAAGTTCAACGCGGACACCGATATCAACGCGGTTGGATTTGGTGGGGATTCCCATTTCGCCGCAAACTTTTTCCATCCATTTGCTTCCGCTTCTGCCGACGGAAATTACGCAGTCCTTGCAGAAAAAGGATTCGTCAGCGGTTTTGACTTCGTATCCGTTTTCGATGGCAAGAACGTGCTCAACGGGGGTATCGAAGAAAAATTCGACCTTTTCCTTAAGGAAATTATAAAGATTTTCAAGTACGACATAGTTGATATCCGTTCCGAGATGGCGTACGGAAGCATCAAGAAGATGAAGGTCGTTCTGGATGCAGAGTTTTTTAAATTTTGTTCCGGCGGTGGAATAAAGTTTTGTACCTTCTCCGCCGTATGCCATGTTTATTTCGTCAACATAGCGCATAAGGTCAAGAGCGTTTTTCTTTCCGATATATTCATAAAGGGTTCCGCCGAAATCGTTGGTGATGTTGTATTTACCGTCGGAAAAAGCGCCTGCGCCGCCGAAACCGCTCATGATGGAGCAGGTTTTGCAGCCGATGCAGCTTTTGACTTTTACGCCGTCAATGGGGCAGCGGCGTTTTTCAAGGGAATGTCCCGCTTCGAAAACAGCAACTTTAAGTTCCGGTTTTTGTTTAACAAGTTCAAAAGCGGAAAAAATTCCGCCGGGGCCTGCGCCGATAATGATTACGTCATAATTCATAAGGAAAAACACCTCCGAAAGGATATCATATACAAATAAGTATATCATCGGAGAAAAGCTTTTTCAAGGGAAAGTGGGAAAAGAGAACTTGTTAACGAGTTAACCGAAACAAAAAACATTTTAGGGGAAAGCATTTTGGAAAAAAACAAAATATTTTATAAATTAATATAATAAATTAAATAATTTTAGTTATTTATTTAACAAATTTTTAAAAAAGCTATTGCTTTTTATTTATAAAGGGTTTATAATTTAACAGAATTGGGGAGGCAGCTACGCCAAAAGCGGCGCGGGCTCTCTTATTTTGTGGATTAGTAATGAAACTCGAAACAAAAAAACAGTTCAAGGGGGAAATCAAAAAATGGCTCATCTCAGCGAAGCCGCTGTCGTTAAGATAAACGAAATCTGCGACAGATACGCAAACGAAAAAACACCGCTCATCATGATCCTCAGCGATATCCAGAAAGAATATGGATATATTCCGCTGGAGGTTCAGGAAATTGTTTCCGAGCGCACCGGAATCTCCGTTGCCGAAATTTACGGAGTTGTAACCTTCTATTCTTTCTTCTCGCTCAAACCGAACGGAAAATATGTTATCGGCTGCTGCCTCGGTACCGCCTGCTACGTTAAAGGCGCACAGCAGATCGTTGATAAATTCTCCGAAATTCTCGGAATCAAACCCGGTGAAACCACCGATGACGGCCTTTTTACTATCGATGCTCTCCGCTGCATCGGCGCCTGCGCAATTGCACCGGCAGTTACCATCAACGGAAAAGTTTATCCTCATGTTGAGGTAAGCCAGGTTGCGGGAATTATCGATGAATATAAAGCAAAGGAGGCTGCTGAAGCATGATAAGAACACCCGAAGAACTTTACGCAAGAGCAGCCGTCTGCAAGGAAATCCTTGATTCCAAATTCAACGGCTCCGACGGTAAAATCTATCTTATGATCTGCGGCGGCGGCGGATGTGTTGCTTCCGGCGCACTTAAACTTGAAGAGGAATGCAACCGCCTTATCGAAGAAAAAGGTCTTTCCGAAAAAGTTGCGGTCCGCAAAGTAGGCTGCTTCGGCCTTTGCTCCCAGGGACCTTTCATCCGCGTTTTCCCGAAAGACGTTCTCTATCGCCTTGTTAAACAGGAAGATATCAAAGAGATCATCGAAAAAGACGTTATCGGCGGCGAAATTGTTGAAAGACTTCTTTATGTTGACCCCAAAACCGGCGAAAAAATCGCAAAACAGGACCAGATTCCTTTCTATAAAAAACAGAAGAAAATTGCTCTTCACGGTTGCGGCGTAATTAACCCCGAAAGCTTCGATGAAGCTCTTGGCTGCGGCGCATACCAGGGCCTTGCAAATGCTCTTAAAATGACTCCCCAGGAAGTTGTAATCTCCGTGCTCGAATCCGGACTTCGCGGCAGAGGCGGCGGCGGCTTCCTTACCGGACGCAAATGGCAGTTTGCATATAACCAGGACAGCAAGGAAAAATATGTTGTCTGCAACGGCGACGAAGGCGACCCCGGCGCATTCATGGACCGTTCCATTCTTGAAGATAACCCTCTTTCCGTAATCGAAGGTATGACCATCGCGGGTTACGCAATCGGCGCTTCCGAAGGTTATTTTTATGTTCGTGCCGAATATCCCACCGCAGTAAAACGTCTTCGCCATGCAATCGAAATGGCTGAAGCACAGGGACTTCTCGGCGACGACATCCTCGGTTCCGGATTCTCTTTCCGCGCACATATCCGTCTTGGTGCAGGCGCATTCGTCTGCGGCGAAGAAACCGCTCTTCTCCATTCCATTCAGGGACTTCGCGGTATGCCCAGACCCCGTCCTCCGTTCCCGGCAGTTCGCGGTCTTTGGGACAAACCTACCATTGTTAACAACGTAGAAACCCTTGCAACCGTTCCTTACATACTCAGAAACGGCGTTGAGGAATTTACCAAATACGGCACCACCGGTTCCAAAGGTACAAAAGTTTTCGCCCTCGGCGGCAAGGTCAACAACGTCGGCCTCGTTGAAGTTCCCATGGGTACAACTCTCCGCGAACTTGTTTACGACATCGGCGGCGGAATCCCCGGCGGCAAAAAATTCAAAGCTATCCAGACCGGCGGTCCTTCCGGCGGCTGTATCACTGCTGACGAGCTTGACGTTTCCATCGACTTCGATAACCTTGTAGCTCTCGGTTCCATGATGGGTTCCGGCGGCGCAATCGTTATGGACGAAGACAACTGCATGGTTGACGTTGCAAAATTCTATATGGAATTCATCTGTGACGAATCCTGCGGAAAATGCTCTCCCTGCCGTATCGGTACAAAGAGAATGCTCGAAATTCTCACCAAGATCACCGAAGGCGAAGCAACCATGAAAGATCTTGAAGAACTCGAAACCATCGGCAACGCCTGCCAGACAAACTCTCTTTGCTCCCTTGGTCAGAGTGCGGCAAACCCGGTTATTTCCACCCTTGCTTCTTTCTATGATGAATATCTTGCCCATATCCAGGATAAAAAATGCCCTGCACATGTTTGCAAAAACCTTACCGTATATTCTATCATTGCAGACAAATGCAAACGCTGCAGCCTTTGTGCCAAAAAATGCCCCGTTGGAGCAATTTCCGGCATAGTCGGCAAAACCAACTTTGTAATTGATCCGGAAGTTTGCGTAAGATGCGGACTTTGCATTGCTTCCTGCAAGTTCGGCGCAATTACCAAAGAACAGTAAGGAGGGCATAGAAAATGAGCAAAATCAATATTAAAATCGAAGGCCATCCTTATCAGGTTGAAGAAGGCCTTACCGTAATAGATGCCGCAAGATCCTGCGGTTATGAAATTCCTTCCCTTTGCGACTTTAACCACGGCGAATGCAACCAGGGTTCCTGCCGCGTTTGCCTTGTTGAAGTAAAGGGCATGAGAAGCCTTGTTGCTTCCTGCGTTTTCCCTGTTTTTGAAGGTATGGAAATAAGCATTTCCTCCCCGAAAGCAACCGCCGCAAGAAGAACTTCCGTTGAACTTCTTCTTTCCAACCATTCCGTAAACTGCCAGCAGTGCGACAAAAACGGAAAATGCGAACTTCTCCATGTTGCAAAACTCACCGGCGCAAGACCCGATATGTTCAAAGGCTCCCAGACCCCGGTAACCATTGATGAACTCAACCCTTCGATCGTCCGTGATACCAGCAAATGTATCCTTTGCGGAAGATGCGTTGCAAGATGCAAAAACGCCCACGGAAACGGCGTTCTCGGTTATGAAAACCGCGGATTCAACGCAATCGTCGGACCTGCCGGAAACAGAAGCTTTGATAAATCTCCCTGTATCCTCTGCGGACAGTGCGTTTCCGTCTGCCCCACCGGTGCCCTTATGCTTAAATCCGAAGTTGATAAAGTCGATGAAGCAATGGCCCTTGGCCGCCATGTGATCGTCCAGACCGCACCGGCAGTAAGAGCTGCCCTTGGCGAAGAATTCGGAATGCCCATCGGCACCCCCGTTACCGGAAAAATGGTCGCAGCTCTCCGCCGCCTTGGTTTTGAAAAGGTTTATGATACCGACTTCGGCGCAGACCTTACCATTATGGAAGAGGGAACCGAACTTCTCGGCAGAATGAAAAACGGCGGAGTTCTTCCTATGATAACTTCCTGTTCCCCGGGTTGGGTAAACTATTGCGAAACCTATTATGCAGATCAGCTTGACCACCTTTCTTCCTGCAAATCTCCTCATCAGATGCAGGGCGCAATCATCAAGAGCTATTATGCCGAAAAACACGGAATCAACCCGAAAGATATCTTTGTTGTTTCCGTAATGCCCTGCACTGCAAAGAAGTTTGAAAAAGAAAGACCTGAAATGGTTAACGGCGAAGGTCTTAAAGACGTTGACGCAGTTATCACAACCCGCGAACTCGGCGATATGATCCGCAGAAGCGGTATCGTATTCACCAAACTCCCGGACGAAGAATTCGACCAGGATATCATGGGCGAAGCTTCCGGCGCAGGCGTAATTTTCGGCGTAACCGGCGGTGTTATGGAAGCTGCTCTCCGTACCGTTTACCATGTTCTCACCGGTAAAGAGCACGGCGCCATCGCTTTCACCTCCGTCCGCGGATTTGACGGAATTAAAGAATCCCAGATCGAAATTAACGGCCAGATCCTTCGTTTTGCCGTTGCCCACGGAATGAAAAACGCAAAAGTTCTTATGGACCAGATCCGCAAAGGCGAAAGCCCCTATCAGTTCATCGAAATCATGGGCTGTCCCGGCGGCTGCATCAACGGCGGCGGCCAGCCTTATGTTCGTCCCGTTTTCCTTCCCAACGAAGACCACGATATTCTTGATACTTATATGCAGAAACGTGCTTCCGCTCTTTATTCCGAAGATCAGAGAAACGTTCTCCGCCAGAGCCACAAGAACACCCAGGTTCAGAAACTTTATGAAGAATTCCTCGGCGAACCCAACTCTCATAAAGCACATGAACTCCTTCACACCACTTATAAAGGCCGCGAACCTTTTAAAGATTGATTTTCCCAACTGATCCCAAAAAGCCAAAAGCCCGTGCTCATTTCGAGCACGGGCTTTTTGGCATATATCCGAACACGCTGAAAAAAGCGTGCTCAAAAAATTCCGGCAAATTTAAGAAGAAACGAAGCGGCAAAAACCGAAGCCGCGGAAAAAATCGTGGTCCAGACAACAAGCTGGCCGGAAAGGGTGGTGTTTCCGCCCATTTCCTGGGCCATCGGTATGCTCGAAACGGCAACCGGCGCGGTAAAAAGCGCGGTTATCGCGGCAAACTGTGCACCGTCAAAAGTTCCCCGGAAAAGAAGAAAAGCGGTTCCGACTCCGGCAAGAGGAACAAAAAGGCAGCGCGCCGCAGTTCCGAAAACGATTTCCTTTTTCAGCGAAGAAATTGCGGAAAACTCAAAATCCGCGCCGAGAACGATGAGCGAAAGGGGAGTTGCCATTGCGGAAATATAACCGATAACTTTTTCAACGGGAGCAATGTCATAAAGGCGGAAGGAAATTTCCGCGGAAACAAAAAACTCCCTTATCAGCAAGGCAAGAAAACCCGCCGCCACACCTTGAATAAGCGGATTTTTCGCTATATCGAAAAGGATTTTTTTGGCTGTGGGTCTCTTTCCGTTTCCGGAAAAGGAAAGCAGTTCCGCAACGGCAAGGACGTTGAAAACCGGGATAACAAAGGCGGAAAGAACGGCGGCAGCAGCGGTGCCTTCGGCACCGAAAAGACTTTCCGCAAGAGGAATTCCGATCAGGGTATAGTTGGAACGGAAAATCCCCTGAACAAGCGAACCGCGGGTTGGACCGTCCTTTGTAACAAAACCGCTTAAAAAAACAGCGGCGGAAAAAATAAGAATTGTCATAATAACCGCATAAGCTACGTGGCCGAAATCAAAACTTCCGATATTTTCGATTTTATAAACGTTGCTGAAAAGCATAACCGGAAGAAGAAGGCGGAAAACAAGCCGGTTCCCAGCGAAAGCAAAATCTTTTCCGATGATTTTTGATTTTTTAAGAAAATATCCGGCGGCTACCATTATTACGATCGGTGCCACCGAATTGAATGCAAAAACAAGGGATTCCAAAGAAAAATCCTCCCAAAGCAAAAGTTTTTTAATATTATATCAGATGGAATTGATTTTGTTTAGTGATTTTTTAAATCTTTACACAGGAAGAATAAAAAGTTATAATAACAGTATGAAAAATTTGTTTAGGAGGATAAAAATGCCTGAACTTTCCAACATAAACGTTGTGCGCGAAATTCTCGGCCGTCACGGTTTCAAATTTTCCAAAAACTTTGGCCAAAACTTTATAGTAAACCCGGATCTTTGCCCAAGAATTGCGGAAGAAAGCGGAGTCGGCCCCGGGATCTGCGCCCTTGAAATCGGGCCGGGAATGGGCGTGCTCACAAAAGAACTTGCACTTCGGGCGGAAAAGGTTTTGAGCATCGAAATCGACAAAGCACTTTTGCCCGTGCTCAAAGAAACTCTTGCGGAGTTTGATAATGTAACGATACTCAATGCGGATGTGCTTGAACTTGACCTTAAATCAGTAATAAAAGAACATTTCGGCGATATGCCTTTTGTTGTCTGTGCAAATCTGCCTTATTACATCACTTCGCCGATAATTATGAAACTTCTTGAAGAAAACATCGGAGCGGAAAACCTTACCGTAATGGTACAGAAAGAAGCCGCGGTAAGAATTGCCGCAAAACCCGGAACAAGAGATTGCGGAGCAATTTCCGCCGCAATAAATTATTACAGCGAACCGGAAAAACTTTTTGACGTTTCAAAAGGAAATTTTGTTCCGCCGCCAAACGTAACCTCCGCGGTTATCCGCCTTACCCTGCGAAAGAAACCGCCGGTCAGAGTTGCCGATGAAAAACATTTTTTCAAAATAGTAAAAGCCGCTTTCAGCCAAAGAAGAAAAACCCTTACAAACTCACTTTCTTCCGGTCTTGGAATCGGAAAAGAAGAGGTGCTTTCCGCTTTGGAACAATGCGGTCTTGGACCCAACGCAAGGGCGGAAGAACTTTCCCTTGCGGATTTTGCAGCACTTTCTGAAATACTTTAATTGTTTCAGCAAGTTTGGAACAGCTTTCGGCCTTGAAGAAATGAAGAAATAATAGTATAATGCAGATGTAAAAAATCCGCTTTGCGGAAAATTTTTAAGGAGGAATTTTAAAATGAAAAAAATTCTTGCAGTTATCCTTGCGCTTGTTATGATGCTCAGCCTTGCCGCCTGCTCCGCAGGTTCCGTAAAATTTGCGGTAAGCGACCTCGAAGGCAACGTTGTTCATGAATTTGAAGTTGAACTTACCGAAAATGCTACCGCCGGAACTCTTCTTGAAGAAGGCCTTAAAGCAAACGGAATTGATTATGAACAGATCGACAGCACCATGATCCAGCGCATTGGCGAACTCGAACAGGATTCTGTCAACTGGACTGTTTGGTGGTCCGTATATGTAAACGGCGAATATGGCCAGGTTGGCCTTTGGGAACAGCCCGTTGCAGACGGCGACCTTATCGAAATCAAACTTGAAAATACTTATTGATAAAAAAACGAAAAAACGCCGCCCGGAGGGCGGCTTTTTTGTTTACCAAAACCGTTTATTGTGATATTATAACAATTAATCCAATATTTTTGAAAAGGTGCCGGACAAATGAAATATGACCGTAAATTGCTTGAAAAAGCTGTTGAAAAATACCCCAAAATCACGAACAGAAAATTTGTTTTGGCTTCAAAATTAAGCAAAAAGCAACTTTCGAATGCAATAAAACATATCGATAAATTTGCAAAACCCGAAGAAGTTGTGGCGCTTTTGGACAGAACCCTTTTCGCAAACGGAAAAGACGGAATTCTTCTCACCACAGAAAAAATCGTTTCTTCCGATTCCGCAACGAGCGGTGCATATTTTGAAAAATTTATAAGAGCGGAAGCTTCTGTAAATGAACTCGCGGTGTTTTATGCAGATAATGCAAGAAGAAAAATAAAAATCAAAACCTATGCGGAGGAAGCGGCTTCGCTTCTCAACACCATTGTAAAACTCCGCGACGAAGCCAACAAGACGGAAGAACCGAAACCTGAACCCGCAAAACCGGCTGAAACCGCAAAACCCAAACCGCCGAAGCCTGCTGTAAAGGTCGAACCTCCAAAGCTTTTGACAAAAACCGAACCGGAAATTTCCAAACCTGCGCCTTCAGCCAAGGAAGGTACATACGCATGGTATTTAAAAAAAGCTCTTGCCGGAGATGTCCGTTCAATGCTTGAAATTGCGGATATTTGCGAAAAAGAAGGAGACTATTATTCCGAAGAAAAATTTTACGAAGCGCTTTTCTGGAATCTTCGGGCGGCGGAAGCCGGAAGTCCCTGGGGTGCGGGAAATGTCGGAAAAATGTTTGAAAACGGAATCGGCGTTCCGGCGAACAATGAAATCGCCCTTGAATGGTACCAAAAAAGCCCGTTCCACAGAAATGTGTATGATAATTTAAAAATCTATATTGAAAGCGGCGAGCAGAATGCCGTTTCGTACAGAGATGAATATAATGAATTTGTTCAATGGGCGGGAGATTACGGCGAAATTCTTTATGAAAACGGAATGAATTTTGATGAAAGATTTAAAGGTTATGTCCTCACATATATTTCCGCGATGCTCGGCTGTGCGAAGGCTCAGTTGCTGCTTGAGAAAATCTGTGCGGAAAATCCTGAATTCGGAGAATGCAGCCATAAAAAATAAAGATAATGTATTCTGAAAGTTTGCGCGGGCGAAGGCGGCGTTGCCGCAAGGCAAACCTTGATTATGTTTTCAATGAATCTGTTTTAAAAAGGGAGCGGGTGACCGCTCTCTTTTTATATTAATAATTTATACTTGTATATTTAATATTATTTTGTTATAATGTAATTTACGAAAATAGGCTCTGGCGCATATAAAACAAAATCCGAAGCATAATATTAAAAAACTCCGGAGGTTTTATAAAAATGTCAGAGGAAATCAAAAACTGTCCCGAAGAAGAAACGGACGAAATCGAAACCCAGACTGACCAGATCATCGAAACCGGCTCGGTCATAAAAACAAGAGGAAAACATTGCATACATTGTCTGACCATTGTCGGACAGATAGAAGGACATTATATTCTTCCGCCGCAAAACAAAAGCACAAAATATGAGCACGTTATTCCCCAGCTTGTTGCTATCGAGGAAGACCCGGAAATCGAAGGACTTATCGTAATGCTCAATACCGTAGGCGGCGATGTTGAAGCGGGTCTTGCCATTGCGGAACTTATTTCCGGAATGAGCAAGCCGACAGTTTCCCTTGTTCTCGGAGGCGGACATTCAATCGGCGTTCCTCTTGCCTGTTCCGCAAAGGAATCTTTCATCGTTCCTTCCGCGACAATGACCATCCATCCTGTCCGGATGAACGGGCTTGTTCTCGGCGTTCCGCAAACTCTTTCATATTTTGACAAAATGCAGGAACGGATTACGAAATTCGTCACCGAAAATTCAAATATAAAAGCCGAACGTTTCCGGGAGCTTATGTTCACAACGGGAGAACTTATTACCGACGTGGGAACGGTCCTTGACGGCGAAGCCGCCGTTTCCGAAGGGCTTATCGATAATCTCGGCGGGCTTTCCGATGCAATCAAATGCCTCTATTCCCAAATAGAAAGGGGCGGGCAAAAATGATGCTTTGGACTGTTGAACCTTTCGACCGGATCTTTCCTAATTCGGTTTCCCAAACGGTGACAATGGATATTGAAGGCGGATACCTTGAAGGAACAATGACCCCTGCGGGGTTTTCCGTTTCCCGTCTTATATCAACGGATCTTAAAAATTATCTTAAATCGGAATACTCCCCCGGTTATATCAGAAAACACTGACCGCCGCTTTGCGGCTACATATAAAGGAGAAAAAATGAGCATTTTTGACGCGGTTATTCAGGGAATTATACAGGGACTTACGGAATTTCTTCCGGTTTCCTCAAGCGGACATCTTTCCCTTTATCAGCATTTTACAGGAAACAGCGGCGAATCCGCCGGAATTTATTCCATTCTTCTCCATCTCGGAACTCTTCTTGCGGTTATGATAGCCTTCTGGAAAGATATCCTTGATATGATAAAAGAATTCTTTTCAATGGCAAAAGAAATCGTTACCGGAAAATTTGATAAGGAAAACATGACCGGTTCCAGAAGAATGATTTTTCTTCTTATCATAAGCCTTGTTCCCCTTTGCTTTTTCTATTTCGTCTCCGATTTTTACAATTCTCTTTCCACCGATAACGATATAATCGTCGAAGGACTTTGCTTCCTTCTTACTGCTGTTTTGCTTATCGTTTCCGGAAAATGCGTTAAAACCGGCGGAGCCACCGCCGAAAACATGAGCTGGAAGCAGGCTCTCGGAATGGGAATCATGCAGGGGATCGCCCCCCTTCCGGGACTTTCCCGTTCCGGTTCAACAATTTCCACCGGACTTATCCTCGGGGTTTCCCGGGAACAGGCTGTCGCTTTTTCCTTCATAATGGGTGTTCCGGCGGTTCTCGCGGCCAACATTCTCGAAGTTCCGGCGGCAATTTCCGGCGAAGTTGAAATAAACTGGCTTGCCGCAATAACCGGAATGGTCGTTTCCTTAATTGTCGGAATCGGCGCGATAAAAACCGTTAAACTTCTTGTTAAAAACGATAAATTCACAAAATTCGCCTGGTATCTTATTCCCCTCGGCGTTATAATCGTCGCAATCGGAATTTTTGAAAAAATCAGCGGAACTGTTATAACGATTTAAGAAAGGCTGTTAAAAATGGCTGCAACAAAAAAGACCACCACAAAAAAAGGAACAAAATCCACCGCGAAAAAACCCACGGCGGCAGAAATTTCTTCCCGCCGCCAGCTCTATGCAATCGGCTTTTTCGCCCTTGGAATAATTTTTCTTGCAATGACCCTTATCAAAGGCGAAAACCTCTGGCAAAGTATGCACTATGCGCTTTTCGGTCTTTTCGGCTGGTGCGCGTATCTTATCGGTCCGGTTTTTATCTATCTTGCGGTTATGAACACAATGGAAAAACCGACTTTTTCGACTTCCGCCCAGGGTTACGAAAGCCTTGCGCTGATAATACTTCTTTCCGGAATCACCACCGTTTTCAGCGAAAACATGGTTCTTGACGGAAGCGTTTTCCAAAAAATCGGTCAGCTTTATACATACGGAAAAGAACTTACCGGCGGCGGCGTTCTTTCGAGCGTCTATGGTCTTACCGCAATGGCACTTATGGGAAGGCTTGCGGCAATAATCGTCGGTCTTGTTCTGATTGTTGTTGATCTGATGCTCCTCACCGGAACGACCCTTATCGGAATTGCAAGGGATACAAAAAAAGTCGGCGATAAGGTTAAAACCGTTTATACTGAACAGGTTGAACACCACAAAGCCGCAATGGAAACAAGAAGAATGTCCCAGATTGATATTCCCCTTGATGACGGCCCGAAATTTGTTTCGAAGGAAACGGAAGATTCCGTAAAACGTTCCAAAGAAAAACTCCTTGGAACAACCGGTGCACCGGTTCCGCCCGTTTCAAAAATCCCGCCGGTTGATGCAAAACCAGCTCAGGCACCCGCTGAAAAAATAATCGATATCCCTCTCGACTGCGAACCTTCCGTTCCCGTTACAACCGTTAAACAGGACAAGCCGGTAATAACCGCGGTAAGGGAAGAACCCATTAACGGTTTTAAGCCCCACATGGAAGTTGAAGTTCCGGATATGGAAAAGATCGAAGAGATCAAACCCGCGAAGGAACAGATGGCAGAAGCTGCCGAAAAAGACCCGAACCTTGAGGAACTTATAAGCAAGGCTATGGTCGATCAGGCCAACGCAAAGAAAATTGAAAAGGCGGAGCTCAAGGTCCTTGCGGACGAGCAGGAAAAGAAAATTACCGAGATCATGAACGACCTTGAAACGATACCCTATGTTTTCCCGCCAACCGATCTTCTCAAAATGCGCGATAACGATAACGGTGATATTACCGAAGAACTGCGTAAAAACGCCGATACCCTCACCAACACCCTCCAAAGTTTCGGCGTAACCGCAAGGGTTATTGATATAAACCGCGGACCAGCCGTTACAAGATATGAACTTCAGCCCGGAGCGGGAGTTAAGGTCAGCAAAATTGCAAACCTTTCCGATGACCTTGCCCTTAACCTTGCGGCAAAAAGCGTACGAATCGAAGCCCCGATTCCCGGAAAAGCCGCCGTCGGCGTTGAAGTTCCGAACAAAAACCGCGACATAGTCAATATGCGCGAACTTATCGAATCCAGAGAATTCCAGGAAGCAAAATCAAAACTCACCGTTGCCCTCGGACGTGATATAGTCGGCAACATTGTTCTTGCGGACCTTAAGGAAATGCCCCATCTTCTTGTTGCAGGTTCAACCGGTTCCGGTAAATCCGTCTGCATCAACACGATGATAATTTCGCTTCTTTATAAATCCAGCCCGGACGAGGTAAAACTTCTTCTCATCGACCCGAAGGTCGTTGAGCTTTCCGTTTATAACGGAATCCCCCATCTTCTTATCCCGGTTGTTACCGACCCGAGAAAAGCCGCAGGCGCTCTTAACTGGGCGGTTTCCGAAATGCTCAAGCGTTACCAGATGTTTGCGGATAACGCCGTTCGCGATATCGACGGTTATAACAAACTTGCGGATTCCCGGGACGATATGCAGAGAATGCCGAAAGTTGTAATCATAATCGACGAGCTTGCGGACCTTATGCTTGTTGCATCAAGCGAAGTTGAGGATGCAATCAACCGCCTTGCGGCCCTTGCAAGAGCGGCGGGAATGCACCTTGTTGTTGCGACCCAGCGTCCTTCCGTTGACGTTATCACCGGCGTTATCAAATCCAATATCGGAAGCCGAATCGCTTTCAAAACCTCTTCCCAGGTTGACAGCCGAACCATTCTTCCGGATGGCTCCGCGGAAAAACTTCTTGGAAAAGGCGATATGCTTTTCTATCCCCAGACCGATATGCGCCGTGTTCAGGGCTGTTTTGTTTCCGACAGCGAAGTTGAGGAAGTTGTCCGCTTTGTCAAAAACGGCGGAACCGCTTCTTACGATGAAGGAATCCTCGACGATATCGAAAAACTTGCGGTCAGGGATAAGAGCAAAAAATCCTCCGATGATTATTCTTCCGAAGGCGGCGGATTTGATGACGGTGACGATATGCTCGATGCCGCAATCGAATGCGTTATCGAAATGGGAATGGCTTCAACTTCAATGCTCCAGCGCAAGCTGAAACTCGGCTACGCCAGAGCCGCAAGGATCATCGACCAAATGGAAGAACGGGGAATTGTCGGTCCTTTTGAAGGAAGCAAACCCCGCCAGGTACTTATCAGCAAGGAGCAGTGGCTTGAAAAACAGCTCCAGAGCGATGAATAACCCGGAACTTCCGAAGAGAAAAAATCTTCGGCTGGAACATTATGACTATTCTCAAAACGGCGGATATTTTGTAACAATCTGTACACATAAGCGTTCACATATTTTCGGCGAAATAACCGGAAACGCCGTAGGGGCGAACCTGTGTGTTCGCCCGAATGAACCGGATAAAATGATTTCAAAATGGATTTTTGAAATTGAAAACAAATATCCCGGAACAAAAATAGATTGCTATGTCATAATGCCCGATCACCTGCATTTTGTTCTTATAAAAACGGGCGCACACATAGGTGCGCCCCTACAGCAAATCATAAAATGGTTCAAAACTCAGACAACAAATGAATACATAAAAGGTGTAAAAAACGGTTTTTTTGAACCGTTTGACAAACATCTTTGGCAGCGCGGATATTTTGAACACGTAATACGAAACCAGGATGACCTGAATGAAATACGCAACTATATTGAAAACAACCCTGCAAAATGGGCTTTTGAAAAAGGCATCTGAAAAAGGAGCCAATATACACCAAGGAGGAACAAACTTTGGGATTTTTCAGCAAAATCAGCGAAGGACTTAAAAAAACAAGAGATTCCCTCAAGGAACGTTTTGATGACGTTTTTTCCGGCGGTCACGTTGATGAAGATCTTTTTGACGAACTTGAGGAAGCTCTTGTCCTTGCGGACACCGGCGCAGTAACTGCGGGTGCTATTTGCGAAGAACTTCGCAAAAGAGTTAAAAAAGAAGGAGTTTCCGATCCGGAAAAAGTCCGTGAAATGATGTACGAAGTTGTTGCGGAAATGCTTCGCGGCGGACAGGAACTCAATATTGAAAACAAACCCGCGATCATTATGATGATCGGCGTAAACGGAGCGGGAAAAACCACCACCATCGGAAAACTTGCAAAAAACTTTATGGACGAAGGCAAAAAAGTTGTTGTTGCCGCCGCAGATACTTTCCGTGCGGCAGCGATTGATCAGCTTGAAGTCTGGACCGACAGATGCGGTGCGGAACTTATAAAACATTCCGAAGGTTCCGACCCGGCTGCAGTTGTTTTTGATGCAATCGCCGCGGGAAAAGCAAGAAAAGCCGATGTTATAATCTGCGATACCGCAGGCCGCCTTCAGAACAAAAAAGGCCTTATGGACGAACTTGCAAAAATAGGCAGAGTTATCGAAAGGGAAGCTCCGGAATCCTCCGTTGAAACACTTCTTGTTCTTGACGGAACCACCGGACAGAATGCCCTTAACCAGGCAAGGGAATTCGGAAACGCATGCCCCATAACCGGAATTGTTCTTACTAAACTCGACGGCACCGCCAGAGGCGGCGTTGTTATCGGAATAAGAAAAGAACTTGATATTCCGATAAAATTCATCGGTGTCGGCGAAAAGGCGGAGGACCTTCAGCCTTTTGACCCGGAAGCTTTTGCAAAAGCTATTTTTGACTAAAACACGAAACCAACAAAAAGTTAATATACAATAAGGAGAAATTTTAATGATCACTACCAAACAGCGCGCCTATCTCCGCAGTCTTGCAAACGGAATTCCCGCAGTTGTAACTGTCGGCAAAGAAGGCGTTACCGAATCCGTAATCGGCAACATTAATGAAGCTCTTGACGCAAGAGAAATCGTAAAAGTTTCCGTTCTCGAAACTTCCCCCGTTTCCTCAAAAGAAGCGATCGAGCTTGTTATGAACGGAATCAAAGGCTGCGAAGCCGTTCAGGTAATCGGCAGAAAATTTGTCGTTTACAAACGCAACCTTAAGGAACCCAAAATCATTCTTCCCTGATTTAAAAAAAGGAGAAACCAATGAGAATCGGTATTTACGGAGGAAGTTTTGACCCGGTTCATGTGGGGCATGTTAACGCAGCCCTTACTTTTAAGGAAGAACTTTCTCTCGATAAGATAATCGTGATTCCGGCTTACCAGCCGCCCCATAAAAAAGGTCTTGCAATGACCCCTTCGGAACACAGAATGAATATGTGCAACCTCGCCTTCGGAAAACTCGAAGGTTTCGAAATTTCCGATATCGAAATAAAACGCGAGGACGAAGGTTATATGGCGGATACTATTTCCCAGCTTCGGGAAGTTTACCCCGATGACGAATTTTTCCTGCTTATGGGCGGCGATATGCTTCTTTATTTCCAGCGCTGGTATGCATGGCACAAAATAACCGATGAAGCGACCCTTGCGGTTGCGGCAAGAAACTGGGAGGACGATTCCGTCCTTGAAGCGGAAGCGGCGGTTCTCAGAAGCTACGGGGCCACCGTTGTTATTGTGCCGATAGATGTAAAAGAAATTTCCTCCACTTCCGTAAGGGAAATGGTCCGCCGGGCGGACGATATTTCCTCAATGGTGCCCGAGGGAGTTGACGATTATATCTGGGATCATTATCTTTATTACAACTGACCGAAACCAGGAGGCAAAAAATGCTTAAAAAAACAATGTTGCTTTTCACGGCTGTGGCAGTTATCATGGTGCTTGCACTTTCTGCCTGTTCCGGCGGTTGGCGGGAAAGCTATGAAGGCTTTCTTGATGACCTTGTCGGAAAAGTTGACGTGGAAAAACAGCTTAGAAACGTTGATGCGGAGGAAGTTATCCGTGATAAGCTGAACGAATACAGCGAAGGCCAGACCATCTGGTTCCAGTTCGACGATTTTGACGGCGACGGAACATCTGAAGCTTTTGCTTTTTGCGGAAAAGCCGGTGCGGAATACCTCGAAGGCGTTCTCTGGTACGTAAACGAAAACTATGCCGCAGAACTTAAAGAAAGCGGAAAATGGGAGAACCCCGAAATCATCACTGTTGAAGATGCGGTTTTCCTTTTTGCGGAAAATTATGACGACGGACTTACCTATGTTTTCGGAATTGAGAACAGCAAAGTTTACGAAACCGCAGTTTCCGGAATGTTCAGCGAACTTGAATACCAGGGCGGAACCGATTTTACCGCAGAATTCACTTCCTATGATTATTTTGAGGAAGAGGAACTTGCAAAACAGGAAGAACCCACGACCAAGAAATATTGGTTCTATATCAAAGACGGCGAATTTTACGAATACGGCGCGGACGATTCCCTTCGCCGTGCGGACCTTCGCAAATATGAAGCCGGTTCCGACGTTATGGATATTATCTATAAACAGGGCCTTACCGACGAGCTTCTTGCAAAATATTATCCCAATGCCACCGAGGAAGAACTTGACTTTATAGCGGAAGAAGCCGGATATTTCCACAGCATAATGCTCCGTGAAAACGGAATACTTCACCTTAACTTCTTCGGCGCTTATGAGGACTGTTTCTACATTACTTTTGCAGTAACGGAAACAAGTTCCGAAATTATCGATTGCGGCCGCGGTTTCTATCTTCCTGCAGCGGTCGAAGCCATCGCAACTTATCCTGCGGAAGAAGAGGCAGAATGATGGATACCGAAAAATTCTGCCGCCTTCCGGAAGAAGAACTTAAATCGGTGCTCAAATCAAGAATGAACGAGCACCGATATGCTCATTCTCTGAACGTTGCAAAAAGAGCTGTATTCCTTGCCCGAAAATACGGTGCAGATCCGGAAAAAGCCGAATTTGCGGGCCTTGTTCACGATATCTGCAAGGGGATCCCGAACGAGGAACAGCTTGCAATAATCAGAAACGTGGGAATTGAGCTTGATGAGGATACCCTCAAATCCCCGGCTTTGTGGCATTCCATTGCCGGAGCGGTATATTGCGAGCACGAACTTGGCGTAACCGATAAAGACGTGCTCAACGCGGTGCGTTACCATACTTCCGGAAGAGGAAGCATGAGCATTCTTGAAAAAGTTATATATATGGCAGATTTAACAAGCGCAGAAAGAAACTATCCGGATGCGGAATATACCCGCAATCTTACAGATTTTGACCTTGACCAGGGAATTGCCTATGGTGTCCGATGGATAGCCGGCGACCTTGAAAGGCGCGGTTTACCTAAAGGAAAAGACACCGAAGCACTTTTGGAAGAATATAAAAACGTTGATATAACTATGTGAAAGGAAAAATGATTTATGGAATCCAGAGAACTTGCACTTAAAATCGCAAAAATTCTTGACAGCAAAAAAGCAATCGGACTTCGCGTACTTAAAATCGGCGAAATCAGCAGCATCGGCGATTATTTTGTAATTGCTTCCGCAACCAACAAAAGCCACGTCCAGTCCCTTTCCGATGATATCGATTTCGCTCTCGGCCACGAGGACGGAATTGCACCCCAGAGAGTTGAAGGCTATTCTTCTGCAAGCTGGATACTCATGGACTATGCAAGCGTAATCGTTCACATCTTCAATGACGAAGTCCGCGAATTCTATTCTCTCGAAAGACTTTGGTCCGATGCAAAAATCGAGGAAATCAACTTCGAGGAAGAATAAAATAAGCCTTCCCAGAGGGGAAGGTGGCATTTCCGAAGGAAATGACGGAAGAGGGATAACATGAGACATTTAAAACGACTCATTCGAAAACTGATAGGTACACCTAAATTTATAGGAGAATATGGTGAGAAACTTACAGAAAGAGAACTTAGGTGGACTATTTCATTTGATGATAATGGGAAAATTCTTAAAAATTTATATGTCCCTTGCAGCGAAAAAGAAACTAGAGAAATAGACCTTTTATGTATAACATCAAAAGGACTTTTGGTTGTGGAAAGCAAAAACTATTCCGGATTTATTTTTGGAAATGAAAAGAACAAAAATTGGGTAACTACGCTTTATGCTGGAAAAGATTGGCTCGGAAAGAAAGAAACCGAAAAACGCCATTTTTATAATCCGATTTGGCAGAATAGTGGTCATATCAAAGCACTAAAACATTATTTAAATAAAGATATTCAGACAATATCAATAATTGTGTTTTCAGAAAGATGTGAACTAAAAGATATCGTTGTTTCATCAAAAGATGTGTTTGTATGCAAAAGAGATGAATTACCTGAGATTACCCAAGAAATATGGGATTCTTATCCTGATGTTTTTAAAAAAGAACAAATAGATGATATTTACAATTGCTTGTCTTATTTAACTGAACAAGGAAAAGAGATAAAAAAAGAACATATTCTAAATATCGAAAGAAAGTTAAATGATGTCGAAAAATGTCCGATTTGTGGAGGAAAGCTCGTTTTGCGAACGGCAAAACAGGGGCAAAACATTGGACACCAGTTTTGGGGTTGTTCAAACTTCCCAAAATGTAGATATACAAAAAGTTTCAAGGAAGAATAAGACTTCTCCTAAAGGGAAAGGCATGTTTTTTCAAAAATCCCTTGACAAAGCCCGTTTAATCTTGTTATTATAAATCTAATGTGTTTATATTAAAAATGCTTTGACAAAGAACAAGTAGTTTGTTTTTCCAATCAAAGAGAGCCGCAGTTTTGGTGAAATGCGGTATTGAAAAAGCAGATGAACTCACTTTCGAGCAGCCGGAAGAAATTGCGGTTTTCCGCAAAAGTAAAACCGGACGGCGCCGCCGTTATACGGAATTTGAGCCGGGCGCTTTTGCGCCAAAGAAAGTGGTACCGCGGGTAAAATTATGTTCCCGTCTTTCGTTTTGCGAAAGACGGGATTTTTTTATTGCCTCCCTTGTCTAAAGGGAGGGGGACCGTTGCGGTACGCACGGTGGAGGGATTCTGTAAAGATTTCCGCCACAACAAAAAGCTCAGCACAAAAAAGAATCCCCTCGCCACCGCTTACGCGATGTGGCCCTCTCCCCTTTAACAAGGGGCGCATTTTAGTTAAACTGGAGGAACCGAAAAATGAAAGGCTATGATTACGCCGCAATCGAAAAAAAGTGGCAGGACATCTGGGACGAAAAAAAACCCTATGCCGCAACCACTGATTATTCCAAGCCCAAATTTTATGGACTTGTTGAATTCCCCTATCCTTCCGGACAGGGACTTCACGTAGGACATCCCCGTTCCTACACCGCTTTGGATATTGTTTCCAGAAAAAAGAGAATGCAGGGCTATAACGTCCTTTATCCCATGGGCTGGGACGCTTTCGGTCTTCCTACCGAAAACTTTGCAATCAAAAACCACATCCACCCCGAAATCGTAACTAAAAACAACGTTGACCATTTCAAAGCCCAGCTTAAATCCCTCGGACTTTCCTTCGATTGGGACAGAGAGATCAACACCACCGACCCCAACTATTACAGATGGACCCAGTGGATCTTCATCCAGCTTTTCAAACGCGGCCTTGCTTATAAAAAAGAGGCTAACGTAAACTGGTGCACCGGCTGCAAAGTTGTTCTTGCAAACGAAGAAGTTGTAAACGGCGTTTGCGAACGCTGCGGAAGCGAAGTTGTCCACAAAGTCAAATCCCAGTGGATGCTCAAAATCACCGAATATGCCCAGCGTCTTATCGACGACCTCGATGAAGTCGATTACATCGAAAGAGTAAAAACCTCCCAGAAAAACTGGATCGGCCGTTCCACCGGCGCTGAAGTCAACTTCAACACCACCCTCGGCGACGTTCTCACCGTTTATACCACCCGCTGCGACACCCTTTTCGGCGCAACCTATATGGTAATGAGCCCGGAACACGCATATATCGAAAAATGGGCGGATAAGCTTGAAAACATCGACGAAGTAAGAGCATATCAGGCAGAAGCCGCGAAAAAATCCGACTTTGAACGTACCGAACTTGCAAAAGACAAAACCGGCGTTATGCTCAAAGGCGTTAAAGGCATCAACCCCGTTACCAGAAAAGAAATCCCGATTTTTATTTCCGACTACGTTCTCACTTCCTATGGAACCGGTGCTATCATGGCCGTTCCGGCACACGATACCCGCGACTGGGAGTTTGCTAAAAAATTCGGTCTTCCGATAATCGAAGTTGTAAAAGGCGGCAACGTTGAGGAAGAAGCATATACCGACTGCAATGAGGGAATCATGGTAAACTCCGGCTTTGAAGACGGAATGACCGTTGAGGAAGCCAAAAAAGCCATGATTGAATACCTTGAAAAAGAAGGCATCGGCCACGCAAAAGTTAACTTCAAACTCCGCGACTGGGTATTCAGCCGCCAGAGATATTGGGGCGAACCTATCCCGATGATCTACTGCGAAAAATGCGGCTGGCAGCCTGTTCCGGAAGATCAGCTTCCTCTTCTCCTTCCGGAAGTTGAATCTTACGAACCCACCGATACCGGTGAAAGCCCTCTTTCCACCATGACCGATTGGGTCGAAACAACCTGTCCCTGCTGCGGAGGCCACGCACACCGCGAAACCGATACCATGCCCCAGTGGGCAGGTTCTTCCTGGTATTTCATCCGCTATTGCGACCCCACCTGCACCACCGGAATTGCTTCCAAGGAAGCTCTTGATTACTGGATGCCCGTAGATTGGTACAACGGCGGTATGGAACATACCACCCTCCACCTTCTCTACAGCCGCTTCTGGCATAAATTCCTTTATGATATCGGCGCAGTTTCCACCAAGGAACCCTATTCCAAACGTACCAGCCACGGAATGATCCTTGGCGAAAACAACGAGAAAATGTCCAAATCCCGCGGAAACGTAGTAAACCCCGATGACGTAATCCGTGATTACGGTGCAGATACCCTCCGCCTTTACGAAATGTTCATCGGCGACTTTGAAAAAGCCGCTCCATGGAACACCAACTCCATCAAAGGCTGCAAACGCTTCCTCGACAGAGTATGGGCTCTCCAGGATATCATGTCCGGCGAAGGAATCCGCCCCGAACTCGAAAGCAACTTCCACAAGACCATCAAAAAGGTCGGCGAAGACGTTGATAACCTTAAGGCAAACACCGCCATCGCCGCAATGATGAGCCTTATCAACGATATCACCGCAACCGGAAGCATCACCAAGGACGAATACGAACTCTTCCTTACCCTTCTCAATCCCTTTGCACCTCATATTACCGAAGAACTCTGGGAAGTTCTCGGCCATGACGAGCTCCTCTGCAAACAGGATTGGCCCGCTTACGATGAAACAAAATGTGTTGACGCAACCATCGAAATGGTAGTTCAGATCTGCGGAAAAATCAAAGCAAGAATGAACGTTGCCGCAGACGCAGATAAAGATACCTGCATCGCAGCAGCAAAAGAAGCCGCCGCCGCAGAACTTGAAGGAAAAACTATCCTCAAGGAAATCTGCGTTCCCGGAAAACTCGTTAACTTTGTTGCAAAATAAAATATAAAAAAGCAGGGCGGGAGCCAAGGCTCCCGCCGCTTTTATAAGGAGATTTTTTATATGAACCAAAAAATGCTTTGGCAATATGCAAGACTTATCGTCGGGGTCGGAATCGACCTTCAGAAAGGCCAGACCCTTGTAATAAACTGCCCCGTTGACCGCGCGGATTTCGGAAGACTTCTCACCACCGCGGCTTATGACCTTGGCGCAAAGGACGTTGTAATGCTCTGGCGCGATGATTACTGCACCCGTGAACACTGGCTCCGGGCCGATGACAGCCTTTTTGACGGCGTTTACAGCTGGGACGCAGACAGACTCAACACCCTTGCAAAAGAGGGCGCAGGCTATATTTCCATTGCCGCTGCAGACCCTGAAAACCTTAAAGGTGTTGACCAGGAACGCCAGCGCCGCTACAGCATCGCTTCCAACCGGGACCTCAAGGATTTTTATAACCTCGAAATGACAAACGGATTCCCCTGGTGCGTTGCTTCCGTTCCGATAACCGCTTGGGCGGAAAAAGTTTTTCCGGAACTTAAAGGGGAAGAGGCAAACGAAAAACTTTGGGAAACCATTTTTAAAATGGTCCGCATCACCGAAGACGGCGACGCCGTTGAAGCCTGGAAGGAACATTGCGGAAACCTTGAACGCCGCGCGAATATTCTCAACGAAATGAACCTTGAATCCGTTCATTACAAAAACTCCCTCGGAACCGATCTTACCGTTGAGCTTCCGGAAAACTGCCGCTGGCTTGCAGGCGGAGATACCTCCAAAGCAGGTTTCAAATTTGTAGCAAACATGCCCACCGAAGAAATTTTCTCCGCACCGAAGCGCGACGGAATAAACGGTGTTCTCTATTCCGCAAGACCCCTTGTTCTTAACGGAAACATTGTTGATAAAATCTGCTTTGAATTTGAAAACGGAAAAATCGTAAAAGCCACCGCGGAAAAAGGCGAAGAAGTTCTTAACAAGGCTCTTGATACCGACGAAAACAGCCGCTTCCTCGGCGAAATTGCCCTTGTTCCGTATGATTCTCCGATTTCCAACAGCAAAATCACTTTCTTCAACACCCTTTTCGATGAAAACGCTTCCTGCCATTTCGCTTTCGGCGAAGCCTATCCTTCCAGCATCGAAGGCGGCGACGATATGACCGAAGAAGAACTTTTCGAGCGCGGAATAAACGCTTCCGCCGGAGTTCACGTTGACTTTATGGTCGGAACCGCAGACCTTTCCATAACCGGAAAGACCCGCGACGGAAAAGAAGCAACCATCTTCGAAAACGGAAACTTTGTGTTCTGATGCTCAAGAATATAAAAAAGACCCCCGTGCTCAAATTTTGAGCACGGGGGATTCTTTTATGGCAATGTTATAAATTCGGAAGGATCGGTGTATTCACCGTTTATTCGAAGTTCAAAATGAAGATGAATTCCGGTGGAATTTCCGGTTGAACCCATTGTGCCGATGGTTTCGCCTGCTTTAACTTCCTGCCCAAGTTCAACATGGATATCGTGAAGATGAGCATAAAGAGTCTGAATTCCGCCGCCATGGTTGATGATAACGTGGTAACCGTAACCGGTTTTGTCCCATTTGACCTTGACAACCTGGCCTTCTGCGGCGGCAAGAATTTCGGTGCCGGTTCCGCCTTCGCTTGCAATATCCATTCCGTTGTGACCTTTGTAATTTCCGAATTCGGCGGCAACATAGCCGTTTTCAACGGGAGGAACAATCTGAAGCTCGAGATCTTCAACCGCGATATATGTCAAGGTATCTCCGGGTTTATATTTTTCTTCAGGAGGTTCCGCATGTTTTCTTTCATAAGTTTCGGAATAAACGGAATAACCAAGGTTTTCAATATCAATTTCCGCATCTTCGAAATTTCCGTAAATACGAAGGTCAAAAGCCTCCTCGATATTTTCACAGGGTGTTCCGACAGAAATTTCGAGATTGTTGTTTTCGGCACCTACATAAATCCCGTTTTCACGAAGAGCATCGCCATAGGTGATTCTTACATAAGTTTCGTTGGAAGGAATCAGTACCACGGTTGCGGAAGAAGGATCCGCAAAGGAAAAACCGGAAACGGAAATTTTTTCGATTTTTTCTATCTGTTTAAGGGAAAAGGAATCTGTAGAATAATTGTTCGGCGGAACATCGCCGTAATATCCCAAAAGTTCTTCCGAAACTTCCGGGATTTCATTTATAACCTTACCCGGATTTTTGTTTACGGAAACCACATTTCCGTTGTTGGGGTCAATTGTTACCACGGCGGCGGTTTCGCCGGTTTTAAGATCCACAATAGCGATGGAATTGTTTTCAAGCTGGATTTCAACATAATCTTCCAGAAGTTTGTCGATTTCTTCCGGAAGTTTTTCTTCAAATTCCTTCTGTTCATTCAAAATGGAAATTAATTCGGAAAGATTTCCTTCCGGAAAGGGTCCTTTTTCTTCCGTTTCCGGAAGAGTTCCGCAGGCGGTCATTATAAAAACGACCGCCCCGAAAACCAGAAGAACGGGCAAAAATTTTGTTTTTTTCTTTTTGTTGTTCATGATAGATGTCACTCTTTCACAAAGTGACGCGGCGCTGAAAAAGTTCAGGGAAAGGCTTTCGCGCTCTGCAAAATCAAGGATCGTGTTTGCATAAAAAGCGGCTTTTTCATTCCCAAGTGCCGAAAGCACCCTTTCGTCACAATATCTTTCAAGATCGCGGTCAAATAATTTCACCATATGCCAGACAGCCGGATTGAACCAGTTGAGCGAAAGGGCAAAAAGCGCAAGAACTTTAAGCACCGCATCGTGATCTTTTATGTGCGTCTGTTCGTGCATAAGAACAAAAGAAAGCTGCTTTTCGGAAACGTCTTCCGGAATGATTATCACCGGTCTGAAAATTCCGAAGCTGAGGGGTGAAGCCACGGAAGAACTTTTGTAAAAACAAATTTTTCTGCCGGAGAATTCCGAGGGGATATCGTCCATCGGAACACAGCCGCGGCAAATTTGTTTTATATTTTTCCGGTGACGCAAAACAAAAAAGCCTCCGCAGAAAACCGCACCGAAACCCCATATTGAAAGGAGTATCTGTTCAGAAGAAATTTCGGTTTTTTGGACTTTTGGTGCTTTCGGAAGATCGGTTTTCTGATTCGGAACAAAAAATTCTTCATAACCATCTTCCCAAAGGAGCGGCTGGTTTATAAAGAATTCTGTTTTCTGTTCCCGGATAGGGGCATAAATGCTTGCGCCGGAAGAAAATTCAAAAGGGATCAGAAGCCGGAAGATGACAAGTATCCAAAGCAGCACAAAGACTTTTGAAAAAACTTTGTCCTTCAAAAAATTTCTTATAAGAGCTATCGCCAGAATTGCTGCCGAAGCGGCAATGTTTGAAAAAAGAAGACCCATCATCATTCTTCACCCATGTTTTTTACAAGGTCGCGGAGGTTTTTAAGCTGGTCGGGGCTTATTTTTCCGCTTCCGATAAGGGCAGAAACCAAAAGATCCGGAGAACCGCCGAAAAGACGGTCGATAAGTTCGAAAGCTTCGGTTTCCTGAACTTCGTTTTTGGAAACGGCGGCCTTACATAAAAAACCCGGATCGGTGCGGATAACCGCCCCTTTTTCAACGCATTTTTTAATGACGGTATAGGTTGTGGTTTTGCTCCAGCCAATGCTTTCGGAAAGGGAAGAAGCAATTTCCTTTGCGGTCATTTCGCCGTTTTTCCAAAGAAGCTCCATAACGCGGATTTCTGAAGAAAAAAGTTTTTCGGTCAATTTTGTCACCTCTTGTTCTATTGCAGTAGAATTCTACGGTTTTCATTCTACTCCGATAGAACAAATTTGTCAAGCCCCATTTTTATCTTCTGTTTATGCGTTAACGGTTGAAATATAAATCGGTTTGTGATATAATCGCTTTAACGAATTACAGTATTAAAGAAAAGAGGATTTGCTATGCAGACTGACAGCAAGTATATTGAAACCCCAAAACTGGGTTTTGCTGAAAAGCTGGGTTTCGGCACCTTCTCCACAGCCAGCAACGTTGTATTTAACTTCAAGGATTTGTTCTATCTCTTCTTCCTCACAAATGTAATGGGGATCCGAATTGAACATGCCGGAATGATAACCGCTCTCGGAATAGTCTGGGACGCGGTGAACGACCCGCTTGTCGGTTACTGGGCAGTTAACCATACTTTTAAAAACGGTGAAAAATGCCGTCCTTTTGCTCTCTGGTGCGCGGTTCCCTGGGCGGTAACTGTTGTTCTGATGTTCACCTGCTTCGACGTAGCCTATGGAATGAAGCTTGCTATTGCTATTGCGATTTATTTCCTTTTCGAACTTTTCAACACCTTTGCGGCTATTCCTTATAACAGCATGGGCGGCCTTGCCACAAACCGCGATTCCGACAGAAGAGCAATAAACGTTGCCCGTAACCTCGGCGGATGCGTTGGCAGCGGAATCGGCGGCGTTGCGCTTTATCCGCTTCTCGACCTTTTCGGCGGACTTGATGAAAACGGAAACGTAATGGCAAACGAAGCCGGTCAGACTGCTTTTGTCTATGCCGCGGCGGTTATGGGTGCAATTTGCATAATCGGAAGCTTTGCCCACTATTTCACCACAAAAGAACGTATTCAGCAGGAAGCGGAGGACGATTCCAAGCTCGGAATAATCGAAGTTTTCAAAATGCTTCTTTCCTGCAAAAGCTGGGTAATGAACGCCCTTTATATAATCGTTTACGGAATCCTTAACCTTCTCATCATGAGCACGGTCAACTATTACGCAACTTACGTTCTCGGTTCCGCTTCCGCCGGAACCCCGATTATGGCGGTTTTCCTTGTAACTTCCGTAATCGGAACTCTTGCCTGCATTCCGGTCGATAAAAAAATCGGAAGAAGAAACACCATGATCCTCGGTTCCGCAATTTATCTTGTGGGAAAAATCCCGTTCCTTATCAATCCTTATTCCTTCGTCACCATTTATATCAACGGAATAACCGTTGCGGTGGCAATGGCTTTTGCATTTGTTCTTTTCAACACAAACCGCAACAACCTTTCGGACCTTATCGAATTCAGAAACGGCAGAAGAATCGACAGCCTTGTTTCCACCTGCGATAACCTTGCGGCAAAACTTTCGAAAGCCGGAGTTAACCTTGCAATGACCGCGGCTCTCGGCGCCGCAGGTTTTAATGCGGAACTTGCAACACAGCCCCAGAGCGCAATCGATACTATCTGCGCCCTTCTCGGATGGGTTCCGATGATTTTCGCCGGAATAATGCTTGTAATCGCAATTTTCCACCCCATTGAAAAAGAGATGGCGGAAATGCGCGAAATCCAGAAAGCAAATTCGGAGGCATAAAAAATGACTTATATAATTTTCGGCGTTCTCGGAATAATTGCCGTTCTTCTGATGATTGCCGTTATCCGGACCCTTTCAATAAAGGCGCCGGCAATCGGCGAATGCAAAACCGAAATTTCCGAGGAGGAAATTGAAACCGCCGCAAAAAAACTCGGTGATATGGTAAGAGTTCCTACCGTTTCCAAAAACGAGGACGAGGATCTTTCGGAATTTTACAAATTTCACGAAGTTCTTGAAAAGTCTTTTCCCAACGTACATAAGACTTTTGAAAAAACCGTTCTGAACGGAACCCTTCTTTACAGATGGCAGGGAACAGACCCTTCCAGAAAGCCAATTCTTTTCATGGGCCACCAGGACGTTGTTCCCGCGAACGATAACGGCTGGAAATGCCCCGCTTACAGCGGAACGGTGATCGACGGTGATATTTACGGCCGCGGTTCAATGGACTGCAAAAGCACAATGTATGTTGAACTTCAGGCGATTGAGGAACTTATTGAGGAAGGTTTTGTGCCGCCCTGCGATATTTATCTTGAATATGCGATAAATGAAGAAACCGGCGGCGACGGCGCGGCTTCCGCCGTTAGACATCTCAAGGAAAAAGGCGTTGAGCTTGCGATAGTAATTGACGAAGGCGGCGCAATCGTTGATAAACCCATCGGCGGAATGGACAGACAATATGCGGTCATCGGCGTTACCGAAAAAGGTTATATGGACCTTAAAATTTCCGCAAAAGGAAAAGGCGGCCACAGCAGCACCCCGCCAAGAAACACCCCCGCCGCAAGACTTTTTGCCTTTGCGAACGAAATTGAGAAAAAACGTCCGTTTAAAAAACATCTTATCCCGGAAGTTTATGAAATGTTTGCCCAAATGGCGCCTTCTTTCAGTTTCGGAATGAGAATGCTCCTCGGCAACATCTGGCTTTTCAAACCGCTGCTGATAGCTCTTATGCCGAAAGTTTCGCCCTTCGGCGAAGCAATTCTTTCCACCACCTGCTGTTTTACTATGATGAAAGGTTCCGACGCCTGCAACGTAATTCCGAAGGAACCTTACCTTGTTGCAAACCTTCGTACAAGCGTTCATCAGAACTGTGAGGAAAGTCTTGCGGTGCTCAAAAAATATGCGGATAAATATGACCTCGAAATCGAGATAATCCAGGCAAGGGACGCTTCGCCCGTTTCCAACATCCATTCAAAGGAATACGCCTATCTCACCGACTGCATCAGAAAGCAGTTCCCGGATATCGGAGTTGCGCCCTATGTCATTATGGGCGGAACGGATTGCCGCCATTTCCATGCTCTTACCGAAAACGCTCTGCGTTTCTGCCCGGTAAGAATGAGCAACGAACAGAACGCCGCCTGCCACGCAGTAAACGAAAACGTGACCCTTTCCGCCCTTGCGGAAGGTGTCCGCTTTTTCAAGGTTTTCCTTAAAGGATACGATTTATAATAAAAAAGTTTTCGAAAAAGAGTCACTTCGCAAGGAAGTGTCTCTTTTTTTGTCCAAAGATTTTGTAAACAATGGATTTTGTACCCAAAATCCATTGGCTAGAATGAAGCGGGAAATATTATCTGTCCACAAAAAAGAGAACGGATTGCCACATCCGCCTGCGGCGGATTCGCAATGACAAATAAATGTCATTCTGAGCGAAGCGAAGAATCCGTTTTTCTTAAAGATTTTTTTGTTTTAAAAATTGACTTTCATTGACTTAAAACGGAAAAATTGATATTATTGGTTTGTGAATTTTATTTGAAAGGAAGGGTTTTATGGAAAACTTTGCTTTTGACAAAATTGAATATGTCCGCCCGGATATTGATAAAATGGAGGAAACCTGCAAGGAATATACCGCAAAACTCCGTGCGGCAAAAAGTTATGAGGAAGTTAAACAGATAATCCTCGATTACGATAAAGCCGGAGAAGAAGCGGAAACAATGTTTACCGTTGCCCATATCCGCAACACCCTCAACACCACCGATAAGTTCTATGAGGACGAGATGGCTTTCCTTCATCAGCGCCTTCCCGTTGCTCAGGCAACTTTTACCGAATATGCAAAAGCTCTTGCCGAAAGTCCTTTTGCAAAAGAAATTGACGAAGATTTCGGCCCGGAACTTCTTATGAAGGTCCGCCGCGAGCTTGATTCCTTTAAGCCGGAACTTATTCCCTATCTTCAGGAACAGGCTATGCTCACCACCGAATATCAGAAGCTTATGGCAACCGCAAACATCGAATTTGACGGAAAAGTTCTCAATCTTTACGGAATCCAGAGCTATTTCGGAAACCCGGACCGCGAAGTTCGTAAGGCTGCTTTTGCAAAATATTCCGAATTTTATGCTTCCAACGAAGAAAAAATGGAAGAAATTTTCGATAAACTCGTAAAATGCCGCACCGCAATGGGCAAAGCTCTTGGCTATGAAACCTTTACTCCCCTTGGCTACATCAACCAGGGCAGAAGCGATTACGGCCAGAAGGAAGTTGCCGCTTTCCGCGAACAGGTTAAAAATGACCTTGTTCCCCTTTGCGAAGAACTTTATAAAGCCCAGGCAAAACGCATCGGCGTTGATAAAATCATGGCTTACGATGAAAAATTCATCTTCCCGGACGGCAACGCAGAACCCATCGGCGACGCGAAATTCCTTGTTGAACAGGCAAGAAAAATGTACCATGAATTAAGCCCCGAAACCGGCGAATTCATCGATTTTATGATCGACCACAACCTTATGGATCTTGAAAACAAACCCGGAAAAGCTTCCACCGGCTATATGACCAGCCTTAAGAAATATAAAGCTCCCTTTGTTTTCAGCTGCTTCAACCACACAATTTTCGATATGCAGGTTCTCTCCCATGAACTCGGCCACGCTTTTGCCGGTTATTGCGCAATGCGCCACCAGCCGGTTTCCGATTATTTCCACGAAAGCACCGATATTGCGGAGATTCATTCCATGTCCATGGAACAGTTCTGCTATCCCTATGCCGAATACATGTTCGGCGATATGGCGGATAAATACCGTTTTGCACATCTTCAGGAAGCCCTTACCTTTGTTCCTTTCGGTGTAGCTGTTGATGAATTCCAGCACATTATCTACGAAAACCCGGATCTTACCCCGAAGGAAAGAACTTACGAATGGCATAAGCTCGAAGAAAAATATATGCCCTGGAGAGCCTATTCCGACGATGAATTTATGGACCGCGGCGGTTATTGGTACCACAAGCTCCATATCTTCCTTTATCCTTTCTATTACATCAACTACACCCTTACCACCATGGGAGCAATGGAATTCAAAAAACGCTATGCGGAAAACAAAGAACAGGCATGGAAAGATTATCTTGCGCTTTGCAACGCCGGCGGAAGCAAAAGCTATCTCGGTCTTCTCAAAGTTGCAAACCTCCGTGTTCCTTTTGAAGAAGGCAGCGTAAAAGAATCCATTTCCTACGCAAAAGAAATCCTTCTCAAAGCCATTGAGGAAGAACAGAAATAATTTGATAAGCAACAAAAAAACAGCCCGCATCGCGGGCTGTTTTTGTTTTTTGGATTATTCCGCAACAAGCGGAGAGAAGAATTCGTTTTTATAATCAATATAATGTTCCATAAAATGTTCGGTATCGCCGCGGTGGATTCTGCGGGCAAATTCCTGTTCGGAAAGGGAATTATCCTTGAACTGGAGAGCAAGGGAAACGCCGATTGTGGAACAATGTTTTGCAATTCTTTCGACATCGATAAGGGTTCCCATAAAGAGAGAACCTGCCTCATAGGAACATTCGCCGTTTTTAAGGCGGTCCATATGGCGGCTTCTGATATGCTCGGTCATTTCGGTAACAACGAAATAGAGAGGTTCAATTTTTGCGTCAGCGCGCTTGTCTTTTGCGTTGGAACCTTCAGCGGCGGTGTTCATAAGGGTGAGCAAAGCCTTGCTGAGAACATCAAATTCGCGTTTTCCCGCCATGGTAAGACCTTTGTTTTTGGAGGACATATCCTCTGCGGTATCGCGGATTTTAAGGCAGTGTTCGGCGATGTGGATGCAGTCATCGGCTCTGCCGAGCATTTCGGTAACGGTTTTTTCCTGGGCGGGAGAAAGATTTCCTTCCGCAACTTTAAGAAGATAGATTCTAAGATTATCTTCCATTCTTACAATAGCGGTGTTCTGCTCGTTTATTCTTTCACCGAGTTTCGGGTCGCCGCCGTTAAGTTTTTCAAGGGAACATTTTACGCAGTCGGAGGTTACGCCCATGAGCTTTTTAAGGATAAGTTCGGAAGCGGAGATTGCCGCAATGGGGTTGGAAACAAGACCCGGAGCAAGTTCGGAAGTATCGGAATCGATTTCGGTTCCGTCCGCGGGAATTGTTTTCATGCAAAGCTTTTCCAAAAGACCGATGAAGGGCAGGAAAAGAACGGTCATTGTTACGTTGAAAATGGTATGGAAGTTCGCGATGCCGGATTTGTTGATCGGGTTATCCCAAAAATCTCCGATTCCCGCCGCCTGAATTGCAAAAACAGCAACGGTAAAAACGATCGTACCGATCACGTTAAAATAAAGATGGGCAATAGCGGTTCTTCTTGCGTTTTTGGAAGCGCCGATTACGGAAAGGATTGCGGTAATGGTTGTACCGATGTTCTGACCGAGAATAATCGGAATTGCGGAAGCCCAGGAAATCGCGCCGGTTACGGAAAGAGCCTGGAGAATACCGACGGAAGCGGAAGAACTCTGGATAATTGCGGTAACTCCGGCACCGACGAGGATTCCGAGAATCGGGTTGCTACCGAATTTTACGAAAAGTTCGCCCATAAGCGGAGATTCGCGAAGAGGAGTAAGGGCGGTTTCCATAAGATCCATACCGATGAAAAGCATACCGAAACCGGTGAGGATCTCGCCGATGGTTATGGTTTTGGTCTTTTTGGTGAACATTGCAAGGGCCGCACCGATTATTGCGCAAACCGGAGCAAAGAAATCCGGTTTAAGGAACTGCATAAGTCCGCTTGTTCCGGAAATCTCGGTAAGGCGGAGAAGGTGGGAAGTTACGGTGGTACCGATGTTGGAACCCATGATGATTCCGATTGCATTGCCAAGCTTTAAAATTCCGGAGTTTACAAGACCGACGGTAATAACCGTTGTTGCGGAAGAACTTTGAACAAGGGCGGTTATTCCTGCGCCGAGGGCTACGCTTTTCCAGACGCTTCCGGTAAGCTTTTCAAGAATTTTTGTAAGCTTGCTTCCGGACATTTTTTCAAGGCTTGCGCTGAGCATATGCATTCCGTAAAGGAAAAGAGCAAGGCCGCCCAGCATTGCAACAATGTCAAAAATAGTTATCAAGAATAATTCCTCCTGATAGTGTCATGATATTTATGTCATCGCAGATTAAGCGTGGTTGTAAAAATATGCGATTAAAATGATTATAACCGATTATTAATAAAAATAAAAGAGAAAAGAATAATTTTTTTAACAAAAAGCGGTTTATCTTTCGGATTTTGTGGTAAAATAAAACTGTAAAAATAAAGTTAAACGGCGGGGAGGTAATTTTTTGAAAAAAACAAAACTTCTGGCGCTTTTTCTTGCGCTTTGTCTTTTGATTTCCGGCTGTTCCTTCGGGAAAAAGGAACCCGAAAAAGATGATAATATAATCGAGCGGGAAGAAAACCTTTCCGCAAACATTGAAATAAAGCCGGAAATCCCCGAAAGTTCAGAAAGCAGTTCTTCCGAACCGGAACCGGAAAGCGAACCTGCGGTTGAAAACGAAATTGGCTCTCTTGAAGAACTTTCACCCTATTTTCAGGAATTTGCAGATCTCGGAAGCGAACAGATCCCCTGGGGACCCGGAACAAATTTTGACGAAACCGGGAAACCCATAGCCTGTGTCGGGCTCCAGGCGGAATACGGAAAATGGGATACGGATTTTTACCGCGACGGAGAAGAGCACAAAGGAAAGGTTTATCTCACTTTTGACGAAGGCTATGAAAACGGTTATACCCCAAAAATTCTTGACGTACTGAAAGAAAAAGGCGTTTCCGCGGTTTTCTTCGTGACACTTTCCTATGCAAAAGCCGAACCGGAGCTGATTCAGCGAATGATCGACGAAGGTCACGTTGTGGGAAACCACAGCTCCCGCCACCCGAATATGACAACCATTACCATGGAAGAAATGTATGCGGAAGTTGCGGATTTGCATAACTATATTTCCGAAAACTTTGATTACGATATGTATCTTTTCCGCCCGCCGGAAGGCGCTTTTTCCGAAAGAAGCCTTGCTCTTTTGCAAAAAATGGGATACCGCACCGTTTGCTGGAGTTTTGCTTATGCGGATTGGGACCCGGCAAACCAGCCGGAACATCAGAAAGCTTTTGAAAGAGTAACAAGAAGCGTCCACGACGGCGAAGTTTTTCTTCTTCATGCGGTTTCCGAAACCAACACCGCAATCCTTGGCGATGTTATTGACCACGTCCGAAACGAAGGTTTTACCTTTGAAAAATATCTTCCGTAAAATGGATATAAAAAATGAGCACGGCTTTTGCCGTGCTCATTTTTTTGTGTGCTCAAAAATCATTCCATTCCTGAAAAAGTTTTTGTTTCCATATCAAAAACAAAAGAAAATTCATCGTTTCCTTTTCCTTCAAGAGCGGTGAAAATAAGATTATCTTCCGAACGGAACATAACTGTGTTCTGAATTCCATAGTATGACGGAACTTTTATACCGCTTTCATAAGTTTCCAGAATTTTACCTTCCGGGCTTAAAAAAGCCACAGCATAAACCGAATCCTCATAATTTACGGCGCTGTGTTCATAATAAAGAACGGCGAAGGAAAAATCTTCCGGGTTTCGCAAAAAGGCTAAAAGGCCACGAAATTTTGTTTCGGAAATCTTCCCGAAGATTTCATCGGAATAAAACAGAACTTCATCGGTTCCTGCGGAATAAATTTTAAGAAAACTTTCATTCATAACAAAGGCATCGCCGTTTTCAAGAAAACCTTCGGAATGATTTCCGGAAACAGAACCTCCGTTTTCGCAAAGTTCAAAAGTTTTTCCGCTTTGTTCATCTTTCAGAACCACAAGATAGCTTTCGCCGTCGCCTGCGGAATAATTTTCCGCTTTCCAAAGAGAATATTTTTTGTCACCGAAAGCGGCAATTTTTTCTTCAAGGACAAATTTGCTGTAAAGCTGGGAGTTATTATAAATTAATTTTCCAAAGTTGAGGTTTTCTTTGTTTCCGTAACCGTCATCTGTCCGGAAGAAAAGCTTTCCGTCATAAAAAAGCGAAAGTTCATCGCTTTCAATATCAAAATCGTTGTTTGAAAGATAAATTATTTCCGCAAATCCTTTTTCCTTATGGAAAAGCGCAGCGCATTTTCCGCAATATACGTTTTCGTTACCCCAGGTATCCGTGTAGTAATATTCTAAAAAAATTATATCATAATCGTTATAAGTTAAAGTCTTTCCGAAGTTTACTCTGTAAAAATTTCCGCTGAAAATACCATAGGCAATGTTTCCCGAAACAAGATATTTTCCTTCACCTTTTCCGAGTAATTCGTATTTGATATTGAATTCCGGAACGGGAAAACCAAGCCAGGCGCCCATATCGACTTTGGCAAGGTTTTGTTCCGACCAAAGTTTTCCGTTTTTATCAAAAATGAATGTTTTTGAATATCCGGAAAGGTTATATGCCGGGGCATAGTAACCGGATTCGTCGCAAAAAATTCCAACGGGCCAGAAATCTTCGGGCAATTCAATTTCGGTAAACCCGGAAAAATCATCCGGATCAAAAACCACAGCTTTTTCAAAAAAACAGATGGCGGTGCGGTTTTCGCCGGCAAAGGAAGCTCCGCCAAGGCTTATTTTTATAAAATCCTCAAAACCGGTATAGTTTTGTTTTTCAAAATTTTCCTTCGCAAAAAGCCAGATTCCGTTTGCGGAAAAAGTTTTTTTCGTTCCGTTTTTTTCAAGAACAAAATCGCAGGAAAATCTTTGGTTCTCAAAAACAGAAATATTTTCGGCCCGAAAATTTATTCCGTTGTGTTCAAGAACTTCCGGATTTTTAAGGGCGGATTCAATTTCGTTTTCAAGGACAGATTCAACGCAAATTTTTATATCCTCAAAATCCGGAAGAGGGAAGACTTTTCCCTCCTCGGAAGAAGTAATGGAAGATTCCAAAGGAATTTCCGGCAAAACATCTTCGGGCATTGTTTCTGTTTCGGAACAGGAACAAAGAAAAATCGCTGTTATTAAAAACAAAATAAACTTTTTCAAATGCAACACCTCTTTCAATATCATCCATATTAATAGTGACCGGAAAATGCTTTTTTGTTGCATAAAAGAAGAAAATAAAAAGCAGCGGACAAAAACAGAGGGGTTTTATAATGCAAACTTTACACAGAACGCTGGCTTATGCCTTTGATGTCGGAAACAACCCAGCCATAATCGGAACTTGTGCAAACGCTTCCGCAATATTCACAAACAGCGGAGCGGTTAAGATCTATCGGGGCGCCGCAATTTGGACAATGCTTATCATCAACAATTTTTTCTTCCGCGGTAAGTTTTCCGAAAGAACGGATGAAAGTCCAGTGATAAGTCATGAAAAGCTCGCGGTTTCTGTCACCGCGAATTACATTTCCGGTTTTGTCATCTGTGACGTAATCGGTTATGCGGGAAAGGATTTCCACCGTTATAATGTCATTTTTTGCATCGTTGGTGCAGCCGATTATTCTTGTGTTAAGAACAGAAACCCGCTCCACATGGTTTGTCTGACAGCGGTTTTTGTAACCTTCGATCTGCCTTTCGGATTTTGCATAAAGTTCTTCCGTAAAATGGGAACGTACCGGCAAAAGGTCTTTTGCGCTCCAGGCGTCCTGGGTCCTTATGTAAAGATTGGCAGCATCGCCGAGGAATTTGGATTCATTAAAACCGGGGTCGCGCTTTTTAAGAGAAGCAATATCGTTGACAAGAGGCGCGGTGTTTTGTGCAGGAATGTCAACGCTTCCTTTTCCGGAGGAAACGTTCCTTCCGATGGAATTCCTGCCGACAACGGTGCCGACGATTATAAGAATGATGATAAGAGTTATAACAATTTCAAAAAGGCCGATTTCGTCGTCGGAAGAATCGGAATAGTAATATTGGGTGGTGTAACCGCCGTAATCATAGTAATCGTAACCGGAATCCCAGCCGGAATCAAAACCGCCGCCGAAATCGGAATATCCCCAGTCGGAACCTCCGGCAAAATCTCCGAAATCAGCAAAAGCAACAGTTGAAGAAAAAATTATCAGAACCGCCGCAAGAAGCAATGCAATTTTCTTTTTCATAAAAAGCACCTCCTTTGATCTGATCTTATTTTATCAAAAAATGTTTTTTTCTTCAACATAATTGAAGAAAAAGCAAAAAAACACGGCAGGTAATAATACCTGCCGTAATATTTATTCTTCATTATCCTCTTCGTCAAAATCTTTTTCGCTGAGCTCATTGATAATCGGGAGAATCATCGGTGAACGCTGGGTTGCGGTATAAAGGTAACCGCCGGCCGCATCGCGGATTTTCGTTTTAAGATTCTGCCAATCGCGCTTGTTTTCCGCAATTCCGGAAAGAACAGCTTTTTCAACAACAGCTTTGGTGTTTTCAATAAGTTCTTCCGAATCTTTAACGTAAACAAAACCGCGGGAAAGGATATCCGGTCCCGCAAGGATCTTGCCTTTGTTGCTCAAAGTTACGGAAACAACCATAAGGCCGTCTTCGCCAAGGTGTTTTCTGTCGCGAAGAACAACGTTTCCAACGTCGCCCACGCCCAGACCGTCAACAAGAACGGCGCCTGCGGCAACGGTGGATTCCGCGGAAATTCCGTTTACGGAAACTTCGATAACTCTTCCGAGTTCAGGGATAACAACGTTTTCTTCGTGCATGCCCATCTGGAGAGCAAGGTCGCAATGTTTTTTAAGATGTTTATATTCACCGTGAACGGGAATAAAATACTGCGGCTTGGTAAGGGCGAGCATAAGTTTCTGTTCGTCCTGGCAGGCGTGACCGGAAACATGGATCTGACTGTATCTTTCGTAAACAACTTCCGCACCGAGCTTCATGAGTTCGTTTACGACCTTGCCGACATATTTTTCATTTCCGGGAATGGGATATGCGGAAATTATTACAAGGTCGCGGGAGGTGATATTAACTTTTCTGTGGTCGCCGGTGGACATTCTTGTAAGGGCGGACATGGGTTCGCCCTGGCTTCCGGTGGTGACGATGCAAACTTCGTTTTCCGGAAGTTTGTTTACCGCATCAAGGGAAACAACGGTTCCTGCCGGGGCTTCAAGGTAACCGAGTTCAAGGGCTTTTGCAACAACCTGTTCCATGCTTCTTCCGGAAACGGCAACTTTTCTGCCGAATTTTACGGCGGATTCGATCACCATCTGAACGCGGTGTACGTTGGAAGAGAAAGTTGCAACGATGATTCGTTTGTCAGCTCCGTTTTTGAAAAGAACATCAAAACTTTCGCCAACAACTCTTTCGCTCGGGGTGCTGCCGGGTCTTTCGGCGTTGGTGGAATCGGAAAGAAGGGCAAGAACGCCTTTGTTGCCGAGTTCGCCGAAACGGGCAAGGTCGATTATTCCGCCTCTTGTGGGGGTATAATCAACTTTATAGTCACCGGTTTGAATAACAACACCTGCGGGGGTATGGATTGCAAGAGCGCAGGAATCCGGAATGGAGTGGTTTACGTAAATAAATTCAACGCTCATGATTCCGGCGGCAACAATATCGCCGGGTTTTACAACATTGAGTTTTGCAGAGCTAAGAAGATTCTTTTCCGCAAGTTTGTTTTCGATAAGCGCCATTGAAAAGCGGGTTGCGAAAACCGGAATATTAAGTTTCTGGAGAAGATAGGGCACTGCGCCGATATGGTCTTCGTGGCCGTGGGTGATGAAAAGACCTTTGATTTTGTCCTTGTTTTCCTCAAGATAGGTGAAATCCGGGATAACAAGGTCGATTCCGAGCATTTCCTCATCCGGAAAAGCCATTCCGCAGTCAACGATTATGATTTCGTTTTCGTATTCATAAACGGTAAGGTTTTTGCCGATTTCGCCAAGTCCGCCAAGGGGGATTATTTTAAGGGGCGGATTTTTGGAAGCGGAGGTAGGGCGTCCGCGTTTTTTCTTATTCCAGCTCCAGCCGGTTTTTTCTTCTGAAGATACCTTCTTCTTTTCCTCTTTTTTGGAAGTTTCCTTTTTCGGGGAAGTTTTTTTATTTGCCGGCTGTTTTTTTACGGATTCGGCAGATTTTTTAGTTTTGGATTTTTTTGCAGGAACTTCCTCTTCGCTGTGGTCATACTGTGCTTCGGGAAGATTTGCAAGAATTTTATCGAGTTTATCAAGATTTGCTTTTTGCTGTTTTGCTCTTAAGGTATGGTTCAAATTCTGGCCTCCTTTTAAAGTTAAGATAAATTTATGTATTTCCGTATTAAAAGTCAAAAAAATAAATAATTAGTATCGCAAAAAATCCGTTTTTTCGAATTTTTGCAATAAAATGCAAACAGAAAAACTCCAAACCGAAAAATCAGCTTGGAAAAATCAAAAAATATAAAATTATTCCGGACACATTCGTTGTTATTATTGTAATTATTTTGAATGAAAAAGTCAATAAAAATTCAGTTTATTAAAAATAATTTTAAAAACCTTGCTTTTTTCTTAATATGCCGTTATGATATTTTTCAGAACAAGAAAGTGAGGTGACCCCGTTTGAAAGAGGTCATGATTTTTACGGACGGCGCATGTTCCGGAAATCCGGGTCCCGGCGGCTGGGGAACGATTCTTCGCTTCGGCGAACACGAAAAAGAACTTTCCGGAGGCGAAAGGGAAACAACAAACAACAGAATGGAGCTCACGGCCGTTATAAGCGGTCTGGAGGCGCTTAAGGAACCTTGCAGGGTAACAGTGGTAACGGATTCAAAGTATGTTTCGGACGCGGTGACAAAAGGCTGGGCGGAAAGCTGGCGCAGAAAAGGCTGGAAGCGCAGCGGCGGCGAACCTGCCCTTAATCCGGATCTTTGGGAAAAACTTCTGGATCTTCTTAAAATCCACGATGTTAAATTCCAATGGATAAAAGGCCATGCCGGCCACCCGGAAAACGAACGCTGCGACGCAATGGCTGTTTCCGAATGGCAGAAACTGAAATAAAAACAAAAAGAAAAGGCACCGCTTTGCGGTGCCTTCTTTATTTGATTCAATTATTCTTCGGTTTCGGAAACAGTTTCTTCCGCAGCAACTTCTTCAATTGCCGGAGCGGGCGGGTTCATGATATCCGCAAATTCCTTTCCGGAAACTTTTTCTTTTTCCATAAGGACAGCTGCAACAGCATCAAGCTTGTCGCGGTGTTCGCGAAGGATGGATTCGGTTTTTGCATAAGCTTCGTCAACAAGTCTTCTGATCTCGCTGTCGATATCGGAAGCAATATCATCAGAATAATGTTTGTTCTGGCCATAATCTCTGCCGAGGAAAACTTCGTTTTCATCGGAACCGTAAACGATCGGGCCGAGTTTTTCACTGAAGCCGTAGCGGGTGACCATGTTTCTTGCGATTCTGGTTGCACGTTCAAGGTCGTTGGAAGCACCGGTGGAAATATCGCCGAGGACGATTGCTTCCGCAACACGTCCGCCGAGAAGGGTGCAAAGTTCTTCTTCCATATAACCTTTGGTGACGTAATTTCTGTCCTCTACCGGAAGGCTCATGGTGTAACCGCCGGCATAACCGCGGGGTACGATGGAAATTTCATGAACGGGGTCCTGGGTCTCGCAGAAATAGGTTACGACTGCGTGGCCTGCTTCGTGATAAGAAGTAAGGCGTTTATCTTTGTCGTTGACTTTTCTGGAACGTTTTTCGGGGCCGGCAACAACTTTAATCGTTGCTTCTTCGATTTCCTTCATTGTGATAGCTTTCTTTTTGCGTCTTGCGGCAAGAAGAGCAGCTTCGTTGGTGAGGTTTTCAAGTTCCGCGCCGGTAAAGCCTGCGGTGGATTTTGCGATAACCCCAAGGTCAACGTCGGGACCGAGAGGCTTGTTTCTGGTGTGGATCTTAAGGATAGCTTCGCGGCCTTCAACGTCCGGAGCGCCTACCACAATCTGGCGGTCGAAACGGCCGGGACGGAGAAGCGCCGGGTCAAGGATATCTGCGCGGTTGGTTGCGGCCATAACGATAATTCCGGTGTTGTTGCCGAAACCGTCCATTTCAACAAGAAGCTGGTTAAGGGTCTGTTCGCGTTCATCGTGTCCGCCGCCAAGGCCTGCGCCTCTGTGACGGCCGACAGCGTCGATCTCATCGATGAAGATGATTGCGGGAGCGTTTTTCTTTGCTTCGCCGAAAAGGTCGCGAACACGGCTTGCGCCGACGCCGACGAACATTTCGACAAAGTCGGAACCGGAAATGGAGAAGAAAGGAACGCCCGCTTCGCCGGCAACCGCCCTTGCAAGAAGGGTTTTACCGGTACCGGGCTGACCCATGAGGAGAACGCCTTTCGGAATTCTTGCGCCAAGGGCGTTGAATTGGTTCGGGTGTTTAAGGAACTGAACGATTTCCTCAAGTTCCTCTTTTTCCTCGTTGCAGCCTGCAACATCTTTGAAGGTTGTGGGTTTGTCGCCGGCCTTGTCCTTATATTTTGCCTTGGCAAAATCCATCACCTTGCCGCCGCCCTGCTGACGCATCATAAAGAACCAGAAAATCGCCATGGCGCCGATGAGAAGAAGGGTCGGGATCATGGAGATCCACCATGGGGTTTCCTTTATCGGAAGGTAATCCGGCTGGGTTTCTGTGGCGGAAAAACCGTTTTTCTCGTTTATGATATCGATATCGCTGAGGAAAACGGAAACATTGGGGACAAGATATTCAATGGTTTCGCCCTTGTCTTTGCCTTCTTCGGGTTTTTTAACAAGGGTAAGGTCACCTGTTCCAAGGTCAAGAGTGTAACTTTCAACTTCCGAATTTTCAAAAAGCTGAAGTATCTCATAATATTTTGGTTTCACTTCTTCTTCCTTGTTCATGGTGAACATAAGGGAAGTAAGGAAAAGAAGAAGCACAAGTGCCGCAGCATAGGTTATAATTGTTTTTATTTTGTTGTTCAAAACATCAACTCCGAATATATATTATATGTTCTTTTGAAAAAGCATATTCAAAACATAACAAAATCAATCTTCGTAAATTTCGGGTTTAAGAACGCCGATGTAAGGAAGATGACGGTACTGCTGGTCATAGTCAAGACCGTAACCGACAACAAATTCATCCGGAACGGTGAAGCAGAAATAATCCGCTTTAACATCGGCAATTCTGCGTTCCGGTTTGTCAAGAAGGGTTGCGATTCTGATGGAAGAAACGTTTCTCTGGCTGAGGATCTTCTTAAGATAGGAAAGGGTCATGCCGCTGTCAAGGATATCTTCAACGATAAGGATGTCTTTTCCGGAAAGATCGTGGTCAAGGTCCTTGATAATTTTTACAACACCGGAGGTTTTTGTTCCGCTGCCGTAACTGGAAACGGACATAAAGTCGATGTTGAGCGGAATGGAAATGGATCTCATAAGGTCGCCCATGAAAATTATAGAACCTTTAAGAACGGCAACAAGCATAAGATTTTTTCCGTCATAATCTTTGCTTATCTGTTTTCCCATTTTTTTAACGGCTTTTTTAATGTCTTTTTCAGAAATAAGTATTCTTTCAATATCTTCTTCGATAGTACGCATATTCAACGCTTCCTTTTCATCAGAATTCTTTTATATCACGGCGGATTTTTATTGCCGCCACACGGACTGTTTTTTCGGAAGTTCTCGCGCGCTTTGCAGCACCCAAGCCTTCGACCCAGAGCACGCCCTCATCATCGGAAATAACAACCACGGAATTCCGTTCTTCCGCAGGAATTTTTTCTTCGATAAAAAGTTTTTTCAGCGTTTTTGTTCCGCCGTGGATGTCGGCTTTGTCGCCTTCCATGCGGGAACGAATAACTGCGCTGCCCTGTATTTTATCAAAATCAAATGTATCTTTTAATACGTAATTATTAATTTTGTATGAATTTTCAAATTCATCGTATGACAAAACCCGGATTTTTGCTGTTTTTTCGGAAGAAACGGAAAATTCCCCTTCCATAAAAACAGTTTTTTCGATTTCCGGAGCATGAACAGGTTTTGTTTCCCTGAAAACGATCCCGTTCTTCTGAACAAGATATTCGTTTTTGGAAAGTTCCTCTTTAAAATCGCCTTCGCCGAATTTTTCGGCAAGCCTTACGGTTCTTTCAAAATCAAAGCTGAAGCCGAATTCTTCAAGGATCATTGCGGAGGCTCTGTTTTTTAAAGCCGGGTGAGATACTTTTAAAACTCTTCCGTCAAAGCCTTTTTCGGTCCTTGATTTTTCAAGAAGAAGGGAAGCTTCGGAATCGATAAAATCTCTTGTTTCCGCAAGGTTTTTTGAAAGACGAAGAAAAGCCTTATCAAAACCGGGGTTTATTTCTTTCATAACAGGAATGACCCCGTGGCGGATTTTGTTCCGGGTATATTCATCTGTGAGATTCGTGCTGTCTGTAACGTAATCAACGCCGTGCTCATTTGCATAAGCTTCAATCTGTTCTCTCGAAAATTCGATGAGCGGGCGGATTATTTTTCCACGGACCGGAGGGATCCCGCAGATTCCGGAAAGAGCGGCGCCCCTTGCAGAATTGAAAATATAGGTTTCGGCACAGTCGGAAAGGCTGTGTGCGGTGGCGATTTTTGCGTTTTCGCCAAGTTCAGAAGCACAGTTTTCAAAAAACTCATAGCGGAGCTTTCTTCCGGCTTCCTCGGTGCTCAAACGGTGCTCGTTTGCAAATTTGGCAACATCCGCGCTTAAAACCCGGCATTCGATGCCGTATTTTTCGCAAAGAGAACGGACAAAAGTTTCGTCCCGGTCGCTTTCGCTTCCCCGAAGGTTGTGGTTGATATGTGCACAGATTATTTTAAAACCCATCTCCGTGCTCAGTTTCCAAAGAACGTGGAGCAGGACCGAAGAATCGCATCCGCCGGAAACCGCAGCAACGATTCCGCCGCAGTTTTCAAGCATTCCATGGTGCTCGATAACTTTTCTGACTGCTTCAAGGTCAAGCGGCACGGTGCTCATCGTTCTTCCTCCAGAGTGGTGAACTTGGTGAACTGGCCGTCCCAGCAAAGGGTTGCCGTTCCGGTTTCACCGTGGCGGTTTTTTGCAACGATTACCTCAACGGTGTCGGCTTCGGGCGTTGCAACACCTTCCTGCTGCTGGTAATAGGATTCACGGTAAAGGAACATTACAATATCTGCATCCTGCTCGATCGAACCGGATTCACGAAGGTCGGAAAGCATGGGTTTGTGGCCCTGGCGGCTTTCGGTTCCACGGGAAAGCTGGGAAAGGACGATTACCGGAACGTTGAGTTCCTTTGCCATAAGTTTGAGGTTTCTTGTCATTTCGGAAACTTCCTGAACACGGTTATCGCTGCGTTTTCCGGAGGACATAAGCTGAAGATAGTCGATTATGACAAGATCAAGGTTTTTGACTCTTCTGAGCTTTGCCTTCATTTCCGAAACGGTGATGCCTGCAGTATCGTCGATGAGGATATTGGTTTTGTTAAGCATCTGGGCCGCTTCCGCAAGTCTTGTCCAGTCGGAAGCTTCAAGAGAACCTATGCGGAGCTTCCAGCTTTCGACCATTGCTTCGCAGGAAAGCATTCGGGAAGTTATCTGTTCGCTGCTCATTTCAAGAGAGAAAATAGCAACGTTCTTTTTCTGCTTCATGGCAACCTTTGCGGCGATGTTAAGCGCAAAGCTTGTTTTACCAAGACCCGGTCTTGCCGCGATTATAACAAGGTCGGATTTGTTGAGTCCGCCAAGTTTTGCGTCAACGGCGGAATAACCGGTTTTAAGGCCGAGATACTGTTCCCGGTCCTCGCCGGAAAGTTTGTTTATCCTGTCATAAGCTTCGATAAGGGTGTCGCTGATGGGAACAAGTCCTCTGGCGTCCCTGCCCTGGCGGATATCGTAAATTTTCTGTTCGGCGGAATCCAGAAGAAGTTTTCCTTCTGCGCCGCTTTCCCGCGCGTTGTTAAGAATGTCGCCGGAAATTTCGATAAGGTTCCTGGTAAGCTGTTTGTCAAGAATGATATCGACATATGCGCCCAGATTTCTTACGGAAGGAACGATTTCCATAAGGCGGGAAAGATAGATTTTTGCTTCCTGTTCGCTTTGGAAAATTTCGTCTTCCTTTGCGGCTTCAAGAAGGGTTATAAAGTCAACGGGTTCACCGGAAGTGAACATCCGGACCATTTCATTAAAAAGCGCTTTGTGCTGTGGGCGATAGAAAGAATCCGGACGGAGCCTTTCGACAAGTTCCGAAAGGCAGCCCGGTTCAACAAGAACCGCGCCGAGAACGCTCTGTTCCGCCTCAAGGCTGTAGGGAAGATCCATTCCAAGCAAAAGCGGATTATCGTTTTCCAAAATTTTTCACCTCGCAATAAAGCCTCCCTTGTCTGAAGGGAGGTATCATCCGCAGGATGACGGAGGGATTTAAGGTGAATCCCCTCGCCACCGCTTACGCGATGTGGCCCTCTCCCCTTTAACAAGGGGCGCAATTATTATTCAGAAACAAGAACAAAAATCTTTGCGGAAACGCTGTGGCCGAATTTAACTTCGGCATTGAAAGTTCCGTAAGTTTTGATATCGCCTTCAAGGGAAACTTTTTTCTTGTCAACTTCGATGCCGAACTGTTTTTTGATTTCTGCGGCAACGTCTGCTGCGGTGATGGAACCGAAAAGTTTTCCGCCGTTTCCGGCTACGCCGGTGAATTTGACGGTTTTATCTTTGATAACAGCGGCGGAATCCATTGCTGCCTGTTTTTCAAGAGCAAGTTTGCGTTCCTTTGCTGCTTCTTTCTGTTTAAGTTCGTTAAGAGCCTGAGAAGTTGCTTCCATTGCAAGTTTTTTCGGAAGAAGGAAGTTCCTTGCATAACCGTCGGAAGCGTTTATAAGTTCGCCTTTTTTACCGGAACCTTTTACATCTTCAAGAAGAATAACTTTCATATCAAATATCTCCTTTCGGGGGATTAAATTAATTTATTCATCCGCGTGGCCCGCGGCTTTTTCATAATAATCATCGATTGCGGCAAGAAGTTTTTCTTTTGCTTCTGCCGGGGTGATATCGGGTATCTGGGCGCCCGCCATAGTCTGGTGACCGCCGCCGCCGAGAGCTTCCATAATGACCTGTACATTCATTCCGCCAAGGCTTCTTGCGGAAAAGGAAACACCAACGGGAGTTTTATACATAACAACGGAAGAAGCGACCCCGCGGATTGTAAGAAGTTCGTCTGCCGCCTGGGGAGCAACGATTCCGATATCGTCATAGGATTTTGCAAAGGAAACAGCGCATCCGCGGTAAATTTCCGCAGTGGAAACGATTTTGGAACGGTGCTGATAGCTCTGAAGGCTTCCGCTGAAAAGTTCCTTTACTCGGACGGTGTCTGCACCCATTTTCTTAAGATACGCCGCCGCTTCAAAAGTCCTTACGCCGGCGCGCATGGAAAAGCTTTTTGTATCAAGCATGATTCCGGAAAGAAGAGCTTCCGCTTCGGCTTTTTTGATTTTGCAGCGTCCGTCAAGATACTGCAGAAGTTCGGTCACCATTTCGGAAGCGGAGGAAGCATAAGGCTCATGATAGAAAATAACGGCATTGTCAATGCTTCCGACCATTCTTCTGTGGTGGTCGATTACAACAACGTTTTTGCAGGAAGCAAAAATCTCCTTGGATTCAAGAAGCGCACCTATATGAGTATCAACAATAATAAGAAGGGTCTGGTCGCTGATAAGCGTTTTGCCTTCTTCGGGGGAGATGAAAAGTTCAAGGTTTCCCGCTTTTTCGGTTTTGTCGATAAGGGGTTTTGCAAGGCAGGTTTCGCGGTTGACGACGATATGACAATCTTTTTCCATATCACGGACGCCTTCCGCCATTCCGATGGCGGCGCCGATGCAGTCAAGGTCGCCGAAACGGTGACCCATAACGATAATGTTGGAGCTGGATTCGATAAGGTCCGCAAGGGCGGCCGCAACGACCCTCGTTTTGACTTTGGTTCGCTTTTCAACGCCTTTTGCAAAACCGCCGTAAAATTCGTAACCGTTGACTGTTTTTACAGCAGCCTGGTCGCCGCCGCGGCCAAGAGCCATTTCAAGAGCCTGGAGAGAAAAATCGTTGAGCTTATCAAGGGAATAATCGCCCCTTGCAACACCGATGGAAAGGGTTACGGGCTGTTCTTCGCTTGTAAGTATCTTTCTTGCTCTGTCAAGAATTGAAAAACGTTCGGATTCCATTTTACGAAGATATTTTTCTTCAACAATAGCAACGTATTTGGAACTTGAATTTCGCTTAAGGAAAGCATGGTTTTCCGAAACAAAATCCTCAAAAAGTTTTTCGACTTCACCTTTGATCCAGCTTTTTTCGCTTTCTTTACAGTTTGCAAAAAGTTCCTCAAGGTTATCGAGGGTTATTGAAAGAACAGCGGGTCGGCTTTCCTCATAAAGTTTTTCAATTTTTTTCTCGTTTGTTTTATCGACGAAATAAAAGGCATAGAGCCTTTCGCCCATATCTACGGAAGTTGTTGCGCAAACGGAATAATTTCCGCCGCGGCAGGTAACCTCGCAGCCGCCGGGAGCAAAAACTTTTTCAAAATCAAAGTTCTCAGCAAGGTTTTTTATGTTTTTTCCGTAGCATTCGTCGCCGTTCATAACGGAATCATGGAAAATTCCGTTTGTCCAGAGAATTTCGCCTTCGCCGTTTGTAACAGCAACAGGAAGGGGAAATTTTATCAAAGCATCGCTTTTAACGGCGCCGAGCCTTCCGCCGATATATTCAAGAAATCTTCTGGAATCGCGCCTTGCGGAAAAAAGCCTCCAGACTCCGAAGGCAACCGCCAAGATCGTTATAACAAACTGAATCGTAAAAATTTTTTTGTCATAGCCGAAAGCCATTGCGGTAAAAATCACCGTAACGGCCATAAAGGCGATAAGCGCAATTTCGAGAAGGTCGATTTTCTTTTTCAACAAAAAAGCCTCCTTCCTCTAAAAATGAGAACACTTTTAAGCATATATATTGTTATTATAGCAAACCGCCTTTAAACTTTCAATAAAAAGTAAATAAAATATAATTATATAATATAAAAAAGCACCGCCGAAGCGGTGCTTTTTTTGTTTTGTTTCAGATTATTTTCCGAAAACGATTTCAACAGTATCCTGAGCGATCATGAGCTCTTCGTTGGTGGGGATTACCCAAGCTTCAACTTTGCTGTCGCCGGTGGAGAATTTTGCTTCTTTGCGGCTTGCGTTGTTGTTAAGTTCTTCGCCAATGGAAAGTCCGAGATATTCCATGTCGGAGCAGATTTCGCCGCGCTGTGCTGCGGAGTTTTCGCCGATACCGCCGGTGAAGATGATTGCGTCTACGCCGCCCATTGCTGCTGCGTAACCGCCGGCGATCTTTTTGATCTGATAGGTGAACATATCAAGAGCGAGCTGTGCTCTGTGGTTGCCTTCTTTTGCTGCGTTTTCAAGGTCGCGGCAGTCGGAGGAAATTCCGGAAATTCCGAGGAAGCCGGATTTTTTGTTCATAAGGTTGCTCATCTGTTCGGGAGTAAGGCCTTCTTTGTCCATAACATAAGTTACAACAGAGGGGTCGATTCCGCCGCAGCGGGTTCCCATTACGAAACCATCGAGAGGAGTGAGACCCATGGAAGTGTCGCAAACTTTGCCGTCTTTAACTGCGGAAAGGGAAGAACCGTTGCCGAGGTGGCAGATGATGAGTTTGGTGCCTTCGGGATCTTTACCGGTGATTTCGAAATATCTCTTGGTGATGAAGCGGTGGGAAGTTCCGTGGAAGCCATAGCGACGGATGGAATATTTTTCATAATATTCATAAGGAATACCGAACATGTAAGCTTTTTCGGGCATGGTCTGATGGAAGGAGGTATCGAAAACAGCGACCATGGGGGTATCTTTTCCGAAAACTTCCTGGCAAGCTGCCATTGCAACAGCCTGAGGCGGGTTGTGAAGAGGGCCAAGGTCTTTGAATTTTACGCCGATGTCTTCGATAAGTTCATCGGTTACGATGGTGGAAGCTTTGTATTTTTCGGAACCGTGAAGAACGCGGTGGCCGATTGCTTTGATTTCGCTGATGCTTTCAACAACTTTGTTTTCGCCTTCGGTAAGGAGTTTAACAAGTTCTTCGAATGCTTCTTTATGAGTGGGGAAGCTTACGTCATATTCAGCTTTGTAACCGGATTCGGTTTTGTGGCTGATTCTGCCGTCGATGCCGATTCTTTCGCAAAGACCTTTTGCTACGACATCCTGGGTGTCCATCTCGATAAGCTGATACTTAAGAGAGGAACTGCCTGCATTAATAACAAGTACTTTCATGTTTTTTTCAACCTCCAAGTATGTTGTCCCGATTAATTTTCAGTTAAATTTCGACCATAGCAAAGCTGGCCTTCATTGACATTCGGGTGACAATTATATATTATTACATTAGAACGCAAATTGCAAGGAAATAACGTTAAAAAGTTGATGAATTTGTGCTTTTCTTTGCAAAAACGGAGGAAGAATGAATGAAAATTGCAGGAATCATAGCGGAATATGACCCTTTTCACAACGGTCACGCTTATCAGATAAGAAAAACCCGGGAAGCCGGAGCAGAAGCGATTGTTGTTGTGCTGGGCGGAGAATTCACCCAAAGGGGTGAACCGGCCTGGTGCTCAAAATACACAAGGGCAAAAGCGGCGCTTCTCTGCGGTGCGGATCTTGTGCTCGAAATGCCGGTTTCCTATGCCGTCGGTTCCGCGGAAAAATTTGCCGAAGGCGGAATTTCGGTCCTTGATGCTCTTGGCTGTGTCGATGTGCTCAGCTTCGGAAGCGAAAGCGGAGATGCAGAAAAAATAATGGATTTTGCAAAACTTTTCGAGCGTGAAGACTTTATTGAAGAATATAAAAAATCCCTTTCTGAAGGGGTTTCTTCCGCTTCTGCAAGGGAAATTGCCGCAAAAAAACTTGCGCCGGAACTTGCTTCTGTTGCGGCAAATCCGAACGATACCCTTGGTGCGGAATACTGCAAATGGCTGCTCCGTCTTGGCAGCAAAATCAGACCGGAAACAGTAAAAAGATACGGCGCAGGACACGGCGAAGCCGCCGTGCTCAAAAGCGGAATGGCTTCCGCAACCTACCTCAGGACTTTTTCCGAACCGGAAGATATTTTTCCATTTGTTCCGTATAAATGCTATGAGCTTCTGGCGCAGGATTTCCGGGAAGGAAAACTTCCTTTCAGCGAGAAAAAAATCGAACCGGCGGTGCTTGCGGTCCTCAGAACCATGGACGAAGATGACTTCAAAAAAGTTCCCGATTGCGCCGCGGAAGGGCTTTATCATCGGGTTTTTGACGCCGTTCAGGAAGCAACTTGCCTTGATGAACTCTATCTTTCGATAAAGACAAAACGCTACGCCATGAGCAGAGTTAAACGCATTGTTGCCGGGGCTTTTTTGGGGCTTGATTCCTCTGTGCTCAAAGAAGTAAAGCTTCCTTATATCCGCGTGCTCGGAATGAACGAAACCGGTGCTGCGGTGCTCAAAGAGGCAAAAACCGCCGGGTGCGCTCTTCCGGTTTCCGCATCTCTCGCGGATCTTGAAAAAACTTCCGAAACGGCGGCTGTTTTTGCAAAGCTTGAATCAAAAGCGGAAAACCTCTGGCAGCTCGGTGTTCCTAAACCGGGAAAATGCGGGATAGCATATACCACAAAAATTATAAAAGTATGATTCATTAAAAACACTGTACGGGCGCACTTTTGTGCGCCCGTTTTTTGTCACAGCATTTGTCGCTTATCCGTCTTTTCACCCCCGACGAAAGCCATTTCTTTTATTAAAGTAGACATTTTTAAGTATATTTTTAAATATTTTGGAAATATTATCAAATACATATTGCAATTCCTACAAAAATGGTATAATATAAATCTCGGAAAAAACAATGCTTTAATTTTTTAAGGAGGAAAACGAATTTGGAAAAACGTTTTGTCTATGTGGATAACGCCGCAACGACTCCCATCTCCAAAGAAGTTCTCGATGCGATGATGCCCTGGCTTACCGAAGGCTACGGCAACGCTTCCAGCATATATTCTAAAGGCCGCGAGGCAGGCTGGGCTCTTAAAAAAGCCCACGAAGATGTGGCAGCCGTTATCGGCGCGGAACCGAACGAAATTTATTTCACTTCCTGCGGTTCCGAATCCGATAACTGGGCGCTTAAAGGCGCCATGCAGACTCTTTCAAAAAGAGGAAAAAAACATATAATCACTTCCGTTTTTGAACACCACGCAATTCTCCATACCTGCAAGGCTCTTGAAAAACAGGGTTTTGAGGTGACCTATCTCCCGGTTTATGAAAACGGAATCGTAAAACCCGAGGACGTTGAAGCAGCAATCCGTCCCGACACCGGTCTTGTTTCAATCATGTTCGCAAACAACGAAATCGGAACCATTCAGCCCATCGCCGAAATCGGAAAAATCTGCCGCGAACACAAAATCTGGTTCCATACCGATGCTGTTCAGGCCATGGGCCACGTTAAAATCGATGTCAACGAACTTAACGTAGATATGCTTTCCCTTTCCGGACATAAGATCCACGCCCAGAAAGGCGTAGGACTTCTTTATGTAAGAAAAGGCGTAGTTCTTCCCAATCTTATCGACGGCGGCGGTCAGGAACGCGGAAAACGTGCCGGCACCGAAAACGTTGCGGCAATCATGGGCTTTGCTAAAGCAATGCAGATCGCAAGCGAAAACATTGAAGAACGCGGAGCAAAAACCAAAATCCTCCGTGATAAGCTCATCGACAACATTCTTAAAATCGAACACACCCGCCTTAACGGCGACAGAGAAAAACGCCTTCCCGGAAACGTAAACATTTCCATTGAAGGAATCGAAGGCGAAAGCCTTCTTTTAAGCCTTGATATGCTCGGAATCTGCGCAAGTTCCGGTTCCGCATGTACTTCCGGTTCTCTTGACCCAAGCCACGTTCTTCTTGCGCTTGGCCTTGTTCACGAAACCGCCCACGGTTCTCTCCGAATCAGTCTTTCCGACGAAACCACAGAAGAAGACGTTGATTATATTCTCGAAGTTCTTCCCGGAATTGTCGAAAGACTTCGCGCAATGAGCCCCCTTTGGGAAGCCATGATGAAGGGCGAAAACAAAAAAGTAACCATGATGAAATAAAACCCTTGCATAAAATCGGAGGAAAAACAAATGTTATATTCTGAAAAAGTATTTGACCATTTTTCAAATCCCCGCAACGTCGGCGAAATCGAAGATGCAAACGGCATCGGCGAAGTCGGCAACGCAAAATGCGGCGATATTATGAAAATGTATCTTAAAATCGAAAACGGCATTATCGTTGACGTAAAATTCAAAACTTTCGGCTGCGGCGCCGCAATTGCGACAAGTTCCATGGCAACCGAAATGATCAAAGGAAAATCCATCGACGATGCTCTTAAACTTACCAACAAAGCGGTTGTTGAAGCTCTCGACGGTCTTCCTGCAGTTAAAATCCATTGCTCTGTTCTTGCGGAACAGGCAGTAAAATCCGCTCTTTCCGATTATTACACCCGCCTCGGCGTAGATCCGCTTCCTATTGTCGGACCTATCGGCGTTGTTGAGTGTGAAGAATAAAAATTTTTTAGTAAAGGAGATTGCCCCATGAAAATTTATAAATGCGAAAGCTGCGACAAAATTCTTCTTAACCTTGGAGAACAAAACGGAACTCTTAACAAAACAGAACTCATTCCCGGTTCCGTAGATGCCGCACAGGAAAAACACGTTCCCGCTGTTGAAGTAAAAGAAAACACTGTTCTTGTAAAAATCGGCGAAGTTACCCACCCGATGCTTCCGGAACACCATATTGAATGGATCCTTCTTGAAACCAAAAAAGGTTTCCAGATCAAATATCTTGAAGCAGGCGAAGCACCCGAAGCAAAATTTGAAGTTGCTGACGATGAACCCGTTGCTGTTTATGAATATTGCAACCTTCACGGCCTTTGGAAAAAAGAACTTTAATTGAATTAAAAACAAAAACAGCCGCCCGATTGATATGCACCCCAAAAGTTAGACACTTTTGGAGGTGCATATTTTTATGGCAAAAAGAGGAGAAGAGCAGAAAAGATATAGTGCAGAATTAAAGATAAGTGCTATACTGGATATGCGAGAACACAAATTAGGATATAACG